>CAZFOA010000265.1:0-4540 GCA_964520205.1 uncultured Verrucomicrobiota bacterium | reverse complement strand
ACGCCACTTGCGCAGGACGCCCACGAAGATTTCGTCCGCGCGCCGGTTGAACACGCCGACGAAAGAATGGCCGAGTTCCGTGGCCAGCCAGAGCGCCCAGAAAAACAACGCCACGGACAGATACCGATTCTGCCACCCATCCAACTGCCATTGGCCTTTCCAGTACCAGCACCAGGAATTCAGGGTGAACGGACCGAGATAATAAATGGGCCAGAGGTCAGTCGGCGAGGGGCCGCGCGAGCCGACGAAATCACACAGGAGATGGAGATGAAAGACCAGCAGCGCAAGCCAGGCGACGCGCCAGCGCTGGCGGGCAAAACCGGCCAAAACCGCTGCGATCAGAACTCCGCCGAGCGCGCCGTGCAAAAGGAAATGATGGTAATTCTGGTAGTAGAACGTGGGCCTGCGCCCAAGCGCCTGGTTGGCGACATCCACAAGCAAGCCCAGGCCATCCGCGTCCGGGAGAATGCCCGCCAGGGTCACGAGCCGGCAATCCCGCAAATTCTTCGTGGTTTTTGCCGCAATGATCCAGCTCGCCAGCAGATGGGTTTCGGGAGACATCGTTCGATTTTATCCAGCGCTCCCCCAACCCGCGGCGGTCCGACCGCCGGCCGGTGTCAATTATTCGACAAATCCTCCGGCATCCGGGCGAGCAGCTTGTACTTCCATCCTTTTTGTTCGAGGATCATGCGCCAGAGCTGAGCCGGATCGCTTTCAAAAACCAGCGCGATCGTGGCGGGGTGAGTCAGCCACGCTTCACGCTTCATCTCGTCTTCCAGCTGCCCCGGGCTCCAGCCCGCGTAGCCCGCGAACATCTTCACCTTGCGGGTGGAGGAAAAGGACTCGCCGATTTCCGTCAAGGCATCGAGCGAATGGCCGAGGCTCAAGTTCGGCAGGACATTGGCCTCCGGGATGAAGGAGTCGGTGTGCAAAAAACTCAGAGCCGTCCGCTGCACCGGACCGCCCAGGTAAAGCGGACATTCCCTGAGCGTCTCCGGCAGGTCGGCGACGACCATGTCGCCGACTTTGCTGTCGGAGGCGCGATTGAGCACCAGGCCAAAGGCGCCTTCGGCATCGTGCTGGCAGATCAGCACGACCGTGCGCTGGAAAAAAGAGCCGCGCAACTGGCCGCTATCCAGCAACAACTGGCCTTTGAGATAGGATGGCGTTTCCGGCATACAACTCTGCCTGCAATGTCACGCAGACTTGCGATGCAGGCAATCTGGATTAAATTCAGCCCATGTCAAAACTTTGTCTTTTGGTGCTGTTGGCGGTCGTGCTGGCCGGGGCGGGGTGCGCCTCTCATTCGGGCAGCCGCGAATATGTTCCGGGCCAAGGCTGGGTGCCGAATGATTGAACCGGCGCCGGACTCGTTTACCGGCGGGGCGCAAGCCACAGCTCCTGTGTTTCACCGGAACCGCTGATTTCCACGCGGACGGAGTTGGTGGCGATGGCCAGGCAGCGCACCAGGACGTTGGTTTGGCCCACGCGAACTTTTCCGGATTCCCCGACCGCGAGCGGCCGGTCGTTGATCAGCGCCAGCGGCTGGTTGCTGGCGAGCAAGATTCCCCGGAGCACCAGGTGCGCGGGTTCGGGCACGAGCGGAGGAGCATAGAGAAAAACCGGGTGGGTCCGCTCACGAGTTGTCCGCGGCAACTCAATGTTCCTGACCTTGCCCAAATCGCCCTTGTCCAGTTGGGCGCTCACGCCGTATTTCATCCAGTCCACGATGTCGTTGAATCCGTAGCGTTTCTCCGCTTCGATGAACAAATCGATCTGCCCGCGCGTGTAAGCGTTCGCGAGGATCGTCCTTTTTTCCTCCTCTTCCTGCTGCGAATCCATCAACAGGTAAGCCACCAGTTCGCAAAAGCCTTCGTGCGCGTCATGCCCGAGAGTCTTTCTTCGCGCCGGAGGCACTTGGGCAAAAACCCAGGCGTGGGTGTATTCGTGGGCGCAAGTCGCCTTGAACTCCGCCCGCGGCAGAGCGCTCATGAGACTTATCTCGAATCGGATCGCGCCCTGATTCGTTTCGGGCCGGATGTAACCCAGCAGATTGGGACAATCAAAATCATTCCCCGGAACCTTGAACGCCAGCAGGTTCACCCGGTCCACCACCGCAATGTCCACGTTGGTGCCGGGGAATGTGAGAAAACGGGAGAACAACCGGTCCAGGGCCTCTTTGACCTCGCCGCAAATCCGTTTGGCCTCCGCCTCATCCAGCACCGCCGTCTTGGCGTCGCGCGCACAAAGAAAACGCCCGTCGGGCAGCTTGACGTAATCTTTTCTCACCGGCA
The DNA here is from genome assembly GCA_964520205.1 of uncultured Verrucomicrobiota bacterium. GTDB lineage: Bacteria > Verrucomicrobiota > Verrucomicrobiia > Limisphaerales > BOG-1460 > CAZFOA01. Next base: position 2,246 of record CAZFOA010000265.1, on the reverse strand, counting down.
GCCCGCAAATGAAACACTCGTCGGGCCACGTGAGGCAGGTGTGGCAAATCTCCAGTTTCTCGCGGGTGACCTTGTCGGTGACGGTGTAGATCGTGTCGCCGAATTCTCCGCCGCAAACGGCGCACCGGTTTGACTCCGCCCGGAGCGGGGCGTGGAAAAAAGCGACGCTCAAAGCCAGGAGAAACAAACAGATTCTTCCCGGTTGCATAAGACGCGTTTGCGAGTCGCAGTCCGTTTGATCGACCGCGGCTGCGGACCAACCGCCGATCGGATCCGCCCCGGCCGCAAGCCCCCGGTCACCCGAGCGCTTTGACCTTTTTGACAATCGCGGCGGCATCGATGCCGAAATGGGCGAGCAGTTGCTCCGCCTTGCCGGATCGGGGCAATTCCATCACGGCCAGCTTGTGAACCTTGATTCCTTCCACGCTCAATTCACCCGCCACCGCGTCGCCCAGCCCGCCTTCGGAATAATGGTCCTCGACGGTGATGACGGTGTTGTTCGTCTTTTGCGCCGCCGCTTTGATCACGTCCTTCGCCAGCGGTTTCACGCTGTAGGCGTCAATGACCGTGATGCCGATGCCTTCGCCTTTCAGCGTGTCCGCGGCTTTCAACGCCTCGAACAAAGTCACGCCCGCCGCCACGACGGTCGCCTTGTCTTTCGCCGATTGGCGCAATACCTTCGCGCCGCCGATGGGGAACGCCTCGTCATTGCCGTAAATGACCGGTGTCTTCGGCCGGGACGTGCGCAGGAAACAAATGCCTTTGGTCAGCGCCATTTGTTCGACGAGCTTTTCCGTGCAAACGGCGTCGCTCGGATACAGGACTTTGCTGCCGGCGACCGCGCGCATCATGGCGAGGTCTTCCAGGCCCATTTGCGAGGGGCCGTCTTCGCCGATGCTGACCCCCACATGAGAGCCGGCCAGTTTCAGGTTCGCCTGCGAAATGCCCGCCACGCGGATCTGGTCGAAGGCCCGGGTGAAAAAGGTGGCGAAGGTGGACGCGAACGGCACTTTGCCGCGCGCCGCGAAACCCGTGGCGACCCCCACCATGTTCTGCTCGGCAATGAAACATTCGGTGAAACGCGCGGGGAATTTCTTGTAAAACTTGTCGGAATAGGTGGAGTTTTTCGTGTCCCCATCCAGGGCGACGACCCGGGGATCCGTCTCACCAATGCGCACCAGGGCGTTGCCAAAAGCCTCGCGGCTGGCGACAGAGTCGCCCAGCTTGTAGCTCGGCGGCGGATAACCCGCGGGCGCGGTGTTGTTGGGCGCGGGCAATGAATTCGGCGCCGGGATTTTCACGTCGGCAGCGGTCTTGGCTTTGGGTTGAAGCTCCGCGATCGCTCTCGCCGCTTCTTCCGGGCTCAACGGTTTGCCGTGCCAGCCATCCTTGTCCTGAACGAACGAAATGCCGGCGCCTTTGAGCGTCTTGGCCAGGATCACCAGCGGTTTGTCGCCGAGTCCGTCCGCCGCGAGCACTTCCAGAATTTCCTCCATGTCATGGCCGTCGATCTCCTCCGTGCGCCAGCCGAAGGCCTCGAAGCGTTTCCGGTAAACATCCAGATCGTAGCCGAAAGCGGTCGCCTGGCTTTGGCCGAGACGGTTGACATCCACGATGGCCACCAGGTTGTTCAGCCGGTAGATCCCGGCGAGCGACGCGGCTTCCCAGACGGCGCCTTCGGCGATTTCGCCATCCCCGAGCAACACGTAGGTTTTGTAGTCCAATTCGTCCAACCGCGCGCACAGCGCCATGCCGGCGCCCACGCTCAAACCCTGGCCGAGCGAGCCGGTGGCCACGTCCACAAACGGCAGCCGGGGCGTGGGATGACCTTCGAGATCGCTGCCGAATTGGCGAAGTTTCAGCAATTCGCTGGTGGGAAACAAACCCGTTTCCGCCCAGGCGGCATACAGCAGCGGCGCCGCATGCCCCTTCGAGAGAATGAACCGGTCGTTGTTGAAGTAATGCGGGTCCTTGGGAAGATAACGCATGTGCCCGAAGAACAACGCCGCCACGATGTCCGCCGCGGAACAGCAGGAGCTGGGATGTCCGCTGCCGGCCGCAGTCGTGGCCGCAATCGAATGAATCCGCAACTGGTTCGCAATACCCTGTAAGCGCTCAATGTCAATATCGTTCATGAATCCGTTCACTTTATTCGCCGAGTCACAAAAGGAAAGTAGAAATAACGCCTTGTGCGCGCCGAAGATGCGGCGCTGGCTCGGACCTGTCTTCAGCCGGCCCCGAACCCG
>CAZFOA010000264.1:0-4546 GCA_964520205.1 uncultured Verrucomicrobiota bacterium | reverse complement strand
GCCGGGACGGCCGCACTCCAATGGCGCGATCCGCCCCCGGCGTCCGGAGTGCGCCGGCCTCCGGCCCGGCACGGAATCGCCTCGCGTTCGGCCGCGCTCGCTGCCAGTATGGGGCGGGTCCGTGGTCCCGGTGAATACATTGTCACGGATTCGTAACTTGGTGAACCCGTTGAACTGCTCCAAAATCTGGCGGTTCTTTTGTCGAACGCCGTGAACATCGCGCCATTCAAACCGCAGCACTTCATCAGTCGTGAGTTGAGCTGGCTGGAGTTCAACCAGCGCGTGCTGGACGAGGCGCTCGATCCGGACAACCCGCTGCTGGAACGGTTGAAATTCTTCTGCATCACCGGCTCGAACCTGGATGAATTCTTCGAGGTCCGGGTCGCCGGCTTGAAGCAGGAAATCGAAACGCTCGCGGTGGAGCGCACGGTGGATGGTTTGACGGCGACGGAAACATTCCAGGCGGTGGCCAAGCGGATTCGCCGCCTGGTTGCCGATCAATATCGATGCTGGCGGAACGATTTGCGGCCCGCCCTGGCAAAGCACGGCATCCGCATCCTCGACCTGGCCGATCTGGATCAAACCGATTTGAACCGGCTGGAGGAGTATTACCGGACAAATGTCCGTCCGGTGCTTACTCCGCTGGCCATCGATCCGGCGCATCCCTTCCCGCAACTCCTGAACAAATCGCTGAACCTGATCGTGCGACTGGAGTTTCCGAAGAACGGCGAGGCGCTGAAACACATGGCCGTGGTGCAGATCCCGCGCAACCAGCCGCGCGTGGTCCGGCTCCCCCGCTCGGACTCGCGCCAGGATTACGTGTATCTCGACCGGCTGATCGGCTATTACCTGGCCGATTTGTTTCCCGGCACAACCATTCTGGGGTATTGGCACTTTCGCATCACGCGCAACAGCGAACTGTATATTGACGAGGAGGAAACGAGCAACCTGCTGAAAGCGGTTGAAATGGAATTGCACAACCGCCGCAAAGGCGACGCCGTGCGATTGGAGATCGATCATGATGTGCCGGAACAGATTCGCCATGCGCTGCTCAAAACCTTCCGTCTCGCGGAAGAGGATTTATACCTGATCGACGGCCCCCTGAATCCGGGGCAGTTGATGGTGTTGTCCGACGGCGATCATTCGCCGGAACTGCGCGATCCTCCGTTCGTCGTGCCGGTCGCCCCATCCTTGCGGGAGCAGGAGAACCTGTTCGCCGTCATCCGGCAGCGCGACATCCTGCTGCATCATCCGTACGAAAACTTCAGCAGCGTCGTGGGTTTTCTGGAACAGGCCGCCGAGGACCGTTACGTGCTGGCGATCAAACAAACCCTGTATCGCACCGGTGGCGACACGCGAATTGTGGGCGCGTTGATGAATGCCGTGAACAACGGCAAGCAGGTCACGGCGGTGGTGGAACTGCGCGCGCGATTTGACGAGGCCAGCAATATCGAATGGGCGCGGCGCCTGGAGGAAGCCGGCGTCCACGTCGTCTATGGTCTCGTCGGGTTCAAGATTCACACAAAAATGGCGCTGGTGGTGCGCGCCGAAGCCGGGCGCATCCGCCGTTACGTGCACCTGGCCACGGGCAATTACAATCCATCCACGGCGCGGCTTTACACCGACCTGGGCCTGCTCACCTGCCGGCCGGAATTCGGCGAGGATGCGACCAATCTGTTCAATCTGCTGACCGGCATTTCCCAGTTCCAACGCATGCAGAAACTCCTGGTGGCGCCATTCGACCTGCACCCGCGCCTGCTCCAGTTGATCCACCGCGAAACGGAGAATGCCGAAAAAGGTCTTCCCGCCCGAATCATCGCAAAAATGAATTCGCTGGTGGAACCGGAAATGATCGCGGCGCTTTACCGCGCCTCCCGGGCCGGGGCGAAGATCGACCTGATTGTGCGCGGCATCTGCTGCCTGCGCCCGGGCATCAAAGGCGTGAGTGAGAATATCACCGTGCGAAGCATCGTGGACCGGTTCCTCGAACACAGCCGGATTTATTATTTCGAAAATGCCTGCCAGCCCGAGGTGTTTTTGGGCAGCGCGGATTGGATGCCCCGCAATTTATTCCGCCGAATTGAAACCGTTTTCCCCATTGAAGACGGCAATTTGCGCGAGCGGATCATCAGCCAAATCCTGGCCCTCAGCCTGGCCGACAATACCAAAGCCCGATTCCTGCAATCGGACGGCTCGTACCGCAAACCCAGCCTGGCGAAAGGCCGGAAACGGCACCGGAGCCAGACTGAATTCATGGCGCTTGCCGCCGCGGAGGAGACACCCCGCCCCACTCTGACCAATGGCCGGACCCAGTACCCGGCGATGAAGCTCGCGTCATCACCGTTTGGGCCGCGACGCAAATGAACCGGGGCCGGGTGGTGGTACGTTCTGGTGGGGCGAGGCTACTGACGAGCCGCCTTCGCTACGCTTCGGCGCGCCGGAGCCGGCTCGCGCCTTCGCGGCGACGAAGCCGCTCTCGCCGCGCTGACGCGCCGTCGCAGCGGATCGGCGGCGCAGGCGCGAGGACGTTCGCCCCACCGAAAGTTGTAAAATGTAACACTACCGGGGCCGCGACGCCTTGACGCAACGGGGAATACCGCCATCTTGTGCGCAGAGCGATGCAAACGAAGGTCCAACGAGCCAAACCGGGCACTGCCATGACTGCCGACGTGCTGTGGCATCTGGCCAATTCGCTTCACCTGCAATGGCGGCGTTACCGGAAACGACTGAAACGCTGTCAGGACCGGTTTTCCGAAGAAGCAGTTCACGATTCGCGCGTCGAAACCCGGCGACTGCTTGCGACCCTTGAACTTCTCCGCGCATTTATCCGCGAAAAGGAGGTCAAAAAGACCCGGCGCGCGCTCAAACACCACCTCGACACGTTGAATCAACTCCGCGATACGCAAGTCCAGTTGGGCTACGTGGAGCAGATGACGCGGGTGTTCCCGACGGCGCGGGTGTTTCGGGACTGGCTGTTGGAGCGCGAAGCGCGCTTTTCCCGGGAAACGCGCCGGGCCATCAAGCACACCAAGACCCGGCGGCTGGGCCGGCGCATCGGCGCCCTGGAAAAGGAAATCCGCCGCCTGCGCCGCTGCACGCCGCGCCCGCGCGCCTGGGAAACCGCCCTCCGGGCCATCGACCAGGCCTTTGCGCGTGTCGCGCAACTGTGCCGCCGCGTCAAAGCCGACGACACGGTCACCATCCATCGCACGCGCATCGCCTTCAAACGCTTTCGGTACATGATCGAAGCGCTGGCGCCGCTGCTGCCTGTCGTCACCGATGAAGCCCGCCGCGCCATGCGCGGCTATCAGTCCATGATGGGCGATATCCAGGACGCCGAGGTCCTGCTGGCGGCGCTGGATCAATTCATCGTGGACCGGAAAACGGGCGCCGGATCGATCCGGCGTTTGCGCGAGGAACTGTTGCGTCGGCGCCGGTGGTTGATCCAGGTTTACCTGAACGCCTCCGGCAAGCTGCGTCAAGTCTGGCCGCTGCCGGGTCTGAAAAGCCGGAATCCGGTTTGAAAGGGGAAATCGCGGTCGCCTCTTTGATCGGCCGCGCCAGCAATTGGGCGGAGGCGGGCCGGAATTCAGACCTCGCCGGTCGGCTGCGGACGCTGCCGATCCTGCCAGGCCCGCCAGAAGATCCAGGCGCAGGCGGCCAGCATCCCGATCCAGCCGATTGCTTTTACCACCGCGGCGATCCGGACGTCATATTGCAATACGTTCCAGCGCGTGAAAATTGTGTTCCAGTCATGGTCACCGCCGCCCAACAGGGGCAATTCGAGCGCCCGCGCGTCGGCCATGTAACGGCCGATGTTCAGCCAGTTCTCAAAGAACCAAATCGCTGAGGCCGCCACGGAAATCGTCTGCCCCTTTCGCCAGAAGCTGACCGCCAAAACGCACGGAAAGGCCAGCTGGCCCATCGTGCCGCCATACGTCTCCAGGCGTTCACTGAACATTCCGACGATCGGATGTCCCGCCTCATGGAACAGCAGATTGGCGTGATCCACCATGAAGATGAACCCGGGTTCGGAGCAGAACAGAAGCACAAAAAAAAGCCCGGTGCCGATGATGAAAGTCACCAGCTTCGTCCCGGTCACAGAATCCCATTCTTTTGAATCCATTGGCCGGTTTCCAGCCAGATACATGCCAGAAACGAGAGGAAGAAAGGCAACGCCGAATGGGCCGGACCGTCTCCATGCGGAAGAAATGCCGCGAATGAACGCCTGACAGCGATTGTCCCGGCCGGAAGAGCGCGGCTCGCGAGGACGCTCGCCCCACCTTTTCCGGGGTTGATGATTGAGCTGTTTCTGCCCCCGGATGACCGCTCTAAATCTGTGTTCATCCGTGTTCATCTGTGGTTTAATTCAAGAACGGTTTCAATTTATGGAAGAGCAAATTTTACAATTACTGGGCCGCAAAGATTATGCGCCGGCCAACGTGCCGGAACTGCTCCGGCACCTCCGGCTGCCGCCCCAGCGCCAGCAGGAGCTGCAACGCGTCTTGCGCGGGCTCGAGCAATCCGGACGCATCGCCCGCACCAA
>CAZFOA010000263.1:0-4559 GCA_964520205.1 uncultured Verrucomicrobiota bacterium | reverse complement strand
CCCAAATGCAGCATTCCGGTTCCCGCGGCCGCACCCACTTTTAATCGCACCCCGGCTCAACCGCCGAGGAAGGAAATGCATCCTCGGTTCAAATTCAAAGCGGGTCAACCCCAGCGCCGGCTGCCAGTGAAAAGTCCCCGGCGGCTGGAATCCATAGGGTTGACTCCGTTCCGTCACCGGGCTCGCCGCAGGAACGCCGCGTCAAGTGCCGCTTGAAGCCGGAACCGGTTTCTCCTATCCTGCACCTTAAACCGCATGGAAGCACCGATTCGAAATCTCGCCCGCAGCTATCTGCCAAGCCCGATCCGCAAGCCGCTCGGATCGCTGGCGGGCAAGTTTAAACACAATGTCATCGATTTTCTCCGGGGACTCTATTTTGATCGCATCGTCCGTCGTTTTCGCGCCGACGGATGCGAATTTGAAATTCCCAGGCACTTGACTTCCGTGGCTTATCGCGCTTGTTTTCTGGACAATTCCTACGAGGCCGAGGAACGCGGATTGATTCGCCATTTCATTCGAGCCGAGGACGGGGTGCTGGAAGCGGGCGCGTGTCTTGGGATTGTTTCCTGCGTCACCAACAAGCTGCTGCGCGACAACCGGCGCCATGTGGTGGTTGAAGGCAATCCCTTGTGCATTCCTGCGATCCATCGGAATCGCCAAATCAACCAGTGCGGTTTTTTGGTCGAAAACTGCGCGTTGAGCAACCAGCCGGACGTCACTTTTTATCTGCATCCGGTGTACATCGTCGGCGGCACGGCCCTCCGTGAGAGCAATCGCCCGGTGCGCGTGCCGGGGAGATCGCTCCAGGAACTGGATGCCCGGTACGGACCGTTCACGGCGTTGATCATGGACATCGAGGGCGCCGAACTCGAAGCTTTCAAAGGCGCTGAAGAAGTCCTGAAGCGATACCGGGTTGTCATTGTGGAGTTGCACGAATGGGCGATTGGCGCGGATAAAGTGGAGCGCTGCCGCGAGATCCTGCGCGGCGCCGGGCTGCGCTTCAAGCAGAGCGCGGGCATCACCGAAGCCTGGGAACGCGACTGAATGTCTGCGGATTCCTCCAGCCGCGGACGGTTCGTTGTGGCCACGCCGGCCCGTTCCGTTTGCGATGACCATGCCCGGGCTTTGGAGCGCCACGGAGCGCTGCGCTTCCTTGCCTTGGGCACACGGCGCGGAACGCCCGGAGTGCCGCCGGAGCGAACCCGGCTGAATCCGTGGATCGGCCTTTGCAGCTATGCCGCGGTCCGCACCCTCAATCCATTCCGGGCGGAGTCCTTTCGCTTCCGGCTGTTGCCCTGGTTCGATCGCTGGGTGCTCAAACAACTCCAGCCCGGCGACCACATCATCTCCAGCTACGGTTATGCCAACGAGTGCTTCAAGTTCGTCCGCGGCCACGGAGGCAAGACCTTCGTGGATGCCGGCAATTCACATATCGATCAATTCTGGGAGATTCTGACGGAAGAACACCGCCGTTGGAACTGCCCCTTCCCGCCGGTGGCCCGCCACTGGTACGAGCGCTCCCGCGCCATGCTGGCTGACACGGATTACGTGCTCTCCCCCAGTTCCTACGTCACGAACTCATTCCTGGCACGCGGCTTCAAACCGGAGCAGATTCTCAAGAACGTTTACCCTGTCAATCTTTCTGTATTTCAACCGGCGGCGGCTCCACGCCCCAAGGATCGTCCACTCACTATCATCAACACCGGCAGCCTTTCACTGCGCAAAGGCACGCCTTACCTGCTCGAAGCCTTCCGCCTTCTGCGCCGGCAGCACCCGTCCGCGCGATTGCTGCTCACCCGGGACATCCGCAACGACGTCCGCCCCATCCTCGCGCGTTACGCTGACCTGCCGATCGAATGGTCCCCCGCCCTGCCCCATCCGCAACTGGTCGAGAGGTTGCGCGGCGCCGACGTGTTCGTGCTGCCGTCGCTGGAAGAAGGCCTGGTGCGCACGGCCTTGGAAGCCCTGGCCTGCGGCCTCCAGGCGGTGCTCACTCCGCACTGCGGTGCGAATGACTTCGTCCAGCCAGGCATCAACGGCGAAGTCGTCCCCATCCGAGATCCCGCCGCAACGGCCGAAGCCATATTGAAATGCTGGGAACGGGTAAGCGTGGGTCGGCAACCGTTGGTTGGCGACTTGAGCCGGCAGCTTTCATTTGAGCACTTCGAACAGGAGTTTATTGCGCAATTGCAGGGGCTCGGGCTGGCAGGAAGCCCTCCGCACTTGTCCCCATGAACCGTTTTATGCTGAAACTAACAAAAGGATTCCGGGATTTACGCTATCGACTGTTTTACGCGCTCCTGCTCGACCGTCGTTTCAACCTGGTGACGCTCTGTGCGCCCGGCTCGATTTGCCCATGGACAATCCACCCGGCCGGCCTGATCCCAAAGAGCATCGTTTATTGCGGAGGCATCGGCAGCGACATTTCTTTCGAACACGAACTCGTCAAACACTTTGGCTGCGACATTGTGCTCTACGATCCGTCTCCAACCGGAGCGAAAACAATGGCCCTGCCAGAAAACCAAATTCCCCAGTTTCACTATTTCCCGGTCGCACTGACAGCTCGCAAAGGCAAACTGAAGATGACACCGCCGCAGCCGGGTGAAGATTCGTGGTTCCCACGAAACGACGACTCGGCGACGATTGAGGTTCCCTGCACGGACCTGCAGTCGTTAATGCAGCAGAACGGGCACGACCATATTGACCTGCTCAAAATGGATATCGAAGGAAGTGAATACGAAGTCATCGATGATCTGTTGAAGCGCCGGCTTCCGATAGGCCAGATCTGCGTCGAGTTTCATCATGCGCTTCTGCCCGGCTACCGTCGAAGCCAGACCATTCGGGCCATACTCAAGCTTCGGGCGCACGGTTACAAATTGGTGTCACAGGATGGCGAGAATCACACTTTCATTTTCGGATCCTCAGCCTGACTGAAGAAGGGCCGCAGGCGGCCAAAGAATTTGCTCAGAACAGTCCTGGCTTCGGCACGCAGATGGGGAAGCAACCCAATTTGCCAAAAGAGTCCGAAGCCAACGATCAACGCGGCAGTTGCGTCCAGAGTCAATCGCCATAGCGGATGCCACGCAAGGCCGGCCCACCAGAGCAAACCCAGGGTCAAGCCGAACGAGACCAGGTAGAGGATGGGCCGGAATAGCCAGCCCAAAACAAGCCTCCCATCGACTTGGAAATAGCGTTTCGTCCGCCAGATGCCATAGACACCGCTGAACAAAACGTCCGTCAGCAGGGCACTCATGATGATCCCGTTCAGCCCCCACGCCGGTGCGACCAGCAAACTCGATGCGACGAAGGCGAGCCCCTCGAACAGGTAGATGTATTTCATGGCAAAGATTTGCTTGGTGATCCCGATGAAACCGATGCCGCAACGGGTCGTCGCATAGACGACGACAACCAGCGCCATGAGCCAGTTGCTCGAGTTGTTCCAGGCGATGCGTCCCTTCGTCCAATATACCAGAAAGTCCTGGTTGCACAGGGCAACCGTCAGGCCCGCCCAGACCGCGAGCGAAGCCGTCACCATCAGGAGATCCCGGAACCGGGCCAGCAATCGCTCCCGCTCCTGCCGCACCATCATTTCGGCAAAGGCCGACGAGGAAAAATCCAGGAGCTTGAATACCACCTGTTGCGCCAGCTGAAATGGCTTGGTCGCAATGCTCCAGACGGCGGCTGCATCCGGGCCCATCGCGCGGGTGATGACCATGATTTGGCTGGCGCTCACGAGCTGCTGCCCAACGTTCAGCAGGAACACTTCCTTGCCGTAGGCGAACAATTCATGAAACGTTTTCCCATTCACGCGTCCCCAGGCGCCGGCGGGCGGGAAAAACCCCAACTTCGCCGCCGCCACCCAGGACCAGGCGACGCCCACCACCTGAAACGCCAGATAGCCGGCCAAAAAACTGTAGAGACCCCACCCCCGCGCGAAGCTCCACCACATCACGCCAAAATTGGCGATCAGGGCGCCGACCTGGGAATAGTTGGCCGCATCATAACGCTGGTGCGCTTCCAGCAAATACCGGGGCATCCTCCCGGTGAACAGGACGCCAAGCACCACGCATTGAGCCGCCACGAGAATCCGGAAATCGTGCCAGTTCACGGCGGGCAAATTGAACAAGGCGGGGAGCCAGAAACTCAGCGCCGACCCGGCCACGGCAATGACGGCCCCCTGCACGGCCAGCACGAGCATGCCGGTCTTGATGACCGCTCCGTAAGTGCCTTCCGCCGGACGGTCTTTGTGGTCGATCAGAATCCGCGCAATAGACACGGACATTCCAAGATCGATCAATTGCAGATATTGCGAGATCTGCATCACCAGCGCCCACAAACCGAATTCCACTCGTGGGAGATAGTGCAGCGCCACCGGCACCGAGGCCAGGGAGTAAACAACTGTGGCGCCCAGCAAGGAGTAGCCCGAAAAGAGGGAATACTTGAATCGTCTAAGGCGCGACATGGTTTTGAGTGCTAGACGATGACACGAATTCTAACCACTGCTTCCTCTCACGGTGTTCAACCTCGTCCTTGAAATCAACCAAATTGGACTTCCCCCC
>CAZFOA010000262.1:0-4597 GCA_964520205.1 uncultured Verrucomicrobiota bacterium | reverse complement strand
TCCCATTTCTCATTGAACCGTCCCTGACATCTGGAGCCAGAACTTGTCGGATCATCCTAAAATCGACTGTCGCCTAAACAACTGACGCGTCGGGAACGGGTTCGAGAGATTCCAGGACGATTTTTGGCCCTTAGCCGGCGATTTTGGCGCTCTTTTTTGGCTGCAAGGACTGCGACATTGAGTTAAAAGGTTTGGTTATGTGGGAAGAGGATCCACGTTGGCAGCAGGCTCAATACAAGATTCTTGTTTGGAGCGTCGGTGTTTCTGGACCGTTTGCCCTTTTCGTGTCGGCCTTGACTGGCGACTGGTCTGTCGCTCGGTGGTATTTCACAGCTGTCGGCGTTGTGGTGGCAGCACTCTGTGTATATGCTGCGGTTGTTTGGATGGTAGGACACGCAGCCATGCTGTTGATCAAGTTTTTCAAGAGAGTTTTCCATGGAGACCAGAAAGACTAACAATAGGCTGTTGAGACAAAGATCACTGTGAAATCCTCCGAGACAGCTGCTCGATCACAAAAAGCCGAGTGGGACGTCTGTGTTCCCATCCGGGCAACCCGCGTTCCCAATGAACGGCAACCCCACCGCCGAATCAACTCTCTAACCCACGGCCGACTTTGGCCCGTCAGCCATAAGTTCTAGGCGGCAAGACGATATGACACTTCCATCGCTCTATATTCTAGGTCCAGTTTGGGGTCTCTCTGAACTCTGCCTGAACCTGCTGAAACATTCCAAATCAAATGCCATCTCCAAGGATCGCAACTCGATCCGTCTGATTTGGATGGTGATTTTGGCAAGCGGCGGGATTGCTGTTTTTCTGAGTTTTCATTTGCGGGCCTGGGCGCTTCCGTGGCGGAGCCAGTTCTATATTGCGGGTTTCTGCCTTTTTGCGTCAGGTCTGATCCTTCGCTGGTACTCGATCATTTATCTCGGACGCTATTTCACCGTCAACGTCGCCATTGCCGCCGACCACCAGTTAATTGAGTCGGGCCCTTATCGCTTCATCCGGCATCCCAGTTATACCGGTGGCTTGGCGATGCTTCTTGGTTTTAGTTTATGCATCGGCAATCTGGCTTCGTTATTGGTGATGGTCGTGCCATGTGTTGGTGTTTATTTGTGGCGCATCCATGTCGAGGAAGAAGCCTTGGTTCAAGCATTTGGCGGGCGATACCGTGACTATATGAAGCGAACCAAAAGGCTCATTCCATTTGTCTTTTAAAATACCGCCTAACACCCATAAAGCTTGCGCGGGCAATTGAAATATGGAGTCGTGCCGGAAGCTTTTGGACCCGGCTACTTGGTAATCCCCCGCTCGCTGGTGCGGACGAAATTGATGAGGTATTGGATTTCCGGAAGTTTCGGCGAATCCTGTTCGAGTTTTGCCAGCGCATTCGGAATCGTCAGTCCTTCACGGAAAAGAATTTTGTATGCCTGCCGCAATGCCGACTGGGCCTCTTCGGAAACGCCGTTGCGCTCGAGGCCGACTTTGTTGACCATCCGCGTTTCCGCAGGGTTCCCATCCGCCAGCATGAACGGCGGCACGTCCCGGACGATCTTGGAACAGCCGCCGGTCATCGCCATCTGTCCGATGCGGCTGAACTGATGCACCGCCGTCAATCCCCCGATGACCGCGTAGTCCTCGACGATGACATGGCCGGCGAGCGTCGCCACGTTGGACATGATGATGTGGTTGCCGAGCCGGACGTTGTGCGCGATGTGGGAGTAAGCCAGGATATGGTTGTCGCAACCCACGATCGTCACCTCACCGTCGCCCGTCGCGCTATGGATGGTGACGTATTCCCGGATGGTATTTCGGTCGCCGATTTCCGTGCGGGTGACGCCGCCGTTCCATTTCAAATCCTGGGTTTTGAGGCCGATGCTGGCGAACGGGTAGATTTCATTCTCGCGCCCCAGCCGGGTGTGGCCGTCGATAACCACGTGCGAATGCAGGCGGCAGCGCGGCCCCAGCACCACATTTTCGCCGATGACGCAATACGGCCCGATGTCGCAGCCCTCGTCGATCCGGGCCTGGGGATGAAGGATGGCGGTAGGATGGATCATGTCGTATGAGATTTACAATGGGCGCTTCCAGCCGCCAACGCCGCTCTGGTTGGGGTGGGGAAATTCACTGGTCGCCGAGCATGAACGTGACTGTCGCCTCGCTGACCACCTCGCCGCGCACTTTGCATACCCCTTTGGCCTTGCCGATCTTGCCGCGAATTCTCGTCAGCTCGACCTCAATCACCAGGACACTTCCGGGCAAAACCGGTTTGCGCCATTTCACGTCCTCGGCTGAAATGAAATACGCAAGCTGCTTGGCTTTCTCCGCGGTCTTGATCATCAGGATTCCGGCGACCTGCGCGATGGCCTCCAACTGCAGCACGCCCGGCATGATCGGCTGGCTGGGAAAGTGTCCCTGAAAATAGTTTTCGTTGATGGTGACCATCTTGATGGCCGTGATAAAATTCCCCTCGATCTTCGTCACCTGGTCCACCATCAGGAAGGGATACCGGTGCGGCAGGATTTGCATCACCTGTCTGATGTCCATCGCGCCGCCGGGTGCGGCCGCTTCCCCGGGCGCCTCGGCCAATCCGCCGCCGTTCTCGGAAGCGGCGGCAGGCGGTGGTCCGAAAGTCTGGGCGGCGACGAGCGGTTTGCGCATTTGGGCGTTGATCAGGCGGGCCAGTTCGCAGTTCGCGGCATGATTGGGCTTGACCGCGATCAAATGGCCCCGCAACGGCCGCCCGAGAAGGGACAGATCCCCCACAATGTCGAGCATCTTGTGCCGGACGAATTCCTCCGGATAGCGCAACGGTTCTGTGGTCAGAACGGCATCATCCCGGATGACCACGGCGTTTTCGAGGCTGCCGCCTTTGATCAATCCGTTCCGGATCAGATATTCGATCTCCTCGAAGAAACAAAATGTCCGGGCATGGGCCAGTTCCTTCTCCCAGCTCTTCGGAGTCAGTTCAACGCTGTAAAACTGGGTGAACCGCCCTTGCTTGTCGGTGCTGGTGCAACTGATTTTGAAAGCGTCGTCCGGAAACAGGACCATCTCCGTGTCACCCACCTGCAATTCCACCGGCTCGGTCACCCGGTAAGGTTCGCACTTCTCGGTCAGCGCCACGATCCCCGCCGCCTGGATCATCTTGCAGAATTCACGCGAACTGCCGTCGCCGATGGGAGGTTCGTTCGCGTCCAGTTCAATGATCGCGTTGTCGATCCCGTAACCCGCCAAGGCAGCCAGCACGTGTTCGACGGTGTGGACCCGCGTGTTCCCTTTGGCCAGCGTGGTCGAGCGGTTGTTCTCCACCACATTTTCCACGCGGGCTTCGATTTCCGGTTTGCCTTCCAAATCCACGCGCCGGAAGCGGATGCCGGTATTCGGCAACGCGGGCAAAATGACCATCGTCACCCGGTTGCCGCTATGCAGGCCGACTCCGGAGTAACTGGCCGGCCGATTGAGGGTTTGCTGATGCAGCACCGCGGCATTAAACAAACCCGAGCCATGCTTGGCAAGCGGCGAGATGAGCGGGCAGTGGCAGAATATGGAGATCTCGGAGCGCGGAGCATTGCTCCGCCAGGATATGCATCGGGTCCACGCGGAGCAATGCTCCGCGCTCCGGTCAGATTAAGACACTGCCGATGAGCGGGCAGCGTCCGGATTCGGTTTGGAGTTGCACCATATTCCGCTTGCACCCGGGTGGTTGACTGTTACAGTCCGGATCGCTTTTTCTCCACCGGTGTGGGTGGCTTTGTGTTTTAACCAAACAAACCAGACGTAGCGTGAAAATCTTTAGCGGTACAGCCAATCCGCCCTTGGCCCGCGCCATCTGCGCTTCCATCGACATGGAACTGGGCAAATGCTCGGTCCAGCCGTTCCCGGATGGCGAGACGTTCGTGAAGATCGAGGAAAATGTCCGCGGCGAAGACGTGTTCATTATCCAGCCGACGTCGCCGCCGACGAACCACAATCTGATGGAGCTGTTCATCATGATGGATGCGCT
The DNA here is from genome assembly GCA_964520205.1 of uncultured Verrucomicrobiota bacterium. Taxonomy (GTDB): domain Bacteria; phylum Verrucomicrobiota; class Verrucomicrobiia; order Limisphaerales; family BOG-1460; genus CAZFOA01. The sequence continues at coordinate 594 of CAZFOA010000262.1, read as the reverse complement.
GCGGCGGGCCAGCGCGGCGCGCATCACGACGGTGCTGCCGTTTTACGGCTACGCACGGCAGGATCGCAAGGACCAGCCGCGCGTGCCGATCACCGCCAAGCTCATCGCCAACCTGCTCATCGCCGCCGGCGCCAACCGCATCCTCACCATGGACCTGCATGCCCAGCAGATTCAGGGGTTTTTTGACATTCCGGTGGACCATCTCTACGCCGCGCCGGTGATGTATGAGTATCTGAAGAAAAAGCGGTTGACGGACCTGGTGGTGGTCAGCCCGGATGTGGGCGGGTTGAAGATGGCGCATGCCTATTCGCAAACGCTTGCAAGCGGCCTCGCCATCGTCGCCAAACGCCGCAAGAGCGCGACCGAGGTGGAATCCATGGCCGTCATCGGCGAAATTCGCGGCAAAAATGTTTTATTGGTGGACGATCTGACGGAAACGGCAGGAACGTTGACGTCCGCCGCGGCGTTGCTCAAGAAGAAAGGCGCCAAACAGATTCTGGCTTGCGTTTCCCACGCGATTCTAAACGATGTGGGCATTCAAAGATTGCGAAAATCGATGATTGACGAACTGATTACAACTGATACTGTCCTTCG
>CAZFOA010000261.1:3487-4605 GCA_964520205.1 uncultured Verrucomicrobiota bacterium | reverse complement strand
TGACCGCCATGAAAGTGATGACGGCCAGCATGATGAGCGTGATGATCAGGGCCACGCCCTGCTGGCGGGAATGGCGCGAGGCCTTTCTCGCAGGAGCCGACGTGAGGATTCGCCAACGAAAATCATATTTTGACTCGCTTCGGGGGCTTGGCGTCTGGGCGTGGGAAATCAGCTTCATTGGTATTGGTAAGCCGTGAGATCGACGTTGCGGACGACGACGCGCTGGCGGAACAGGTGCTCGTGGCCGGCCAGGCCGGACAGAAAATTGGTTTGCGCCGTGTAAACCGGAATGGACCGGTAACGCTCGTAATAATGCTGCTCCAAAATCCCGATCTCCAACTCGACGGCGGCGGGAACAGCGTTGCTGTAAAAAAGGTAGCGCGTAATCTCGCCCGAGCCAAAAACGCCGTAAACGCTATTGAGGTCCACAATCAGGGCGGAGGAGACGTATGCCGGCAAATTCGTCAGGGTATCCGGCAGGTTTGTGGAATACATCGGATTGTGCGGAAGCACCCAGCCGGCGGGATCCGAGGGACGGATCCGGAAACTGACCACGCCATCGAGGATCTTGCTGATTCGGTAACCGCTGTTCGTCCCGTTGTTGCGGGCCAAATCGTAAGCCGCAAACATTCCGCCGGGGTTCTGATCGAATTGCGCGACGGTGTCGTTGGTTTCAAACCGGTAAAGCGTCCCGACCGGCGCGACTGCGTCGCCGCCATCGAGGTTGGAGCGCACGAAATAGCCGATGCCCGTCCAGGTCTGGTTCTGGCGGGTGATGAAAAATATATCGCTCATGACGTTGGTGCGCAGGGCGCCGCTGCCGGGGAGCGGCTGGGTAAAATAATTGGTCACCACCGCCTCGAAATTCGGCGTGGGCAAAGATACGCCGTTGCCATTGTCATTTGTCCAGCAGGCATAAGTCGGCGTGATCTGCCTGAGTTCGCGGGCGATCTGGTCCGTGGCCATGCGGCCGGATTCGAGGATGTCCGTCTGCGACATGCCGAGGCGGAAGGCGCGCTGCGTCTGGTTGAACATGGCCATCAACCCCAGCACGATCACCGAGAGCAGCGCCATCACCACCATGATTTCAATCAGCGAAAAGGCGCGAGCGTTGCGGA
>CAZFOA010000261.1:0-3387 GCA_964520205.1 uncultured Verrucomicrobiota bacterium | reverse complement strand
CTCCAACAAAAATCGCAGATCAAAAATTGCCATATGCATCCCCATCTTCATGGCGCCTTGACGTAAGTTGAGGGTTGAAAGAAATAGAGCGGCTGGATCACGCCCGGGTTCAGGCTCGCGATGACAGGGTCGTTGGTCGCCACCAAAGTTCCTCCGGTCAACACCCGGAAGGTTTGGCGTCCGTTGCCAGCGTCGCCGTTCGGCAATACCGGCCAGCGGAACGTGAGCCGCATGTCGTGCGCCGCACCCCAGAGATTCGAGGCGAAACGGGCGTTCTTGACGCGGTCGGCGATCTGTTGAGGCGTCAGGCCAACTGTGTTGACGAGATCGATGGATGCCGGGTCCAATGGGAGAGGCACGATGTTGTTCATGATCACGGCAGCGTTGGTTACCGTGTAGCCGACGATCTCAGAAATCAGCCGGTAGCTGAAGGAGCCTTCCAGGACCGTCGCGTTGTCTTGCGGGAATTTTTCCACCGCCGAACCGCTCATGGACCGGACGACGGCCACGACGTAGTTGCTTTGAAAACCGCCGGTGCCAAAGGGAGTGATCCGCGGCGTGCTCAACAAGCCGATGATCCGGGCGCCATTGGTCAGCGGACAGAACGGCGTGGGCGACACGCTGGTGACTGTCGAACTGGTGAGCGAGTAGGCATCCTGGTTGCTCTTGTCCAGGGTGCCGTCGGATTTGTACTGGGTCCAATAAACGGTGATGCTGGTGACGTAATTGGTCAGGTCGTTATAGCCCTGCGCGCCGTTGCGGATGGCATCCATCCAGACGGCGGCATCCTGGTTGATGATGGTTTCTTCGCGATTATCCTTCTGCACGCCCAGGCCGGTGGGCAACACGCCGATGATGGCCACCAGCGCGAACCCGATGATCGCCAGGCAGAGCGCGATTTCGATCATGGTGAAGGCGGATTGGACTTGTAGCGCAGACTGACAGTCTGCCGTATCGCCGACTGGCAGTCGGCGCCAGGTAGTGGTACCTTTTGTAGTTTTTGGTGGGGCGAGCGTCCTCGCGAGCCGGCTCATCGGCAGCCTCGTCCCACCAAAAAGCTGGCGCCAAAGCAGGTTGACAATCTTCGCTACGCGGTCCATGGAAAATCTCGCCCCGCCTTTTTCGGGATGGGCGAACTGATCTTTCGAGCGCAAGCCGCCAAACATGATTTTTCCCGTTCTCATTTAATTTCGCGGTGTTCCACCCGGGCGCGGCCGGTGGTCGCATCGACATGGATTAGATTATAGCCGTTCGTGCTGTTGCCGGGAGGCGATTCCTGCACGGTTACCGCACCCGGAGACAGGAGGATCGGCAGCTTGTATAGGTCCCTTGGAACCGAGACAACACCCTGCGCCAGCGGGATGAATTCGTCCTGCGACGACGGCAGGGGCGTCAATTGTTCGGTCGTCAACTGCCCCAAATAGTTGAAGGCAACATACGGGAGCAAGGGGTATGGACCGGCGGGAGGCGGCGGCGCATTCAGAGGCGTCGTTTCGGCGAGCGGAAAAGGAATGTTCGTGGTCACATTAAAACCGAAAACCTTGAACCCGCTCAGCGTATATAGGTTGGTGAGGTAAAAGTTTGAGGCGGGAGAAAGAGTGAACTTGTCCTGGGCCAGGAACATGCCGTCCGGCAACGTCTGCCACGTGGACAAATAACGGGGCGTGCCCTGTCCGGGTTGATCTCCCACGTTGCGCATGGCGACGAAACTGTAGGAGGTCAGTATTCTGTCGGCCAAATTGGTGGCGGCGAGCTGGTCCGCGAATGTTCTGCCGACGTTGCCCAGGTACGCCGGATCGTTCCAATAATTGGTGGGCACAAACACCATATAGACGGTGGTGCGCTGGCTGATGGCCAGTTGCCGGGCGCGCGCCAGGGCATCAAGCATCTGGCGGGTGGCCGCCAGCGAAGTGTCGCCCTGACGAAAGTTCTTCAACATCGGCGCGGACAGCGCGGCGAGCAGACCGATGATGACAATCACCACCATCATCTCGATCAGCGTAAACGCGGGACTGCTTCGCCGGGACAGGGGCCTGCCCCCACCCGTTCCGGGATGGTCGGGACGAATTCTCAAACCCATGTCACAAATGGCGGGGCGCGTCGCTCCGTGCGCGCCGCGGTTGGATTCAGGCTTTGCAATCATCGGCAATTTCAGTGTTCGGAGGCGGCGCGCACGGAGTGACGCGTCCTGCCAACACCATTTGTAAGATGAGTTCTGAGATCGGGAGATGTCATAACCCCTATTTCCAACTCAACACATTGTCTTTATTCGGCGGCATATTGGCCTTGGTGGCTGCATCGCTCTGCCGGTCCGGCCCCGCGGACCAGACCATGACACCGCCGTTGTAGGCGAAATGGTCATAAGGAGCCGTCGTGTCCGTGCTGTCGTTCAGACCGTTGTAGCCGCTCGGGGGATTCAGGCCGGAAACGGAGTTGGACCTGTAAAGCGCGTCCCAGCATTTGTCGTCGTAGTTCAAATCCATGGAGATGATATAGGGATTGCCCCAGGGATCGCGATAGACGCCGGTGTTATCGACGCCCGGAAGCGGCGGGTTGCCCGCAATGGTGGGGTCGTAACCCGACAACTTGGCCGGGAGGAATTTGATCAGTTGCGGGTTCTTGACGTGGTTCGCGTTCACGGTCGGCACGCCGTTGGGATAATTGGGCAGGTCCATGAGAATGGCCATCACTTCGGCGTTGTTTGCGTTGGTCGTGACATTGGGCGGATTGAGAATCGAGAACGTGGCATTCGGCACATTGATGGTTCCATAGGTGAAATCCTCCTGGACGGCAGTTGCCGCATTCATAGCCGCGCTGGAAACCGGGTAGCGGCTGTAGGCCGAGTAATAGGAATTGATGGCCTGCTCGATCTCCTTGATTTCCATCTGGGCCTGGACGACTTTCGCATGGACTTTGGCCCTGGTGATGGCCGGCAGGAGCAGCGCGGCCAGAATGGCGATGATCGCGATGACCACCAGCATTTCGATGAGCGTGAACGCCCGGCGTGATCGTGGAGAACCGAAGTCTGAGTTTTTCATAATCTTTGAAATCCGCCTAATACACCTGCGGGTTTTTGCTCCAGTTGCTGATGCGGTTGGTCCTTCCGCCAAGGTAAAGGTCCACCCACAGGTCGTAGGAGGTCGTGTTGTTCGTTGGATTCGTGGAAATATAATGCCAGGGGTTCAGGACGGGAGGCGTTGCCGGCGCCAGCGCACCGGTGATCGGCGCGGTCGAGGGAAACGGACTATCCCAGGGAATGGAACAAACGAGGATGGCATTGATCTGGCCGTCCTGCGTCACCAACTGTCCGATCTGATTGGGTTTCAGCCCGGATTTGAGGAAGTTGACCGCCGCCGACCCTTCATCCGTGTTCTTGGCGCTCGCCGA
>CAZFOA010000260.1:0-4667 GCA_964520205.1 uncultured Verrucomicrobiota bacterium | reverse complement strand
CTTGTCCCAACTGAACACGTAATCGCTCTGGCGATTCGGCAGCAAATCGCTGTATTTGACGGCGCCGATGCCGACGGCGCGCGCGATCTCCCGGCGCTGCGCTTCGGGCAGGTCGGGATTTTTTTCAGAGACCGCTTTCAAAGCGCGCTCCTCTGCTTCGTCGAGAAGTTCCGCCAGTTTCACGTTTTCGCCGGAACGGGTCTTTAACGGCTTCCCGTTTTCGCCGAGAATGGAGCCGAACCAGACATGGGACAGCTTCACGTTGTTGGCCAGCTCGGGATGCCAGCGGCGGAATGTCGCGAAGAGTTGCTGGAAATGGAGCTGCTGGCGGCCGTCAGTGATGTAGATGATTTCCTGCGGATGCCAGGTTTCCAGGCGATAGGCAATCGTTGCCAAATCCGTCGTGGCGTAATTGAACCCGCCGTCGCTTTTCTGGATCAATTGCGGATTGGGCTGCCACTCGCCGTCGCGATGGTTCAGGAACGGATCTTCTTTCGGTGGCACCGAACCATCGCTGAACACGCACTTCGCGCCTTCGCTTTCCCGCGCGATCCCTTTGGCCATCAGGTCCTCCACAACCCGCTGCAAGCGCGAATTGTAGTGGCTTTCCCCAAGAGCTTGATCAAACTTCACGCCCAGCCGCCCGTAGATTTCGTCGAACTGTTTCTGCGACAGCCGAATCATCTCCCGCCAAATGCCGAGATTTTCCGGGTCGCCTTGCTGCAGTTTCACCAGCTCGCGCCGCGCCGATTCATGCGTGGCCGCGTCGTAACCGGGTTTCTCCGGATCGCACTTCGCGCTGATCGCCTTGTAAATGCGCTCCATCTCCGCGAGCGGCTCGCGCTCCAACGCGGCGCGGTCGAGCAACGTCTTCCAGCCCACGATCAGCATCCCGAACTGCGTGCCCCAGTCGCCGATGTGGTTGTCGGTGACGACATGATGTCCAAGGAGGCGGAACGTGCGCGCCAGGCTGTCTCCGAGGATCGTGGAGCGAATGTGGCCCACATGCATCGGCTTGGCCACGTTGGGCGAGCTGAAGTCAACGACGATGGTCCGAGGCGCTGCGGTTTTGTCGAAAAACAGATGCTCGCCGCGCGCGGCCGACTCCAAAGCATTTGCCAGGGCCGAATCCTTCAGCCGGAAGTTCAAAAAGCCGGCGCCCGCGATCTCCACCTTTTCGCACCAGTCAGCGAGATCGAGTTTCGCCAGGACATCCGCCGCCAGTTGCCGCGGATTCATTTTCCGCGCCTTGGCCAGCGACATCAGCGCGTTGCTTTGGTAATCGCCGAACTTCGGGTCCGGGCAGGGGCGTACGAGCACGCTCGCGACTTCTGCGTCCGGCAAGCCCGGCAATACCGCGCGGACGGCTTGCTGCAAACGACTTTCAATTTGTTTGTGCGGCAGCACGTGAGAAATTTAACCACGGATGAACACGGATGAACACGGATAAATGGAACCCGGGACGTTTGAAGGCAGGGACACCTCGCTGCGGCGTTGGGTCATCGCAACGCGACGACCGGGCCGTCACTTTTTCCCATGCTCTTTGATGATCTTGAGCATGGCCTCGGCGTCGGGAGCCTGTTCCAGGGCCTGTCGAAAATCGGCGCGGTGCAGCAATTTGGCAATGTTCGCGAGCGTGTGAAGATGTTTCTGAAACTGGCCCTGCGGCACGAGGAACAGCATGACGAGATTCACCGGCTGATTGTCGAGCGCGTCAAAGTTCACGCCTTTCTTCGAGCGACCCAGGGCCCCGACGACTTCATTGATCAAATCCGTGGACGCGTGGGGAATGCCAATGCCGAACCCGATGCCGGTGCTCATGGACGATTCACGCTTCTTCACCACAGCGGCGATGGCGTCGTGATGCTCGGACTTGATCTTGCCGGTCGCGACCAGATTGTTGATCAACTCGTCGATGGCCTGCCAGCGGTCGGCCGCCTGCAAATCCGTAACGATCTGTTCTTTCGTCAAAATGTCGCCTAAATCCATAGCGTCTGAATGTCCGCCGCAGCATTTCGCCTGAAGCGGGGCGCTAATTCAAGACAGAATTCGCACATTGCAGCGGCCTCAAATCAGGCTTCCCAGCCATTGCACAACCTCGCCCGTGCATTTCAACCACCATCCCATGGCTGTCAACACGTTGATTCTTGCCGTCACCAACGGTATTCCAAGCAGTAAAACCGCCGCATTGCCCAAGAAAATAACCACCGCCGAAAATAAATATCCCTGCTGGGTGATGTCCGTCTGCCGCGTCTGAAGGATGTGCCAGGTCAATGTGACATGGAAGGCGTAAGCCGCCCCCAGAACCAGGTGGAACCACGGAGCGTAATGTTGCCAGTCCCAGATCAGTCGGCCGGCGACAAATACCGCCACCGCCAGCGCCGCGTAGAGCGGAAAAAAATACGGCGCCAGGGCGATCAGAAAGTTGGTTTTGGAGACCACCACGTGCCCGCCGTCGGAGGTCGCCTTGAATTGCTTCACCCGGCCGCCGCAAACCCATGTCCAAACCGCGTGGGTCAGTTCGTGTCCGAACACATAAACCCACATGGGCTTGGGCAAAAGCACGTAAATCACCAGCCAGCAGGTGGCGCCGGCAAGCATCGGCACCCACGTCGTATCCGCGCTGCCGCTGGCGCAGAGCACCCGCCACAACGCCGAAGCTGCCCCGAAGCACGCCGGCAACAACAGGAGGGCAACGATCATTCTTACCCATTTTGACACGCGCTAAGAATTCAGAATCCGGAATTCGGAATCCAGCAGAAAGCGGGGGAATGGGTCAGTTTGCTTCTTCGGTGGGGCGAGTGTCCTCGCGCCTGCGCCGCCGAAGCGGCTTCGTCGCCGCGAAGGCGCGAGCCGGCCCTGGCGCGCCGAAGCGTAGCGAAGGCGGCTCGTCGGTAGCCTCGCCCCACCAAACTGACCCAATACCGAAAGCGGTTGCAGCAGCCGTAGCGACGTTGCGCGACCGCCAGTCGAGTTGCGGCGCTCACCGGCCGGCCGCACAAAGACTTGAAACTTGCCACCTGAAACTTGACACTCCTGGCGATGACCAAAGACGAAGTCCTGCAGATATTCCGCGACACCGGCGCGCTCCTGGAAGGCCATTTTGTTCTCCGAAGCGGACTCCACAGCCGCCAATACTTCCAATGCGCGCTCGCCCTCCAGCAAATGCCCGTCGTCGAAAAAGTCGGCGGCGCATTGGCCGATAAACTCCGCCATCTTAACCCGGCCACCGTCATCGCTCCGGCCATGGGCGGCCTTGTCCTCGGCCAGGAAGTCGCCCGCCAACTCCGCTGCCGGTTCATCTTCGCCGAAAAGGAGGAAGGCAGACTCGTGCTCCGCCGCGGATTCAAAATCGCACCCGGCGAACGCATGGTCGTCGTCGAAGACGTCGTGACCAAAGGCGGCCGCGTGCAGGAAACCATCGAAATTGTCCGGGCCAACCAGGGCGTCATTCTTGCCGTGGCTGCCGCAGTGGACCGCTCCAACGGGCAGGTCAATCTGGGCGTTCCATTTTTCAGCCTCCTGTCCCTTGCAGTCGAAGCGTTCGACCCCGGCGCCTTGCCACCGGATTTGGCTGCCTTGCCCGTGGTGAAGCCCGGCAGCAAATAGGCGGATTTCCAGAAGCCGACTTCAATCGGCCGGAATTTGCACCGCAAAAACAAACAAAGCGGTCGGCGTCAACCTGAACTGCATCGCATTTACAAGAACGCCAAAATAAGCGATGTTGCATCATGTCTGAGCCAAAAGACATGCCGGAATCTGACAGCCGGGCTGAGCGCCAATCCAAAGAGCCCATGTCGTTTCCTCCAACTTGCCGGGCAAGTGTGGTTGGTTCCCACCTGGAGTTTGCCAACTGTCTCGTGAAACAACCAGAATGTGAGTACGCACTCGCCTTTGGTTACGGATACCTGTGCCGCCACCCGCATTGGCGGGAAATCGTCGCACAAACTTCCCGAAAGGGCGGTTAAACCCTGCCACCCCTTTCGCCGCCCAGTGCGCCATCCGCGCTGTGTCACATTGGCCGAAAGTGCGTCATCTCGTCACATCTAAGATCTTATATATAACGAGGTTAAAGCGTCATAATATGCTTAAGGAAAGCATGTTGTGAACTAAATCATTGTGGTGGCACTCTCGCTGCTCATAGGAGGTCGACACAAATATTTTCAGGAGACTTTTTATGGCTAAAGTTATTGGTATTGACTTGGGAACAACGAACTCGTGCATGGCCGTCATGGAAGGCGGCGAGCCGACGGTTCTGGAAAATTCCGAAGGCCGGCGCGTCACGCCGTCCGTGGTTGCTTTTACAAAAAGCGGCGAGCGGTTGGTCGGTGACGCCGCCAAGCGGCAGGGCGTGACCAATTCCCGCAACACCATCTACTCCATCAAACGCTTCATGGGCCGAAAATTCGACGAGGTCCAGGAAGAATTGAAGCGCGTCCCTTATAAAGTCGTTCGCGCTGCCAATGGCGACGCCGCCGTGGAAGTCGAAGTCGATGGCAAACCAAAGGCTTTCACCCCGCCCGAAATCTCCGCGATGATCCTCGTGAAGCTCAAAACCGACGCGGAAATGCGCTTGGGCGAGAAGATCACACAAGCGGTCATCACCGTCCCCGCCTACTTCAACGACTCGCAGCGCCAGGCCACCAAAGACGCCGGCAAAATCGCCG
>CAZFOA010000259.1:1816-4731 GCA_964520205.1 uncultured Verrucomicrobiota bacterium | reverse complement strand
TTCACGCAGGGGAGCGCGGGCTTCAGCCCGCTTCGAAATCGAATGGGGACGCGACATTGAAGCGGCGTGAACGCCGCGCTCCGGCTACAGCTTTTTTGAAAACGCTCCAGGCGCAACGGCGCGGAGACGCAACAAAGGTTTCCGGTCTTTCCAGAGCCCTGGCGACTTTGCGTCTTTGCGTTTAATCCCTGCGGGATCAGTCAGGGGAATGTTTTGGCAGAGGAATCGGGGCAGCACTGGTTGTGCATGAATTCATTCCACTGCCGTTGCCAATTCTGGCCTGCGCGTCAGGACAGAAGGTGACTTAAGCACTGGAACGTCTCCGGTTCGAGTTCCGACGGTAGCGCGCTGCGGGTTTGGCGCGTCAAAGAGGAGCCAAAGCGGCTCGTCAGGAGCCTTGCCCCACCCGCTAAGGCGGATTGTCCTTTATGCCTTCCGCGCGGTCTTCTTCAAATAGCCGTCAATCGCCTTGGCGGCGCGTTTGCCATCGCCCATCGCGAGAATAACGGTGGCGGCGCCGCGCACGATGTCGCCGCCCGCGAAAATCCCGGGGAGACTGGTCATGCCATTGTCGTCCACAAGAATGTTTCCCTGGCGATTCAATTTCAAATCCGGGCACGTCGAGGTGAGCAGCGGGTTGGCGCGCGTGCCGATGGCGACCACTACCACGTCGCAAGGCAGCATGAAATCCGAGCCGGGCACCGGTTCCGGTTTCGCCCGGCCTGACGCGTCCGGCGCGCCGAGCTTCATGCGGACGCATTTCAGACCGGTCACCCAGCGTTTATCGTTCCCGGCGACTTCGTTCGGGGCCGTAAGAAAATGGAATTGGATGCCTTCGTCTTCGGCGTGATGCACTTCCTCGGCGCGGGCGGGCAATTCGGCGCGGGTGCGGCGATAGACAATCATCGCGGCCTCGGCGCCGAGTCGTTTGGCGGTGCGCACGGCGTCGATGGCCACGTTGCCGCCGCCGACCACGGCGACGCGCTGGCCCCGCAGGACCGGGGTGTCCGAGCGCGGGAACTGGTAGGCGGCCATGAGATTGATGCGGGTGAGATACTCGTTGGCGGAGTAAACGCCCTTCAGGTTTTCCCCCGGCACACCCATAAAAACCGGCAGGCCCGCGCCATTGGCGATGAAGACGGCGTCAAAGCGTTCGCGCACTTCGGGCAGGGTGAAGGTGCGCCCGATGATGACGTTGCACTCGATCTTCACGCCCGCCTCCTGAAGCCGTTGCACTTCCTGCGCCACAATCATTTTGGGAAGCCTGAATTCGGGAATGCCGTAAACCAGCACGCCTCCGGGTTTATGCAGCGCTTCGTAGAGGGTCACCGCGTGTCCCAGGCGGGCCAATTCGCCGGCGGCGGTCAGACCCGCCGGGCCGGAGCCGACAATCGCGACGCATTTGCCGGTGGCCGGTGCCGTGGTCGCCGGCAATTGGCCGCGATGCGCCCGCGCCCAGTCCGCGACATAGCGTTCGAGGTAGCCGATGCCGACGGGCAGGCTTTTGGGGCTGCGGACGCAATCGGCTTCGCATTGGGTTTCCTGCGGGCAAACGCGGCCGGTGATTCCGGGCAGCGTGTTGTCGCACAAAAGACATTGGGCGGCCTCGGACATTTTGCCTTGTGAAAGCAGGCCGATGAACCGGGGGATGTTCACGCCGACCGGGCAGCCGGTGATGCAACGCGGATTCTTGCATTGCAGGCAGCGATCGGCTTCGAGCAGCGCCAGTTGTTCGGTGAAGCCGAGATTGACCTCTTCAAAATTGACCGCGCGCCCCGCCGGATTCTGCTCGGGCATCTGCTGGCGCTTGATCTGCAGGCGCTGTTTGGTGGAGGGCTTGTCGGACATGAGAGAAGGACGGCTTGGATTGTGCGTGGTCTAAGGGTTTAACTTTGCTCCAGGCGACACGTGTTCCCGGCACAAGCGACCGCTTGCCGCTCGAATTCGCCATACGCCGAAAGACGGTCCATGAGTTCCTCAAAATTCACCAGATGACCGTCAAACTCCGGTCCGTCCACACAGGCAAAACGGGTCTCGGCGCCGATGCTGACGCGGCAACCGCCGCACATGCCGGTGCCGTCAATCATCACCGGGTTCAGCGACACGATCGTGCGCACGCCGGACGGGCGCGTCAGGTTCGCGACGGCGCGCATCATCGGCACCGGGCCGACGGCATAAACAATATCCACACCCCCGCGCGCCAGCAATTCTCTCGCGGCGTCGGTCACAAAACCTTTGCGTCCGTAACTGCCGTCGTCCGTGCAAACCATCACGTCGCCGAGCCGCTGAAGTTCATGCTCGAAAATCACCCATTCTTTTGAACGGCCGCCGATGATGCTGGTGACGCGCGCGCCGCGCCGTTGGAGGCCCTGGGCGATGGGGTGGACGACAGCGGTGCCCACGCCGCCGCCGATGCACAGGGCGTGGCCGGACTCGATCATTTCCGTGGGATGACCGAGCGGACCGGCGACATCGCGGATCGCCTCGCCTGGTTTCAAGGCCACCAAATCGCGCGTGCTTTTGCCGACGGATTGGATGACCAACGCGATGGAACCCGCAGCCGGGTCGGCATCGGCGATGGTGAGGGGAATGCGCTCGGCAAGTTCTTCCCGGTGGACGATGACAAACTGGCCCGGCTGCCGGATTTGAGCAATACGCGGCGCTAGAACGTCCAGTCTCGTGACGTTCGGGCTGAGTTGTTGTCGGGCCAGAATGGTGTGCATCTCGCTGCAAAACCTGAGCCGATTCGGCTTTGTTGCACCTGAACGATGGCGGATGAACCGGTTCGAGGTCAATCTCGGAGTGGGGCGGGGAAGTTATCGAGTTGCGGAGTTGTGGAGTTGCGGAGTTGTGGAGTTGTGGAGTTGTGGAGTTGTGGAGTTGTGGAGTGATAACGGGATGCCGTCACGCCACCA
>CAZFOA010000259.1:0-1716 GCA_964520205.1 uncultured Verrucomicrobiota bacterium | reverse complement strand
GGAGTTGTGGAGTTGTGGAGTTGTGGAGTGATAACGGGATGCCGTCACGCCACCAGTGGGATAGCCGATGGTGGCTTTGCTGGGACGAGCGGGCTCGTAAAACATCTCGCCCCATCAAACGGTGTCTTTACGCAAGTCAATCCCGCTTTGACAGGAGGGCGAATCAAGGTTACTTACACGCAAATTTCCACGATTTATGTCTCGAGAAGCGACAGAAATGATTGTTGGTGCCGTCTCGATTGAGGCTTCGGACACCAAGACAATCCGGCTCATTTGGCCGGCGGGTTACGATCCGGATTTCAAGACCGGCCAGTTCGTCACCTGTTACTGGCCCGACGAGCCGGGCTACAAGCGGGCTTACTCGCTCTCCGCATGCGCGCTGGACCGCGGGTTTTATGAATTCACCGTCCGGCGCGACGGCAAGATGGGGACGCGGCTGGTGGATTGGATCAAGCCGGACCAGCGGCTGATGGTGCTGCCGCCGGCGGGAAAGTTTCTGCCTGTGTACGAACCGGACCGGCATCTGGTCTGCATTGCCGGCGGCTCGGGGGTGACGCCGTTTCGCGGCTTTGTCCGCGAAGCGACGCGCCGCAGTCTGGAAACGAAAATTTCGGTTCTCTACAGCGTCCGCACGGCGAAAGATATTATTTTCAACAACGAATTCCGGCAGTTGGAAAAGGAAAATTCGAATTTCAAATTTGAGGTGACCTGCACGCGGCTGCCCGAGAGTGATCCGTGGCCGGGCCGCCGGGGTCGCATCGATGCGGCGTGGGTTAAAAGTCATGTCCGGGACGCGGCTCGAACGGTTTTTTACGCCTGCGGTCCGAATGCGCTGGTTGAATTTGCCGAAAGCGTGGTGTTTGAACTGGGCGTGCCGAAGAGCCAGATGAAAACGGAGAAATGGGGTTAGCCACCTTCAAATAAAGGCGTCAGGGCGAACGGGAAAATATGTCAGTCCACCCGGACTGACCCTGCTATGCGGACGGTGCACGCCGCAGGGTGCGAGCCGGAGTCCACGTGGAATATGGGATTGGGGAGGAAAAGCGCCCCGCCTTGTCCCGTTGTGTTTGCCCTTTTCAATATCACCTCGCATTCGGTTTCTAAATCCTTCTGGACAGGAAGGAAAGCACAAATTATCGTGCTCTCATGAAGGCCAATATCACATCGTTTTTGAAGGTCACATAACTGTTCGGTGAAAGCATGAGCAAGGCACCGCCAATACTCTGGGTCGTGGTCGCGCTGGTCGTCGTTGGTCTGCTATGGGGATGGTCAGCCATCGGACACTTGAAGGAAGCGAGGCGTCAGATCGTCACCATGTGCACATACAATGTCGGACGAGACCTCATTGCCTCTACAAATTCAGCTCTGTTGGTCGGTATTGATGCAGGGCTGCGGACCAGTTTGGCAGAGGTATTGGCTTCTACGACGCACATTGCATCCGTCCAGTTGGGAGACGAGCAGGCGCCAGCGGGAGGCAGGCGTGCTTCGAGCGTTTTGCTTCTTACAAACGAGATTGGAGAGGGCGTGGCTTTGCGTCTGGACTTGCACGACGATTCCACTCACATGTTGAGATTTGACGTATTGAGTCACCGGAAGATCACCGAACCAGACGGTGCAGCCAACAGCCACCGCGCCGGTCAGTAGGCATGCACCTTGGAATTACAACGCTGTGGTTGCAGTCGCGAGGGCGGCCGCCAGCGGCTGTGGCTGACCTTT
>CAZFOA010000258.1:1446-4747 GCA_964520205.1 uncultured Verrucomicrobiota bacterium | reverse complement strand
CGGTGCCTTCCTCGAAAACGAGTCCGGAAGCCACCTGGTTTCCAGATACCCCGACCGTAAAAGCGCCAGTCGCGTTTGCGCCAGCGGAGAAGACCGCTTTCTGACCGGGAATCCAGGCGGTGGTGACGCTGGTGCCGGCGGCGCTGGTGCTCCAAAAATTATTAACACCCCAAGTACCCGGCGCCGTATTGCCGGACGCGGAGCCGCTGCTGCTGCCGTTAATGTCCCAGTAACTCTGGGCGATTGCGGAGAAAGCGAAACTACCCGACAGCAACAGGACGATTGCTCTCAGACCCACCGTGGCTAAAAACCGCAGCCGTTCGTTGGTAGGAGAAACCAAATCGTTAAGAGTGCTGCGCCGCGAGGATCTGGCACGAAGCAAACGCCGAGGCGCCGACTGCTTCCGGGAAACAACTCTGGCTGATCGGAATCCATTGCGATCGAGCTCAAGTTGTCCAGTCATCTTGAGTAGCAAATGGAACCACTCCAAGTGCCACGATTCCCGCGACTTGAAAGGTTTTCCCCCGGAAAAGAACCCGGTGAAGTCCGGGGATCAACCCGGTGAATTCCCGGGTGCAATCCCGGGCGGAGAGAGGCGCCATTGGACGCTCGATCGAACGAAACAGGAGCAATAAGCAGCGATTGCAGTCTCGCCAAAGCGCTTTTGTGATCAGACCTCCAGGCTCGGCGAATCCATGGCGTTCGAAACCGTTCGTTCCGTCCCGAGCCTAATCCTCACACTGAACTTGGCAGGCTTCCGCTTCTCCGTGACAAATCCCGGTGTGATTGCCGTTGTTTGACAGATTTTGTCGCCTTTCTGTCCCGATATTCTTTTGGTGATGTCCCGGTTCAATACACGATGACGCGGCTTTTTCGGCGCAACATTCGCGTTAACGATCCAGCTTCGCCCTTTTTACTTTTGTCCTGGGTTGTTTTCGTTCTTAATTCAAGGGTGCGTTTCCGTAAAGTCGCAATCATTGGCGTCGGTTTGCTCGGCGGTTCGCTGGGTTTGGCGATCCGGAAACGACGTTTGGCCGGCGAAGTCGCCGGTTTTGTCCGCCGCGCCAGCAGCGTTGTCGAATGTCAAAAGCTGGGCGCCGTTCATCTGGCGACGTGCGATCTGATCCAGGCCGTGAGTGGCGCGGATTTGGTCGTGCTCTGCACACCGCTGGCCCAAATGCGTTCCCTCGTCAACCAGATGCTGCCGGCGCTCGAGGATGGAGCCATCATTACGGATGTCGGGAGCGTGAAGGCCAGCGTCGTGCGCGAACTGGAACCGCTGGCGGCCAGGCGGGGCGCCTATTTCATCGGCAGCCATCCCCTGGCCGGCTCGGAAAAAACCGGCGTGTCGGCGGCGCGCGCCGATTTGTTCGTGAATGCGGCGTGCGTGGTGACGCCGACGAAGCGGTCGAATGCAGCCGCCCGGCGCAGGGTGGAGCAATTCTGGAAAGCTTTGGGCGGGCGTTTGCTCCGGCTCACACCGGAAATGCACGACGTGTTGGTGAGCCGGTCCAGCCACCTGCCGCATATCGCGGCCGCGACGCTGGCGAACGGGATTTTGAACCCAGCCCATCCGAAACAGCAGGGCGAACTTTGCGCCAACGGTTTTCGCGACACCACCCGCATCGCTTCCGGCTCGCCCGAAATGTGGCGCGACATCGCGCTGGCCAATCGCCGGAACCTCTCGCGGGCCTTGGACCACTTCATCGGCGATTTGCGGAAATTCCAGCTGGCTTTGGGGAAAGCGGACGCGAGAGCCATCACGAAATTTCTGGTGCAAGCGAAACAACGTCGTGATGCCTGGCGCGCGGGTTGCACCTCGCCTTCGCCCGAATGACCAGCTCCTGCCCATGCCGTTGCCGGAATTAATTGAAATCGTGCCGCTCGAAAAACCGGTGCGCGCGGAAATCACCGTGCCGGGATCGAAAAGCATCACGAACCGCGCGCTGATCCTGGCGGCACTGGCGGACGGCGAAGTGACCCTCGAAGGCGCGCTCTGGAGTGACGACACGCAGATCATGGCCGAGTGCCTGCAGGAACTCGGCTTCATGGTGGACGTGCGGCCCGATCCAAATGAATTCTGCAATCGAACGATCACGGTTTATGGAAAAGGCGGCGCGGTTCCGCCTGGCGGCACGGAGCAACAGCCGCTGGAATTATTTGTCGGCAATGCGGGAACAGCGGCGCGGTTTCTGGCGGCGTTGGTATGCCTGGGCAGCGGTGTTTACCGGCTTCATGGCGTTCCGCGCATGCACGAGCGCCCGCAGGCGGCGTTGTTCAAGGCGCTGCGGGAGTTGTGGTATCGGGTCGAAGCGGAGCAGGGGAATGACAAGTTGCCGGCGAAGATTTTTGGCGGTAGCAGTCGAGGTGACGAGGCTCAAACTGGAGACACCGGAGGAGATCAGAGCCTCCTCACGTCGGGTCCTGGGAATCGAAAATGCACCGTGAGCATTGAGGAAAGCTCCCAGTTTGCTTCGGCGCTGCTGTTGTGCGCGAAGGTTGGCGGCTGGCAGGTGGAAGTTACGGGCGAGAGTGCGGAGGAATCGCCTTACGTGGTGATGACTTCCAAGATCGTCGAAGCATTTCCAAAGCGCGGCGGAAAGTTTCAAATCGAACCGGATGCTTCGAGCGGGAGCTATTTTTGGGCGGCGGGCACGGCGAAATTCAGCGAGTGGACATTCGACAAAAGAGAAGGGGAGGATGTAGTTTATTGCATTCCGCAAGTAATTGTTCGAGGTTGGCCGGCCTCTAATCTGCAAGTGGATTCCAAGTTCAACATTTGGATGAATGACTTTGCGATGGATTCGGTGTGTTGTGGAGTTTATACGCCGAAATTCATGGCCGAGAAATACGGTCCGCATTGGAGAGACAAAGCTGTTCTATTGGAGAAAGCGGGCTTCTCGCAAATTACGGTATCGCGGCGGACTGACTTAGGCGACAGCACTATGACCGCTATCATCCTTTCACCTTTCGCGATGTTGCCGGCAAGATTCACCGACCTCGGCCGTCTCCGCCTCCAGGAAACCGAGCGCGTTGTAGCGCTACGAACAGAATTGACCAAGTGCGGGGCGAAAGTGGCGGAGGAGGGCGACACGCTGACGGTTTATCCGTCGAAGCTGCATGGCGCGGAGATCGAGACCTACAACGACCATCGGATGGCGATGTGTTTTGCGATTCTGGGATTGAAAGTGCCGGGGATAAAAATCAAGAATCCAGCCTGCGTGAAGAAGACATTCCCAAATTTCTTCCAGAAACTGGCCGCCGCGCCGCCGAAGGGACTGGGCGCGACGATCCGTGACGC
>CAZFOA010000258.1:0-1346 GCA_964520205.1 uncultured Verrucomicrobiota bacterium | reverse complement strand
ATCGACGGCACGAGCGCCAGCGGCAAGAGCACGAATGCGAAGCGGGTGGCGAAGGCGCTGGGCTACGTCTATGTGGATACCGGCGCCATGTACCGCGCGCTGGCGTGGTATTGTCTGCGACACCACATCGACGTGCAGGATGCCAAGGCCATCGCCGCAGCCTGCCGCAAATGGAAAACGTCGCTCGAATGCGCGGACAATGAAGTGCATCTGCTGGTGGACGGCTATTTTCCAGCCAAAGAAATCCGCACCGCCGAAACCAGCGCGGCGGTGCCGCACGTGGCTGCGGTGCCGAAGGTGCGCGAGTGGATGAAGAAGACACAGCGGGACTGCATCCGGTTTGGCAACCTTGTCATGGAAGGCCGCGACATCGGCACGAACATTTTTCCCGAAAGCGACTACAAGTATTACCTGGATGCGCGGCTGGAGGAACGGTCGCGCCGCCGGGCTGCCGACGGGGTTGAGGAAAATCTGGCGGCGCGCGACCAGCGCGACAGCCAGCGGGCGGCCGCGCCTCTGATGATCGCGCTCGGCGCCCGCGTGATCGACAATTCTCGCCTGACCTCGGAAGAAACCAGCGCGATGATCATCGCGGACATCCGCGAGCGATTGGATGCGGCGAAGTAGAATGAACTTCGTCTATTTCCTTGGCTGGTGCTGCTTTCGGGTGATGTACGCCACTTATTTCCGCTGGCGCGTTTGTAATCCGGAACGCGTCCCGCTGGAGGGGCCGGTCATCCTGGCTTCCAATCACGCCAGTTTTCTTGACCCGCCCCTGGTTGGCTCCGGGGTGAAGCGGGGAATCAACTACCTGGCTCGCGACACCCTGTTCCGTTTCCCTGGAATTGGCTGGCTGCTGCGCCGGTGGAATTGCGTGCCGGTGGATCGTGACGGAGGAGGCGCGGCGGGGTTAAGAGCCATTCTCGACCGCCTGCTGGCGGGTGGCGCGATCATTCTTTTTCCCGAGGGCACGCGGACTCGTGATGGCAACCTGCAGCCGGCGCGATCGGGCATCGGCCTCACCGTCATCAAATCAGCGGCGGCGGTCGTGCCGGTTCGTGTGTTTGGAACCTACGCGGCTTACGGCCGCCATCTCAAATTTCCGCGGCCCTATCGAGTCGCCGTCAAATACGGCCGGCCGATGCATTTTGAAAAATTGCGTGCCGAGGCGAAGTCGTGTTCCAAGGCGCGACTGAAAAAGATTTACCAGGAAGTGGCGGACGAAATCATGGCGGTGATTGCCCGGCTGGAGCCATGCGAAGACAAGGAAACGTTTCCATGAACTGCGTAGACTGGCAGTCTGCCGTATCGCCGACTGGCAGTCGGCGACACAGCAGGTTGCCAAC
>CAZFOA010000257.1:0-4747 GCA_964520205.1 uncultured Verrucomicrobiota bacterium | reverse complement strand
CCCATGTCAATATTTCATTGGGAACATTAGGAACACTTGAGGGCGGACGCCTCTTCATTCCCGCTAAGAACAGTGAGCGCGAGACCGGGGCACGAGCGGCCGGCGCGACGCCGCAGGCAATTGAAATGCGTCGGTGCTGCGGAATGTTTGTGGAATAAAGTGCGAGATTGCCGAATCAACCGGCCCGGCCATTCAGCGCTTTCAGGGTCCGCTTGAATATTTCCTCCGGCGTTCCTTCCGCCGCGACGGAAACCAGCACACCCTTTTTGCGGTAGAACTCCGCGAGCGGGGCGGTGCTCTTTTCGTAGGCGTCCATCCGCACCCGGACGGATTCCGGGCGATCGTCCTCGCGCTGGATCAGGGCCGCGCCGCAATGATCGCAGATGCCCGAAACCTTCGGCGGCCGGGTATCGACGTGAAACACGGCCTTGCAAATCGAACACGTGCGGCGTCCGCTCAAACGGGCCACAATTGTTTTCAGCGGCATATCGTAACTTAACACCGCATCGATCGCCACCTGTTGCTCGCCAAGGACCTTGCCCAGCGCCTCCGCCTGAGCGACGGTGCGCGGAAAGCCGTCCAGCAGAAAGCCGCCCCGGCACCGCAGGCATCCCGAACGTTCCGCCACCAATCCCAGCACAATCTCGTCCGGAACCAGGTCGCCGCGAAGCATGAAGTCCAGCGCGCGCGACATCGTCGGCGTGCGCTCGCAAGCGTCCAGGTTTTTTGCGGATCGGAAAATGTCACCGGTGGAGAGGTGGCAGGCGCCCAATCGTTCGGAGAGCAATTCCGCCTGGGTGCCTTTGCCCACTCCCGGAGCGCCGAGCAATATCAGCCGGCGCGGTTGCGCCGGGTTGGCGGGAATTGTTTTGCAGCGCGCTTCACCGCCTTTAATCCATGCCGTCCGTTCAGATTTTGGTTGCATAATCGTCGAAACCGCACACGCCAGACAATCCGCCCGCACAGTCAATCGCGCCCAAAGGCGCCTGTGGGGCATTCGCCAGGACTTCCACGAATAATTGAACCTGCACCAGTGCGGGCGCGACACACCGGGATTGGCCTTTTTTCACCCTTTTTTGACCGGGAACGAAATCGAATGCCGGAGAGCCGTTTCGCTTCAATCCGCAGCCCGCGAAATGGCCCGTGGTCCAAAGCGCCCGGGTTCGGCAATGCCGCAGAGGAAAAACGGACGGATGGTTGGGAACTTCTCCGGGGCCGATTGACCTTCTCAAGCCGGGAGTCGCCGGAGATTCGGCGTCCTTGATTTGATTTGGCCGGCACGTTGGCGGATCGTTGCCGGCCGGTTTGTTTTGGCGGGGATTTCCCCATCGACAATCTTCAGCGCCGCGCATGGGACTGTCCGCCGAACGAAAAGGAGCCGCGACTGGACGGCATCTGGCGCGAGAACGAACCCGCATGGCTGAATCCAAATCCCGCGCGGGGAACGCCACCGTGCCAGGTATGGAAACCCCGGCTGTACCAGGGGTGGAAACCGCCGTACCAGCCGTACGACGAGAAAAGAAAAGGCGAATAGCAGTATGTGGCATAAGAGCCATACGGATATCCTCCATACGGAATGACATAAACCGTGGAACTTGGGGCAGCGCCCGAATCAGGTTGAACGTATGCCGGCTCGGGCGGCGCGGCGCCGGCGGTTCCATAGGCTGGCGCCGGGGAAGCTGTGGGCGCGGGCGAACCCGGCGCCGTTTGGGCGGCACTCTCCAAATATTTTTGCCGCTGACTCAACATGGCGGACACCACCTGTTCGGAAACTCCGATGTCGTGAAGATAAACAATTTGATTTGCGTCCAGGTTGTAAACGGTCCCGGAGTTTTGGATAAAGGCCAGGATGATGGAATCACCCACTTTGGCCTGGGCCAACTTCGCGACATCCGCGACACCGGGTGCCAGGCGCGGGATCGCCGAGTTTGCCGGAAGCGAGGTTGCCGTCGTTGCGCTTGAGTTGACGCCTGCGGAATTTTCCTGGGCGCCGGCGATCCGTGAGACGGCCACGGCGAGCGCAACCAGGACAACATGGTGAATGGATGCTTTCATATGGAGATCTACCGATAACTTAGCACCAGTCCGAGTGCGCCGCCACTTCAAGTCACCCCGAGCTCCGGCGGCGCGTGCTTGATTTTTCGACATGTCAACCGGCGCGTGACAGCGCAAATGTTGGATTCCCGCACAAATCCGGCGTCGCCCTGGAATCCAGGGGCCATCCCGCGTTGGCCTTCGTATTGCTTAACGGTGCAGAGCAGAAACCGGAGATGCCGGCGGCCTGTTGTTGACGCCGGCGCAAACGAGACAGACGATGACAAAACACGGGACAGTGCTACTGATTGGAGATGATGCAAACGAGGTTTTGCTCATCAAAAAGGCATTCGTTGAGGCGGAGGTACCCACTCCTCTGCACACCGTCAACAGCTTCAAAGATGCGATTGCCTATTTCATCGGGGAGGGTGTCTATGCGAATCGCACCGCGTATCCGATTCCCTTTTTGGTCCTGCTGGATTTGAAAATGTCGGGGGAAGAGGGCTTCGCGGTTTTGCGATGGTTGTATGACCGCCCGGGACTGCGAAAGAAATTCACTGTGATCGTCACGAGCCCGGCCGGTCCGGAGCAGGATATTCAATTGGCCTACGAGCTGGGGGCTCAGTCCTACCTGGTGAAGCCTGCGGGCTATGCCCAATGGGTTTCCGCCGTCCGTCGCGTGAAGGATTACTGGATCGGCATCAACCTGCTTCCGGAAGATGTTCTCTGACCGGGTGGGATTCAACCTGGCCGGAAAAGACATTGCGTTTGAGCCCGAGGTGGCACGGCGGCGAAGCCGGAGACCCTCGCGGCGCTTCCCTCGGTCAAATCATGGCGGCCAATCCCAGCCAAGGTATCAAATCGATTGGAGCGCGGAGCATTGCTCCGCATGAATTCAGACAGGAAACCGGCGGAGCAATGCTCCGCGCTCCATTGGTTGCAATCTGATCCACCCCCGAGTCCGGCGCGGAACCATACGCAGCGTGGACACGCAACGGTCATTTGTTGTACATTTCCGCCGATCTATGTCTATGTCGATTGCGGACATTCGAAGAGAATACAATCTGGCGGGCCTCCGCCGCGGCGACCTGGAATCGGATCCCCTCGTGCAGTTCCGGAAGTGGTTCGATCAGGCGACCGGAAAGCGGGCGGGCGGACCGGTGCGCAAATTTTTCATCAGCCTTTACAAGAGCCTGCTCCTGGTGACCGGGACTGAGCCGATGGATATTAACGCGGCGACGTTGGCGACGGCTGACCAGGATGGACGGCCCTCGGCGCGGACGGTACTGCTCAAAGGTGTGGATGAACGCGGGTTCATTTTTTTCACCAATTATGAGAGCCGCAAAGGGCGGGAGCTGGGAGTAAATCCGCACGCGGCCCTGGTGTTTTACTGGGCCGGACTGGAACGCCAGGTCTGTGTTGCCGGCGAGGCCGGCAAAATTTCCCAGGAGGAATCCGAGGCCTATTTCAAGACGCGCCCCAAAGGAAGCCGGCTCGCCGCCTGGGTCTCACGTCAGAGCGAAGTCCTCGCCGACCGCGCCGGGATCGAAGCGCTTTGGAAAGATCTGCACGCGCGGCATCCCGGGGATGAAGTTCCCATGCCGCCGCACTGGGGCGGCTATGTGCTTTCGCCCAGCCGGATCGAATTCTGGCAGGGCCGCCCCAGCCGGCTTCACGACCGCTTCCGCTATTCAAAACAGCCCGACGGGACCTGGCGAATCGAACGGCTTTTCCCGTAAGCTGGAATTGCGGACCCCACGCAAGCGCGAAGGCGTGGGCTCCCCAATTTAAACCCGGCTAGTTTTCGGTAGTGGTACATTTTACAACTTTCGGTGGGGCGAGCGTCCTCGCGAGCCGCCTTCGCTGCGCTTCGGCGCGCCAGGGCCGGCTCGTCAGTAGCCTCGCCCCACCAAAACGTACCACCACCATTTTTTCACTTGATTTCTGCCTTGGCGGGTAGATGGTGAACTTGGGTCCGGTTGCATGGCGCGAAGTTGTTGCTGCCGATCTGCAATCGCAAAATCAAATCCGTGGCCCGGAAAACCATGACGCGCAAGCGCAATTCAGACGGAGTCAAGCCGGTTCCCAAGAAGACGATCCGTATCGCGGTCGTCTATGAGAACCCGGCGGCGCGAGAGCACGTTTTGCGGTCGGGTCCGGGATTGACCGGCGGACTCTCCGCGGAAGCCGGATGCGCAGTTCAATGGTGGTCGTTTGACAAGTTGTGCGATGCCGCTTTTTCAACCGAAGCCGTGAACGGGGCGGCGGCGGCGGACCTGCTGGTCTTCGCGATCACGCCGAAAGGCGACCTGGCGCAGGAAATCAAATTGTGGATCGAGCAGTGGATCTGCCAGCGCCGCGAGCGCGAAGGCACTGTGGTCGGCCTGGTGCTGACGGAGCGTCGTGCCGGTCTGCCGGAAAAGAATTGTCTGAAGGAGATTTATCTCCGCCATGCGGCGCACCGCGCGGGAATGGATTATCTCTCACAGCTCCCGTCGGCATTGCCGAAGGCCATGCCGGATTCAATCGATTCCTACCGCGAACGGGAGGGGCGAATGTCTTCCGTGCTGGACGACATTCTTCACCTCCCCCCACCGCCGCCGATGCTGCTTCGCTAGCCGTCCGATTGCACCACGAATCGACGACACAGAGCCGCACGGGGGCATGCGGCCTACAGGGATGAAGTCGCCGGCTTGCAGGCCCGGCGCGCGCA
>CAZFOA010000256.1:1984-4782 GCA_964520205.1 uncultured Verrucomicrobiota bacterium | reverse complement strand
ACGAGCGAGAACGGCACGGCGAGCATGACGATGGCGGTTTTGATGAGCGAGCGCGTGTTGAGATAAATGATGAGAACAATGATGAGCAGCGTGAGCGGCACGACAATCATCAACCGCTGCTTCGCGCGCATCATGTATTCATATTGTCCGCTCCAGAAGATGTTGTAGCCGCTGGGCAGCCGGATGGTGCCGTTGGCGGCGGCTTCGTTGACGGCGCGCATGGCCATCTGGACGTAAGTGCCGACGTCGATGCCCTTCACATCCACGTAAATCCAGGCATTGGGCACGGCAGCTTCGCTCTTGATGCCCATCGGGGCGTGGACGGTTTCAATCTTCGCCAATTGTCCGAGCGGCACTTGCGCGCCGGTCGGAGTGGGCACGACAATGTCACGCAGCACACCGAGGTTTTCGCGAAAATCACGGCTGTAACGAAGGTTCACGTCATAGCGTTCCAAGCCTTCGACCGTCGTCGTCAGCGGCATTCCGCCCAGCGCGACTTCCAGCACGTCCTGCACGTCGCCCACTGTCAGGCCGTAGCGGGCGATGGCATCCCGGTCGATATCGAACTGGATGTAATTGCCGCCCATGGTGCGTTCGGCGAAGGCGCTCAACGTGCCGGGGACGCCCTTGACCACGGCTTCGACCTCCGAAGCCACGCGCTCCAGTTCGGCCAGATCCGGTCCGGCAATCTTGATGCCGACGGGGGTCTTGATGCCGGTGGCGAGCATGTCAATGCGCGTCTTGATGGGCATGGTCCAGGCATTGTTCAGACCGGGGATCTGCACGGCGGCGTTCAGCGCATCCATCAATTCGTCCGGGGTCCGAGGCCGATGGGCAACGAGGTTGCCGTTCTCGTCTCGGATGTCCACTTTCGGCCATTCTTCCTCGGGCTTCAGCATGATGGTGGTTTCGATCATGTCGAAGGGCGCGGGATCGGTGGCGGTTTCCGCGCGGCCAACCTTGCCGAAGACGTGATGCACTTCGGGAAACCGGCGGATGATCTTGTCGGTGACCTGAAGCACCTCGCGCGCTTTGGTGGGCGAGATGCCGGGGAACGTCGTCGGCATGTAGAGCAGATCACCCTCGTAGAGCGGCGGCATGAACTCCGAGCCGAGGTTTTGGAAGGGAAACAGTTTGCCGGCCTTGAACGCGAGTTCCCGCGCCGCGCCCTGAGGCAGGGTGTGCGCCGCGAGCCAGTTCCAGGGAAGGAACACCCAGACGATGAGCGCGGCGGCGGTAAAGAGGACCGGCCACCGCCATTGGATCACAAAATCGATCACCGGATGATAGAGCCAGATGAGAAAACGATTGATGGGGTTCTTTTCTTCAGGCGGGATTTTGCCGCGGATGAAGAAACCCATGAGAATCGGCGCGAGCGTGATGGAAAGCAGCGCCGCCGCGCCCATCGAATAGGTCTTTGTGAATGCCAGCGGTTTGAACAGACGGCCCTCCTGCGCCTGGAGCGTGAATACGGGAATGAATGACACCGTGATGACGAGCAGCGAGTAAAACAGCGTCGGCCCAACCTCGACCGCGGCGTCGCGGATAATGTCCCAATGCGGCTTCGTGCCCTGGTCGTGCTCCAGATGTTTGTGGGCGTTTTCGATCATGATGATGACGGCGTCCACCATCGCGCCGATGGCGATGGCGATGCCGCCGAGCGACATGATGTTGGAACTGATGCCCTGGCCGAACATGACGAGGAACGAAATCAAAACGGCGACAGGCAGAATGAGGATGGCGACAAGCGCGCTGCGCAGGTGCATCAGGAATGCGATGCAAACGAGCGCCACCACGATGCTTTCCTCGAGGAGCTTCTCCTCGAGCGTTTTGACCGCGCGCTGGATGAGGGTGCTGCGGTCATAAACGATGGTGTAATTGACATCCGCCGGCAGCCCCTTCATCGCCTGGTCGAGTTTCCTTTTAACGTCGAGGATCACCTGCCGCGCGTTGGCGCCGTAACGGACGACCACGATACCGCCGACGGTTTCGCCTTCGCCATTCAACTCGGCGATGCCGCGCCGCATGTCCGGGCCCAGTTCCACGTTGGCGACTTGTCCAAGCCGGATCGGCACGCCCTTCTCCCCGACACCCACGGCAACTTTGCGCAAATCGTCCAAATTTTGAATGTAGCCGCGCACGCGGAGGATGAATTCCTTCTCCGACAGTTCCAGGGAACGTCCGCCCACTTCTCCGTTGCTGCGCTTGACCGCCATCGCCACTTCGGAAATCGAAAGATTATAGGCGCGCAGTTTGGCGGGGTCCACGGTGACCTGGTATTGCTTTACGAAACCGCCGACGGAGGCGACTTCGGAGACGCCTTCCACGGAGGCGAGCTGATAGCGCAGATACCAATCCTGCATCGAACGCAGTTCGGCCAGGTCGCGGTTGGTGGAATTGATCGAATACATGAAGGCCCAACCCACGCCGGTGGCGTCCGGGCCGAGCGACGGGGACACGCCCTGGGGCAGGCGCCCGTTCATGCCGCTGAGGTATTCGAGCACGCGGCTCCGCGCCCAATACAGGTCTGTGCCGTCCTCGAAGATCACGTACACGAACGAGAATCCGTAGAAGGAGTAGCCGCGCACGACCTTGGCTTTCGGCACCGAAAGCATTTTGGTGGTGAGGGGATAAGTCACCTGGTCCTGGACGATTTGCGGCGCCTGCCCCGGCCATTCGGTGTAAATAATCACCTGCACGTCGGAGAGGTCGGGGATGGCGTCAAGCGGGATGTTCTTCACCGCGTAAACGCCGCCGAGCAACAGCGCCATCGTTCCCAGCAGGACGATGAATTTGTT
>CAZFOA010000256.1:0-1884 GCA_964520205.1 uncultured Verrucomicrobiota bacterium | reverse complement strand
CACGCTCTGACGCTCCACGCTCAGCACGCTCAGCACGCTCCGCCGCCCCCGCCGGCGGCGCTTCCATCACCGGAATCAGCGTCATGCCGCACTTGGGGCATTTGCCTGGTTTGTCTTCGCGAACGTCGCTGTGTTCCGGCATCGGGCAGGTGTAGTAAAGGAGCTTGCCGCCGGGTTGGAGCTTGTGCAGCGTCGCGGCCGACACCGGCACCAGCGTCATGCCGCAGATGGGGCAATTGCCCGGATGGTCGTATTCGATGGAAATGTGCTCGGGCATTGGGCAGATGTATTTGACAGACGTATCGGAAGGTTGAGCGTCGGGAGCGTTGAGCGTGGGAGACGCTCCGACACTCTCACGCTCCGCACTCTCCAACGCTCCACGTTCCACAGGCTCCGACGGTTTGAGCATTTTCTGAATGGCCTCGCGAAGCTGGCTTTCCGAATCGAGCATGAACTGCCCGGATGTGACAATGCGATCGCCTTCCTTCAATCCGCTGAGAACTTGATAGGTGTCATCCTCGGCTTGCGGCCCCAGCGCGACGGTGCGCGGCTCGAACTTGCCTCCTTCCCGAGCCACAAAGACCGTCGTTTTTTCGCCGCTGCGCAGAACGGCCATATCCGGCACGAGCAACGCTGAAGGTTCCAGCTCGGATGCGACTCGAACCGTGGCAAACATGCCCGGCTTGAGGAAATAGCCGGGGTTGTGAAACTCCATCCTCACTTTCGCCGTGCGCGTTTTTTCGTCCACGTTCGGATAGATGTAGGTGACGCGTCCGCGAAACTCGCGATCGGGCAGATAATCGAGTTTCACCGTCGCCTCCTGGCCGAGCTTGAGGTAAGCCAAATCCTGTTCGTAAATCTGCGCCTGCACCCAGACCAATCCCATATCGGCCAGCCGGTAGATCTTCATGCCCGCGTCCACCATCTGGCCTTCCACAACCATTTTCTCGACCACGAACCCGTCCTGGGGCGCGACGATGCGCAACGTTTTGCGCGCCTGCCGGGTTCGATCCAACTCGGCGATTTGCCCGTCGGAAATGTCAAAGAATCTCAACTTCGTCTGCGCCGAGGCTTTGAGCGCGTCGCTGCCCGCGCCGGTCTTGTTTGCGGGATCGGTCGCCAGGAGATATTCGACCTGCGCGCTGTAAAGTTCCGGCGAATAAATCTCGAACAATGGATCGCCCCGCATCACCAGCTGGCCCGTGGAGTTCACGTCAAGCTTCTCGATCCAGCCCTTCACTTTCGTCGTCACATCCGCCAGCGTCGTCTCGTCGTAATCAATGGTGCCGACGGTGCGGATGGTCCGGCGCAAGGGCCCGCGCGTCACCGTCGCCGTCCGAATTCCCATGTTCTGGGTGGTCACGGGATCGATCTCGATGGCGGAGGACTCTGCTGCAGCGGCTTCTTCCGCATAAACGGGCACCATGTCCATCCCCATGCTGTCCTTGCCGGGAGTCTCCCGGACTTCACCCGGCATCATGGTGGACTTGTAGGATTTGATTTTGCGTTCGCCGGACACAGCCGAAGCCGCCGCCGCTCGACCCTGCTTGCGGATGGCGGTGAGTTTCATGCCGCAGATGGGGCAATTTCCGGGATGATCCTGGATCACCTGCGGATGCATGCCGCAGGTGTAGAGGGTCTTTTCCTTCGCGGCGCCGTCGGCCGAGGCGGCGGTTTGGCCCCGGCCACACCCATTCAGCAGCAGCGCTGCACCGCCTGCGATCGCCAGCAGGGTCAGGGCGAACAGGACCGTCAAGATTCTGTGTTTATGTCCAGTTTTCATTTTTCGATCTGTCTTAGTGGGATCGTGTCCAGCGTGTCCAGCGTGTCCAGCGTGGGAGCGTAAGCAATACGTTCCGACGCTCGGCACGCTCGGCACGCTCG
>CAZFOA010000255.1:0-4841 GCA_964520205.1 uncultured Verrucomicrobiota bacterium | reverse complement strand
GTCCCCGTTCACATGCCTCCCTTCGGCTTGTTCGGCGCGGCGGACGGGTTTCCGGGATTTGTACCCCGGGCGCCCGATCCCATCGGGGTGCTGGTCGGGGGCATGCCTTGGATGATCAATGAGAGTTCCGCGAGAACCACCTCCCGTTGCATGGCGGCTTCGACTTTGTCCAGTTCGAAGCCGAGCAAGGTGCGTTCGGTGTCGGTGAGATTGAAGAAATCGATCTGGCCGGCCAGGTAACTGGATCGGGCCACTTCGAGCGATTGGCGCGCTTTGGGCAAAAGCTGATCGTTCAGGAGCGCCAGGTTTCGGGTTGCCTCCCGGTAGAGATAGGCTCTTTCGGAAAAATCGACCGCCAGCGCAATTTGCTCGTCGGTCAACCGCGCCTCCGCCGAGCGCTTGTTCGCCTGCGCCTCGGCAATTTGCGCCGCGATCTTGTCGCGCCAAATCGGGAGCGTCGCCGTGCCCAACGGGCGGTAGAGCGTCGGGTTCGGCTTCACGTCGGCCATCAGTCCCAGGGTGAAATCGGGCCGGCGCGCCTTTTGGGCCAAAGTGATGGAGGCTTCCGCGGCGCGCACGTCAGCTTCCATCGCTTTGAGCCGGGTATTCCTCGCGAGGGCGGTTTCGAACAACTGATCGGCGGAGAAATCCATGGGCGTGGATTCGAACCGCGCGGGGACGGGCGGCGCCGGGTCTTCGGGTCGCAAGCCGAGAGCGGCCTTGAACTGGGCCAGGAGCGAAAGGCGCGAGTCCTCCAGGTTGGCGATCTCGGTGCGAAGCCGATCCTGTTCGATTTGTGCGCGCAGCACGTCCTGCAAGGTGGCTTTGCCCACTTCATTCTGCGCGCGCGCCAGCTTCTCCAGCCCGCTCAACAGGTCGAGTGTGTCTTGATCGACACGGGTTTTTTCCGCCAAAAAGTAAAGTTGATAGTAGGCGCGTTTCACCGCAAACGCGCTGGCGAGGACGGTGGATTGAAATGCAAAATAGCTGGCCTCGCTTTCCGCCGAGGCGATTTGCGCGCCGACCCGGAGTTTTTCCGGCCAGGGGATGCTTCCCATAAGCCCGGGCATGATCGAGGTAACGATGTTTTGTATGTCCATCTGGAACGTCAACTGCGGGTCGGGCAGCGACCGCGCCTGGGTAATGCGTTCGATGGAAGCTGCCCAATCGTAGAAAGCAGCTTCGACCTTGGGCTGGTTGAGCACGGCAAAGGCGAGATAATTGCTGAGGCCGGATTCGGCTGTCAGGACCGGCAGCGCGGGCTTCTGGCCATGCGGCCGATAGTCCGCCGCCACCGCTTGCGCTTGTTGACGAGCTGATTTCTCACTCCGGGTGGGGACGCCCACGCAGCCGGACAGGGCGAGCGCCGCCAGCAGCAACGTGGCATTCAACCACCGTCGCTGATCAACTGTTCGTCCCGGATTCATGGATCATTTTCGCGTCAACGGCATGCGCCGGGCGCACAGCAGCCCGGCATCATCGCCGCCGGTTTGTTGGTGCTCACCGCTGCCGGCGGCGCATTGGTTCCCTTTGTCTTTTCATAAACCGGCTGCAATGTCATGCCGCAAATCGAACATTTAACCGGCTTGTCCGCTTGGATCGACGGGTGCATCGGGCAAGCGTAGTGGTGGATGGTGCGGCTGGCGGAGGTCGTGTCGGCCGCCCACAAACGTCGCGGTGCGAGCCACAGGAGGCTTCCGCCGATGACGCCGGCCAGGACCATGATCAAAATGGTTTTCGTTTTCATAAAGAGTCAGTTGTGTTCAGTTGTGGTTGCCGCTGTTTGTGCGCAGACGGGACATTTCCGATGGTTCACGGGCACAAAAATTCCGTGCAGCGAACGGAGGCCACAGTGTCCGGCCCAAGGCACACTGCGGGCGGGGGATGAAAAAAATCAGATGAGCCGGGCGCAATTCCGCGCGTACAGCGGAACGGCCGCGGTGTTCACCCGTGAAAAAGAAGAGGTGTGACCCGGCCGCGCTTCACGATCCGGCAAAGTCCAAGCCGGCACGGCAGCGGCGAGGAGGGAAATCTGATTCCGAGAAATGGATGAGGCCGGAGCCGCAGGGGCAGACTGCGACTCCGGCGAAGTGGACGCGACACAGCAGCTCGCCTTGCCACAACAATGGCAGGGAGCGCGTATGACGCGCGCGACGCCGGCCGCCGGTGCCTGCGCCAGGACGACCTGCGTCCAGACCAGCACCAGGCTGCAAACAATAGCCAACGCCGTTTTCACAAGTTCAAAATCATTCCATTTGCCAAAGATCGCCAAACCGATTTTGGCGAGCTTTTGTCAATTCTTGGCGTCCTTGTCGGCAGCGCGGATTAGTTTGATGAATTTGGCCGGGTCTTTGTCGAAGTCTTTCTTACAATTCTTGCAGCAGAGTTTGACTTCCTGGCCTTTGTATTCGAACACGAACGGCTTGCCCATTTCGCCCAGCTTATCGCCGGAAACCGGACAGGTCGTGAGTTTGTCGGGTGTCGGTTTGTCCTTTGAATCGGCGGCGAATCCGGCGAGCGGCGCGGCCAGGACGGAGACCGCAAGTGCCGCAACCTTAAGGTTTTTGATAATTTTCATAATTTTAGATTTGTGCATGTAACGCCTATAATACCCCAGGCTTCACAAAATCACTCAAATTTTTCGCCGGGTACCCGGGCCGCCAAAAAATTACAATAGCTGGATGCCCCGCATGGTTGTCTCGGATGAAATGATTCGCGGGATTTACTGCGCGCCGGGGTAGTAAGAAACAGAACGGCTCGGCGGGCTTCAGTGCTGCCAGCCAAATGAGAATAAACACGAAAAAAAACATCCGAACAAAAATGAAAACTTCAATCCTTCTGACAATCGCCGGTCTGGCCCTGGCCGTAACCACCCTCACCGTTTCCGCCAATGACGCCCTGCTTTCGCCGCGCGCCAAAGGTTTTCAAACCAATATCGTCCCGTCAGTGGCGACCGATCCGAATATCGCCACGTCAAGCCGGAACCTCTCCGTCGCTCCGCGCGCCCTGGATCGCCAGGGCAAAGTCGCCGCCACGGTGGAAACGCGCAACCTGGCCGTCGGCCCGTGCGCCGTGGGCAGCCCGCGGCAAATCGAAAGATTGGCGAAGACCGCCTCGGCTTCGTGTTGCGCCATCGGCACCACCGCCTGCAATTCCCCGAAGAGTTGCTGCGCGGTCAACTGATCATTCGCCGGTTGTCGAAATGCAGCAAATATCCTAAACTCCGGGCGGCGGACGAAAACCTCCGCCTCCCTGGTTCTCATGAATAAAGAAAATCTCAACCCCGACGATGCGAAGCTCGGCGCATTGCTGCGCGAGTCGCGTTTGGCGCCGACATTGCCTCCGCGCTTTCAGCAAAACGTCTGGCGGCGCCTCGAAGCCGCCGGAACTGATCGGACGGTGACGCCGTTGACCTGGCTTGACGCCCTGGTTGCATGGGCGCTTCGTCCCCGGCTCGCGTTCGCCGCTGTCGCTGCGCTCGTTCTGACCGGCGCATTTCTGGGCATGCGGGAAGGAACGCAGGCGGCGCGGCAGGATGCCCAGGCGCAGTATCTGGCGGCCGTCGCCCCCAACTCGCTGCGCTGATCCCGTGCGCCGTCCTCTATTGATCCTGCTTGGAGCTCTGGCCGCCGGCGCGGTGGTCTTCGCCGGATCGTTTTACCTGACCCGGCAGGTCTGCATGATGCGGATGGAGAATCCGGCGGACGATCTCAACTGGTTGCGGCAGGATTTTCATTTGAACGACGCGGAGATGGCGCGCATCCGGCAGATTCACGCGGGTTACCTGCCCCGGTGCGCGGACATGTGCGCTCGCATCGCAGCCAAGAAAGGCGAGGTTGCGGACGTGATGGCCGGCATGACCAACGTCAGCCCCGTCACCACCCAAAAGCTGGTCGAGCTGGCCGAACTCCGCGCCCGGTGCCAGGCGCAAATGCTGCAGCACTTTGTCGAAGTCAGCCAGGCGATGCCGCCGGATCAAGGCCGGCGTTATCTGGCCGAAATGCAGCGCCTCACCCTCGGCTTCCACGAGCAGATCGAACAATCCATGTCGGACCACGCCGGCCATGAGCATCACCAGCCCTGATGCCCAGCCTTCGCCGGATGATTCCGCCTCCGTTTCACTCCGGCGCGACGAGTCGGCGCTGCAAGCCGAGGCCCGCGACCGGGCGGATATGGAACGGCTGGCCGCCGGGCACGACGCGGCGTTGAACGACCTGATGGAGCGTCACGCGACGCCGGTATTCCATTTTCTTTGCCGGATGCTGGCCAACGAGGACGACGCCAATGACCTGGCCCAGGAAACATTCGTCCGCGTCTATCGCGCCCGCGAAAGTTTCCGGACCGGCGAGAAATTCACCACCTGGCTTTACACGATTGCGGCCAACCTGGCCCGCAATCATTTCCGCTGGCGCAGCCGGCATCCCCAGGTTTCGCTCGAAGCCGAATCCGAAACCGGCGATCAAACTCTCGGCAGCACGCTGGCGGCAAAAGAGCCGGGCCCGGTCGATCAGGCCCTGGCGTCCGAGCGGGCCGATGCAGTGCGGGATGCCGTGAACCGGCTGCCGGAGGATTTGCGTGAAGCGATTGTGCTTTGCGAATGGCAGGAGCGCAGTGTGGCCGAGGCGGCAGCCATTCTGGGCGCCACGCCCAAAGCCATCGAGTCGCGCCTGTATCGCGCCCGGCAACTGTTGCGGAAGCGGTTGGAGTCCTGGTTGTGATTCGAGGCGCTTGCATTTGGCCGGTGGGGATGAGCGGCGCATCGTCATCCTCCATACGGTCAAGCATCACTGCGCCTTCCAGTGCGGTCTGATTGCAGTGCGCGATGTCCGCGTTCTGATCCG
>CAZFOA010000254.1:0-4859 GCA_964520205.1 uncultured Verrucomicrobiota bacterium | reverse complement strand
CGGCATCTGGCCGCCTTCAAAACCGATGCGAATGGAACTGCCGGAACGGGCCGTCTGCCCTTTGCCGCCGCGGCCGCTGGTTTTGCCGTGACCGCTGGATTCGCCCAGGCCGAGCCGCTTGCGCCGGTGCTTCGCGCCCGGACGAGGTTTGAGATCGTGTAGTCGCATAAATATCAGGCCTGGGCCGGAGCGGCTGCCGGAGCTTTCGGCGCGTCTGCCTTTTTAATGGAAAGGCCGCGCCCCCGGTAAATGTCTTCCCGCTGCCGGAGACTCAACAGCCCGTTCAGCGTGGCCTTCACCACGTTCGCCGCATTATTCGAGCCGAGCGATTTGCTCAGGATGTCCTTGATCCCCGCGGATTCAAGAACCGCGCGCACGGTTTTGCCGGCAATAATGCCGGTGCCCGGCGATGCCGGCCGGAGGAGAATCTTGGCGCCGCAGTAGCGGGAAAAAACTTCGTGCGGAATGGTTGACTCTTTCAGCGCAACCGAGACCATCTGGCTCCGCGCGGATTCGCCGCCTTTGCGAATGGCATCGGCAACCTCGCCGGCTTTGCCGAGGCCGACGCCCACGCGGCCCCTTTTGTCGCCCACGACAATCAGGGCGCTGAAATTGAACCGGCGTCCGCCCTTGACCACCTTGGCGGAGCGGTTGATGAAGACCACCTTCTCGACCAACTCCTGCGAATCCCGGCCTTCACCCGAGTCCGACCCTTCCCCGGGCCTGTTGCGTCTGCGGGCTCCGCGCGGGCCGCGTTGCTGCTCGCCACCGGAAGTGATGCGCTGCTGCTCGCCTCCGGGAGTGGTGCGCTGCTGCTCGCCTCCAGGAGTGATGATTTCAGTCTCTGCCACAGTATCTTCTCTTTTCGTTAAGGGTTACAATTTCAACCCGGCTTCGCGCGCCGCATCCGCGAGCGCCTTGACTTTGCCATGGTAACGCGCGCCGCCACGGTCGAACACCACCTGTTTGATGCCTTTTTCCATGGCGGTTTTGGCGGCAAGCACCCCGATGGTTTTCGCGCTCTTCACGTTCGCCGCCAGCTTCTCCCGGTCGGGCGTGGCCTTGCTGGTGGTCGATGCGGCCGCCAGCGTGGTCCCCGCCACGTCATCAATGAACTGAACGTAAATGTTCTCACTGGTAAAGCAAACGCTCATGCGCGGACGGTCTTTGGTCCCGTTGACCTTTTTCCGCACCCGCCAGTGGCGCAATTGCGCGAGTCTCTGTTTCTTTTCCGTTCTCATTTCAATTCTTATCCACGAATCAACACGACGTCACCCGAACCGATCGGTGTCCATCCGCAGTTTGCTGAATTCTCTACTGCACCGTCTTGCCTTCCTTGCGTTGGACGTGTTCGCCCGCGTAACGCACACCCTTGCCCTTGTAAGGTTCCGGCGGATAGAAGCCGCGCAGTTCGGCCGCCACCTGCCCCACCACCTGCCGGTCCGGGCCTTCGATGGTCACTTTCGTGTTTTCTTCCACGGTCACCTTGATCTGGTCCGGAATGGGATAATTGATCGGATGCGAATAGCCGAGGCTCATGTTCACAATCTTGCCCTGGACGGAGGCCTTGAAGCCGACGCCCTGGATTTCGAGTTTCTTGACGAAGCCTTCGCTGACGCCCCGGACCATGTTGTTGACCAGCGCGCGGCTCAAGCCGTGCAGCGCTTTGGCTTGCGCGTCATCGCCCTGGCGGCTCAGGATGACTTTGCCATCCTCGACCTTGAGGCTGGTGCGGTTCGGCAATTTCAGGTTCAGCTTGCCCTTCGGGCCTTCCACGAAAACCTGCCGGTCTTTGACCTCCACTTTCACCTTGGGAGGGATGGCAATCGGTTGTTTTCCAATTCGCGACATAAATCAAAATTAAATGGATTGAGGGAGTGATGGCATGATGGAACTGCGCTTCGGCGCATCACTCCAACATTTCGACACTTCAATCATCCGTTTCATGTTCTCACCAAATGAAGCAAAGCACTTCGCCGCCCAGGTTCTTTTTGCGCGCCTGAATCCCGGTCATCACGCCTTCCGGCGTGGAAATGACGGCCACACCCATGCCGCCCAGCACGCGTGGAATATCCGTGGCGCCGACATACTGGCGCAGGCCCGGCCGGCTCACCCGGCGCAAACCTTCAATGACGCTCTTCTTGCCCTGATACTTCAACTTGAGCTTGATCGATTTGCGTGTCTTGGGAGTCTTTCCTTCCACCGCCACGTCCGCCAGGTATCCTTCCTGTTTCAGGATGGTCGCAATATCCTCCTTAATCCGGGAGTGCGGCACTTCGACCAGCGGCAACAGCGCGCGTTGCGCGTTGCGGATCCGGGTCAACATGTCAGAAATCGGGTCAATCATAGTATTACCAGCTTGCCTTGGTTACGCCGGGAATCAGGCCGTTCAAAGCCGCCTCGCGGAACGTCAGCCGCGAACAGCCGAACTTGCGCAGGTATCCGTGACGGCGGCCGCTCATCGAGCAGCGGTTGACCACGCGCATCGGGCTTGCATCGCGCGGCAATTTCGCCAGGCCGGCGTAATCGCGTTTGGCCTTCAGTTCGGCCCGGAGTGCGGCGAATTTCTTCACCGTCTCCATCTTGCGCCGGTTGCGCTCTCTCCATGCTTTCTTTGCCATAAAATCGTCTATTCCTTCGTTTCCTTGGCGCCTTTTTGCGGCGTCTCCTTCGCCTCCGCCAACGGAAACCCCATCAACTTCAACAAATCCAGCGCCTCGGCGTCCGTCGGCGCGCTGGTCACGATCGTGATGTCCATGCCCTGCTGCCGCTTGATCTTGTCCAGTTCGATTTCCGGGAAAATGGTCTGGTCAGCAACCCCGAACGTGTAATTGCCCCGCCCGTCAAACTTGCGCGGCGAGAGTCCGCGAAAGTCGCGGATGCGCGGCAGCGCCGCCGCGACCAGGCGGTCAAAAAACTCGTACATGGCGTCCCGGCGAAGCGTCACCCGGCAGCCGATCGGCTGGCCCTCGCGCAACTTGAAGTTGGCGATGCTGTGGCGGGACTTGCTGATGGCCGCCTTGCGTCCGGTGATCAGCGCGAGGTCTTTGGCCGCATCGTCCACCGCGCTCTTTTCGAGCGACGCGCTCACGCCCATGTTCACCACGATTTTTTCCATCCGGGGAATCTGGTGCCGGTTGGTGTACTGGTGCTTTTCTTTCAGCGCCGGCGCCACTTCTTTGGCGTATTTCTCGTATAATCTGGCTTTCATTTCTCAGTGTCACGGATTTTGCCGTGACGGCATTCTGGAGTCCTGGGCTTGGTTGTTATTGTGCCGGGGCCGGGACCGGGGCCGCGGCGCCGCGTTTGGCCGCGCGCGCGTCGAACGCCTCTGTTTTCATCACGTTCGAAATGTGCATCGTCCCCTCGCGCTCCACAATCGCGCCCTGGGGCCGCTCCTGGCTCTTGCGCGTGTGGCGCTTGATCATTTGCAGGCCCTCGACAATCACCCGGCTCTTCTTGGCATTGACGGCGATGATCTTGCCGCGCTTGCCCCTTTCGGCGCCGGCCAGGACCACCACTTCATCGCCCTTCTTCACATGAAATTTTTGCATATTCAAATCACTTCCGGCGCCAGCGAAATAATTTTCATGAACTTCTTCTCGCGCAACTCGCGCGCCACCGGCCCAAATATGCGGGTCCCGCGCGGATTCATGTCCTGGTCGATGATCACCACCGCGTTGCTGTCAAAACGCAAATACGACCCGTCGTTGCGCCGGATCGCTTTCCGGGTCCGGACAATCACCGCGTTGCACACTTCGCCCTTCTTCACCTGCCCGTCCGGGGCGGCGTCCTTGATGTGCACTTTGATCACGTCGCCCACGTGCGCATAACGCTGGTTCTTGCCCAGAACACCGATGGCCCAGGCCAGCTTCGCCCCGGTGTTGTCGGCGACATCCAAATGAGAACGAATTTGCAGCATAAATTACGTAACGGGTGACGCTCGACGCACGATCATACGGCCACCGGCTCAACGCCCGAGCTGCGCTCAACCACTTCCACCAGCCGCCAGCGCTTCAGCTTCGAGAGCGGGCGCGTTTCTTCAATGCGCACCAGGTCGCCGACTTTGGCGTCGCCTTTTTCATCATGGGCGTAAAACTTCGTGTAGCCCGTGATGACCTTTTTGTATTTGGGATGCGGGAAACGCCGTTCCACGCGCACCACGATGGTCTTGGCCATCCGGTTCGCAATGACTTCACCGACGCGTTCTTTGCGCTTGCCGCGTTCCGTTTCCGGAGTTTTCAATTCTTCAGCCATGCTAGAGATTGCAGTAATGGAGCGACGGGGTGCCGGGGCGGTCGGAGGCGGCCCGGTCAGAGTGCGGATTTACCGCACGCCGACACGCCAACGCTCCAGCCTTCCAGTTCCTCATGCTCCGTTTGTTTTTCATGCCACCTGGTTCCGCAGTTGCGAAATGCGCGTTTCGATGCGCGCGATGTCGCGGCGCAGCGTCCGCAGGCGCGCCGGCTTCTCCAACCGGGCGCTCGCCTGCTGCAGGCGCAGGTTGAATACTTCCTGGCGCAAATCGCGGCCCTTCGCCGCCAGCTCCACCAGGGTCATGTCTTTCAATTCCGGCATCTTCATAAAAAGGCTTCCCGTTAGCGGCTGCGGCGGTGCCGGGAAATGAACTTCGTCTTGATCGGCAGCTTCGTCGCCGCCAGCCGCAACGATTCACGCGCGTCCGCTTCGTTCACGCCATCCACTTCAAACAGCACGTTCGCCGGACGAATGACCGCCACCCACGACTCCAGCGGCCCTTTGCCCTTGCCCATGCGCGTCTCCAGCGGCTTCTTGGTGTAGGATTTCTGCGGAAAGATGCGAATCCACATTTTGCCGCTGCGCTTCATGTTGCGGGCAAT
>CAZFOA010000253.1:0-4885 GCA_964520205.1 uncultured Verrucomicrobiota bacterium | reverse complement strand
CGAACCCTCATCTCAGGCTTGGGAAGCCCGCATTCTACCACTGAACCACACCCGCGTTCCTGATGAAACCACGTCTAACAGAATCCCGCGCGGCGCGCAACCGATCTTTTCCGGCGGCGACAATTCTCCGTTGTCATCCGGATTGAATCGGGTAGGTTTTGTTTCCATGGCCACGCAACGCGCAAGCAACACGGGTGGACACTGTTCAAAGACAGGAGTACGGCATGAGTGATACCCTTTCCTTCAAACTCAATCACAAACCGGTCCATTTGAAAGTGGACGGAAACCGCACCCTGCTGTGGGTGCTGCGGACAGACCTGGGGCTCACCGGCACGAAATACGGGTGCGGGGAAGGTCATTGCGGCTGTTGCACCGTTCTGCTGAACGGCAAGGCGGTCCGGTCCTGCCTGCACAAAGCAAAGGATGTTCAGGACAAAGAGGTGGTGACCATCGAAGGTCTGGCCAACGGCGGCAAGCTGCACCCGCTGCAGAAGGCGTTCATGGAACACGACGGCCTGCAATGCGGGTTTTGCACGCCGGGGATGATCCTCGCCGGCGTCAGCCTCCTGAATTCAAATCCGCACCCGTCCCGCGACGAAATCATTCACGGCCTGGAAAAGAATTTCTGCCGGTGCGGCGCCCATGTCCGCATCCTGGATGCCGTTCAAACGGCCGCCGCCGAAATGGAAGGAGGCCGGTGATATGGACGCGATGAATCCGGACGATTTTCTGGCGCTGAATTTCAAGGACATCAAGGATTACGCGGACCTGTTCCCGCAGAGCCGGCGGCAATTCCTCAAGCGGTTCAGCGGCGGCATCATCATTTTTATCGCCCTGAACGATTTCCTGTTCGCGCAGGAAGAGGCCCGCCGCCCCCGCGGCGGCCGCCCGGGATTGCCTTCCGATTTCAACGCTTTTCTGAGGATCGGCGAGGACGGCCGGGTGACCTGCTTCACCGGCAAAATCGAAATGGGCCAGGGGCCGATCACTTCGCTGCCGCAGATGCTCGCCGAGGAACTCGAGACGCCCCTGGACACCGTGGACATCGTCATGGGCGACACCGACTTGTGTCCGTGGGACATGGGCACGTTCGGATCGATGACGACCCGGTTTTTCGGTCCGGCGCTGCGTGCCGCGGGCGCCGAGGCCAAAGTCGTGCTCCTGGAGCTGGCGGCCGATGCGCTCAAGGTTCCGCAGACGCAATTGGTGGCGAAAGACGGCGTGATTTTTGATGAAAAAAATCAGAATCATCGCGTCACTTACGGCCAGCTCGCCCGGGGACAAAAGATCGAAAGACACGTTGCCGCCAAACCCGGCTTGAAAGATCCCTCCCGATTCAAGGTCTCGGGCAAACCGGTTAACCGCCGGGACGCCGAAGCCAAAGTCACCGGCAAGGGCCACTACTCGGCCGATATCCGCCTGCCCGGCATGCTTTACGCCAAAATTCTGCGGCCACCGGCGCACGGCGCCAAATTGCGCAGCGTCGATACCGCGCCGGCCAAGGAAATCGCCGGGGTTCAAGTAGTCCAGGACGGTGATTTGATTGCGGTGCTCCATGAACTACCCGACGTGGCCCGGGTCGCGTTGGAAAAGGTGAAAGCCGAATTTGACGATCCGCCGTCGAAGGTGGATGACGAGACCATATTTGATCATCTGCTCAGTGTCGCTCCCGGCGCCCAGGTGTTAGCTGAAGGCGGAGATTTGGAGGCGGGCAGGAAGCTCGCCGGCAAGAAGTTCGAAATCACTTATCTCAACAGTTATGTCGCTCATGCGGCCATGGAAACCCATTCGGCCCTGGCTCAAATCGAGGGCGATAAAGCGACGGTCTGGGCTTCCACTCAAAATCCTTTCGGTGCGCGGGGCGAAATCGCGGAGGCGATCGGGTTTCCGCCCGAGAAAGTCCGGGTCATCACGCCGTTCGTGGGCGGCGGATTCGGCGGCAAGACCTTCAACCTGCAGGCGGTGGAAGCCGCGCGGCTGGCCAAAGCTGCCGGCAAACCGGTCCAGGTGATGTGGAGCCGCGAAGAGGAATTCTTTTATGACACCTTCCGTCCGGCGGCGATTGTCAAAATCAATTCCGGGATCGATGACAACGGCAGGATGGCTTTCTGGGATTATGAAGTCTTCTATGCCGGAGACCGCGGCGCTCAACAGTTTTATACCGTCCCCAATCACCGCACCGCGGCTCACGGCGGCGGCTGGCAGGGGCCGCCGGGATCGCATCCGTTTCACACCGGCGCCTGGCGCGCGCCCGGAAACAATACCAACACTTTCGCCCGGGAATCGCAGATCGATATCCTGGCCGCCGCGGCGGGAATCGATCCGGTGGAATTCCGCCTCAAGAACCTGAGCGACGCGCGGATGATCCGGGTGTTGAAAGCTGCCGCCGAAAAATTCGGATGGACCCCGGCCCAGGCGCCGGGCAAACGCGGCTACGGCGTGGCATGCGGCATCGACGCGGGAACCTACGTCGCCGCCATCGCTGAAGTTGCCGTCAATGCCGCTGAAGGAAGCGTTCAGGTCAAACGTGTGGTCTGCGCGCAGGACATGGGCGTGGTCATCAACCCGGAAGGCGCCCGAATCCAGATGGAAGGCTGCATCACGATGGGCCTGGGCTATGCCCTCACCGAAGAAGTCCATTTCAAAGGCGGAACCGTCCTGGACACCAACTTCGACTCCTACGAATTGCCTCGTTTCTCTTGGGTGCCAAAGATCGAGACCGTGATCCTCGAAGCCAACGAGACTCCGCCCCAGGGCGGCGGCGAGCCGGCGATTATTTTAATGGGAGCGCTGGTCGCCAACGCGATTCACGACGCCACCGGCGCCCGTCTGCTCCAACTGCCGATGACGCCGGAACGGGTCAAGGATGCGATCCGGAAAGCATGAATCCCGTTCGAAGTTAGATCGCTTGGGCCAGTTGCTTGCGTTTCAAGCCGAGTCGAAACAGCGATTGGAGCAGCAAATCGGCGGAAACCGTCGGGTCAGCCTTTTCCATTTTAGCGACACGGGACTGGCTGGTTCGGAGGCGCGCAGCCACTTGCACCTGCGTCAAATGGCGTTTCTGGCGCATTTCCTTCAGCAAACGGCTCAATGCCCGCCGCATTTCGATGAATTCCACGTCGGCCTCGGACAGGTCGAGGAATTCCCTGACCGAGCCTTCCACCCATCCGTTTTTCAGTTTCTTCATG
Source organism: uncultured Verrucomicrobiota bacterium (assembly GCA_964520205.1). GTDB lineage: Bacteria > Verrucomicrobiota > Verrucomicrobiia > Limisphaerales > BOG-1460 > CAZFOA01. The sequence goes on along the minus strand of CAZFOA010000253.1, from coordinate 1,697 downwards.
GCCGACTCGCCTCGTAAAGTTTCAGCCTCCGCCGGCAGTTCTCAATCACCTGCTGCGGCGTCCGCTTTGTTTTCTTCTCAAAAACATCCAGAATCACAAGGGCATCCGCGTCAATCCGATAAACCAGCCGCCATGTCTTGTTCTCGTCATTGACGCGCAGTTCATGGCAACGAGCACCCATTTCCGGCATGGGCCGCGAGTGTGGCAGAGAAAGCGATTCGCCCTCCTGCAATTCCCGCAGAAGCATTCCCATTTCCCGCCGCGCTTCCACGCTCATCGGCGGCGTCTTCACCTCGCCATGCAGCCAGCGCAATGGTTTCCCGTTTATGCCCGAAGAAATATTATGTCAGAATGGACATACCGTCAACTCCTTTTTCAAACCGCTTTTTGCCTCTGCGGGCGGGAATTTCCTCGCCATGACCTTGAACGGGGAGCATTTTCAAAAACGCTCCGTCTAACGGGAAGGATACTATGAAATCGCTGACGATTTTTGCTCTCGGTTTGTTGTCCGCCTTCACCGGCCTGGCCGCGCTGCCGCCGGATTACGAAGCGCTCAAGGCGGATGCGGAAAAATCCTTTGGCGAGCAGTCGTTCGCCAGGGCCCACGAGCTTTATGGCCGGGTCAGCCTCACGAACCTACCCCCGGCTGAACAACGATGGGTTGAATTCCGGCTGGCGGATACTCAGTGGCGGTCGGAAGCCGCGACGCAGTCGGCGGACACCACCCGGATCGACGAGGCGCAGCAGCAGCTCGACGTTCTCGTCCGTGATCCCGCCGGAGCGGGGCGGGAAGACCGTGATTCGGTCTGGGTGGCGGCGCAGGAGTCGCTCGGCGATTTCTTCTGGACTCGGCGCAACAGCAACAACTGGGGCGCGGCGTGGCCGCATTACCAGCAGGCGCTCGATTGGTGGGCCGGCGCGCGCGACATCGAACCGGCTCGGCAACATTACCTCGACATCGTCTGGCGCATGGCCAAACCGCCGCAGGCCGGGCCTTATTATTATTACGGTTACTGGGGCAACTCTGTTCCGCTCGATGTCCTGAACAACGCCCTTCAGATCGCGTTGAGGGACGACGACAAAGCCCACGCGCATTTCCTCATCGCCATGACGCTGCGCAACCAGGGCGGCGCCTGGCAGCAGCAGTCCCGGGTGGCGGACGAATTTGAGGGCGCCATCAAAATCGGCAAGTCAACCGAATGGTACGACGACGCGCTGTACCATTACGCCGAATGGATGGCCGGACAGGGCCGCATCGTGCCGCTCGAAAATGGCGCCTGGCGGTCGGAGCCCGATTACGCCAGGGCGCTCGAATTGTTCCGCCGGCTCGTCAGTGAATTCAACAAAGGCGAAACGCGCTATTGGGAACAGGCGCAACAGCAAATCAAGAACATCACCGACCCGCAGCTCGGTGTCGCCGTGCCGAATATCTTCCTGCCGGAATCCGAAATTCAATACTTCCTGAACTGGCGCAACGTGAAACAAATCGAGCTGGCGCTTTATCCCGTCGAATTGAATCGCGACGCGTCGTTCCCCGCCGAAAGCGAAACCGGCCGTGACTGGCTGTCTTCGATCGACCTGGCCGGCCGCGAGAAAATCAAGTCCTGGACGTACGAGCCGCCGGCCGTAACTATTCAGTTAGAAGGGGAGCGCACGCGCCCTCGCGTGCTGTGGTTGGCGCCCTCGCCGACCACAGG
>CAZFOA010000252.1:0-4902 GCA_964520205.1 uncultured Verrucomicrobiota bacterium | reverse complement strand
CCGCTGCGCGCCGGGACGTCGCGCGGTCCGATACGGGATGCGCCAGACGTCAGGATTTCAGAACGTACTCCGCCTTGAAATCGCGTTTGCCGGCATCGTGGACGAGTTTGAATCCGGCTTTCTTGCAGACGCTTTGCATGCCCTGGTTGTCGGCCATGATGAGGGCGGTGATGCGCACCAGGGTTTCGTCGCGGCCGATTTCCACCAGGCGTTTGAGCAATTCCGTTCCCAGGCCATGCCGCTGCCAGTGGTCGCTGATCAGCAGCGCGAATTCGGCTTCGTTCAGACCCCGCGCCTTGCTCAACCGGCCCACGCCGATGATTTCGCACTGGCCGCTTTTCGCGTCCTTGCGCTCCGCCACCAGCGCGATTTCCCGGTCGTAATCGTTGAAGCAAATTCGCGTCAACCGTTCGTGCGCGATGCGCTGGTCCAGTTTGATCTGGTTGAAATAACGGTGATAAACGCTCTCCTCGGAAAGGGTCTGGTGAAATTGCACCAGCAACGGCTCGTCCTCGGGGCGGATCGGCCGGATGGTGACCGCCGTGCCGTCCTTCAGTTTCCAGGGCGCCACATATTGAGTCGGATAAGGGCGGATGGCGAGCCGGGGCAATTTGTCCTCCGTCAGCTTCGGGTCGTGCAGGATGACGCGGGCGTCCAGCGCCACCAGGTCATCGGCGGACGCGAACATCGGGTTGATGTCGATTTCCTTGATCCAACGTTGCTCGGCAACGAGCTGGCTGAAGCCGACCATCAGTTTTTCCAGCGCAGCCAGGTCCACCGGCTTGCGGCCGCGCACGCCTTTGAGCGCGTGATAAATTTTGGTGGTCTCCATCATGCGGCGGGCAAGCGTGGTGTTCAAGGGGGGCAGCGCGAGGGCCTTGTCCTTGAATATTTCGACGAGCTGGCCGCCCATGCCGAACAGGAGCACCGGTCCAAATTGCGGATCAATGCTGCTGCCCAGGATGATTTCGTAGCCTTCACTCAGCTTGATCATCTTCTGCACGGTCACGCCCTGGAAATGCTGGGCGCCCGCCTTCTCCGTGCAGGCCGTCTGGATGGCGTTGAATGCCTTGCGCACTTCCGCCTCGTCTTTGAGGTTCAATTGCACCCCGCCCACGTCGGTCTTGTGCGTGATGGTTTCGGAGTAAAGTTTCAACACCGTCGGGAAACCGATTTCCTTGGCGAGCTTGGCCGCCTGAGCTTCCGTCTTGGCAATCTTCGTGATCACTGTCGGAATGCTGTAACAGGCCAGCAGATCCTTGGATTCAGCCTCCGTCAGAATCGTGCGCCCGGCTTTTTTCACCGATTCAATCAATGCCTTCGCCTTGGCCCGGCCCGAAGCCAGATCGTCCGGGTCCGCAGACGGCACCGGGGTTTCGTACAGCGAGCGGAGATTGTCCGAGTAACGCCACATCGAGGTGAAGACGCGAGCGGCGGTGTCGGGATACGGGAAGGTCGGGATGCCCGCATCATTGAGATATTTTTCACCGACGGCGACATCGACGCCGCCCATCCAGCTCGCCAGCACCGGTTTGCCTTCGATGTGGCCGAACGCCTTCAATTTTTCCGCCGTGCCGGTGCAATCGGTCATGGATTGCGGGGTGAGAATCACCAGCAAACCGTCGCTGTTCGGGTCGCGACCCGCGATTTCCAGCGTTTTGGCGTAAACCTCCGCGCTCGCATCGCCCAGCACGTCGATGGGATTGTTGTGCGACCAAGCGGCGGGGAGGATCTTATTCAACTCTTCGATGGTGCCTTTGGAGACTTCCGCCAGGGCGCCCCCGCTGGTAATCAGTGCGTCCGTGGCCAGCACGCCGGGACCGCCCGCGTTGGTAATCATCGTCATGCGGTTGCCCTTGGGCCGGGGCTGCCGGCCCAGCACTTCCGAGAGGTAAAACAGGTCGGAGATGTTGTTCACGCGCAATACCCCGCAACGCTTGAACGCGGCCTCGAGAACGTCGTCGCTGCCAGTCAGCGAACCGGTGTGCGACGCGGCGGCCTTGGCGGCCCCTTCGGTGCGGCCGGGCTTGATCACAATGATCGGCTTGGTGAGCGCGACCTCGCGGGCGGCGGACAGGAATGCGCGCGCGTCCCCGATGGTTTCCATGTAAATGACGATGCTCTTGGTGTTCGGATCGTCGCCGAGATAATAAATCAAGTCGCCCCAACCCACATCGAGCATGGAACCAATGGACACGAAGGCGCTGAAGCCGACATTTTCCTTGAGACTCCAATCGAGGACCGCGGTGCACAGGGCGCCGCTCTGGCTGATAAAGCCGACGTTGCCAGGCTTGGCGATGGTGGAGGCGAACGTGGCGTTCAAGCCATTGGCCGTCATCATGACCCCGAGGCAGTTCGGCCCGACGATTCGCATGCCGCCGCGCCGCGCTTCGGCGAGAATTTTCTGTTCGAGCGCCACACCTTCCGCGCCGGTTTCCTTGAAGCCGGCAGAAATGATGACGGCCCCAGGGACGCCCGCCTTGACGCAATCCTGGATCAATCCCGGCACCGTTTTCGCCGGGGTGCAAATGACGGCCAGGTCCACTTTTTCAGGGACGGCGCCGACGCTGGGAAACGCCTTCACGCAGAGCACGGACGACCGTTTCGGATTGATGGGATACACGACGCCGTCGAAACCACCCCGGCCCAGATTCTGAAAGACGGTGCGTCCGACCGTGCCTTGCTTTTCGGTGGCGCCGATGACGGCGACGACTTTGGGTGCAAAAATCGCGTCGAGCGGACGTTTGCGCGCGTGCAGGATGTCGTGAGCGGACTCGACGGGCTGGGAATTGGGTTCAGCGATGGTTTGCATGAGAGATTTCGACGAGATTAGAGCAAAAATTCTTGTTGCGATACACGGTCGGCACGCCGATTCACCCTTTCCGTGAATCAACCTGCTTCGATACGGGAACGTTCGCAGTTGAATCCGCTGCGGACTTCACCCGGTTTGTCAAACTTTAACCGTTTTTTGCGGCGGCGAAAGCTCCGTCTCCGAAAAATGGCGTCCGCCGCCGCAAGGATGTTCCCGACAAAGGCTTGTTGTAATCGCGAAAGAAACCGGCACAAACAACCTTGCAGCCTGTGGCTTGCGAGATCATCGAACGGAAGGCCCTCACGTCGGCGCCCCAATTCGGCAGCCCGTTGCAAACGCGGGAGCCGGCGTGACGGCGTGTTGCCCAATGGGTGCGATGGTAGGGCGCGTCACTCCGTGCGCGCCGCAGCCGGAGTCCAGGTCGCAGAATTCAGCGTTTTCGTGCTGAAGTGACGCGCCCTAGGTCCGGTCGCTTTGTTGGGCCATCGTCGTACTAAACATGCTGTAACACTACCTTGCGCGGGTAAAATCCAACCACAACACCCGCGAGTCCAAAACCCACGCCGATGAAGCCCAGAACCGGATGAGCATCATAAACTGGATCAGTGTATTCGTGGCTGTGATGCAGATCGCCGGGTGACGTGATTCTGACGAACAGCTTGGTGCCTCTGAACTTCGTGCTGTCGTCGAAGGAAATCCAAGTGCGATGCTGCCCACAAATGCAACCGTCATACATCCTGTAGACCGGACCAAGCCATAGATGCGCCACGATGAATAGCAGAGCAAACGCACCCATAAAAATGGAAATCATCTTCATGTGAGCAATCTGGTCCAACGTCGCAGATCAACGATGGCGGCCCCTCCGTGACTCCCGGATTGCCAGCCGACGCCGCGGGGCCGCCATTCGGTGCAGCGCCTGTTAGGCGGTTGTTTCACTGTGTAGGTTGGTCAGGGTGCTCTGTCATAAGTCCGTTGATGCCGGACTGAATCATGGCGGCCGAGACTGGAGTCAGAAAAACAACCCACAGAAATATTGCAATTGGCGAATGCCGGCGGGACTGGCCGTGACTGATTTGTTGCCGGTTCAACGCTTCGATCAGGCTGGCCATGGCGACAGGAAAGAGGAATGGAACGAAGATTGAACCGATCAATGCGGCGCGAGGCGATAACAGGCTGCGCGACGGCGCCACTGCCGCAACTTCACCATGAGCGCGATGCAACCAAACCCAATTGTAAAAGGGCACGAAGAACAAAAAGGCCACCGAGATGGGGTCTCTCTTCGTCGGAGAAAGGGCGTAGCCCCGAGCGGGCGGATCGCCAAGGAAAAGTTCCCGCTTCACCGGCAGCAGCGCCAGAGTTCCGAGGGCGACCGAGATTAACGAAACATATAGCACCCAGTCATAGCCCCACTCCGCCACACACTTGCCAAGCAGCGGCTCGACGATGAAATGAGCCAGCGTCCCAAAAGAAATGAGGATGCCAAAAGAAAACAGAAAAGCCTCGGCCCCGTTACGGCCTCCCGCAATGATGGCAGGGACGCATAACAGAATCGCCCCCTGTGACAATCCCACGAGGATTGAACCCGCAAACCTCAGCCAGAGAGGCGATCCGCCATACAAAAGGAAAACTTGGCCCAGCATACAGAGCAGGGCCAGTGAGACTAAAACAACGACTGGCCGCCACTTGATCGCTATCCATGCCAATACGAAGCCGAATGCCGATGCGATGTATCTGGCCGACATCAAAGTGCCAATGGTTGCCCTGGTCGCGCCAAGGGATCTGTCCAGGAGTTGGAAAATGTAACTAGAGGTTGCGAACAGCACGGAAATGGTCAGCACATAAAAGATGAGCATCCCCCAAAAACGGTAACTGCTGATCTGATCGGCCCAAGTCCATGTTGGTGGTCGTTCGTTTGTTTCGGTTAACATAATATGTCCTTTGGTCTGGTGGGTATTGCTACGCGGTAATGCCGAACGGACGAGCTCAGGCACAGCCGCCGGAGCCTGATGAGACCTACAATATTGGGGTTCGAGTTTCATGAACCGGTCAACTCCGCCCGGCGCGGCGGCTGTTGCGTGCAGCGCCTGGTT
>CAZFOA010000251.1:0-4980 GCA_964520205.1 uncultured Verrucomicrobiota bacterium | reverse complement strand
TGATTCAGGCGTCTTGACAAAGCCGTTCGGCCTGCGCAGATTCGCCGGCAGAAAGAAACCATTGTGAATTCCAAAACCATCGATTCGAGGTCGATCCCACTGCCTCTGCAGCGCCTTTGGGCAACGGGCATCGGTTTAGCCGCACTTTGCCTGGCCGGTTGCATTTCTGCGAATACCCGTTATGCCGAAATTGGTCACGTATCGGCAATCGCTCACCTCGACAAAGGGTCGGCGTCCTATCGCGAGATTGACATCGATCAACCGATGGAAGCGTCCGCCCCGCGGCTTTGCCTTCGGCTGCCGAACGGCCGGATCGTAACCCGCGCCTCGTTCAGCTACGAGGCCCTGAAGAAGGCGGGTTTCGAAGACATTGAACAGAAAGACCAGACGTTGAACTATTCCTACGCGCTGACGAGATACGGCGCGTCCTTTTTCTATTTCAACGGCGACCTGGTCTCGATCAAGTTGTCTGAGACAAAAACGGAACCCATCGGTGTCAGCCGGGAAGGCATGAAGCAGTTTTACACGCTTCCTCTGTCACAAGATCAGATCGAGCGGCTGTTTGGGCACCCCGAAAAGGTGTCGGATAAATATCGCTTGTAAAGCGGGCGGCAGACGCGCTATTCCTGGCTTTGCCGGTTCGTAAGTCTTGGGCGGCGATGAGTCGAATGGTGGGTGGGTTGCGAACTATGAACGATTTGCCCGGAGCCAAACCTGAGAGGCCCTTTTTCGTCCGATTTGCCTTGTGGGGCATGAAGTCCCGTTCGGTCGCTATGCTCTGCATGGCGTTCAGTGTGGTCGCCGCATTGGCATCGGTTGTCCTCAAGTTCTGGCTCGGCCTGCTTTTTCTGCTGGCGGCCGGGGGGTATTGGTATTCGATAAAGTGGGTTGACCGGAATGGGGGGTGGGATGGACGCGGACCTATCGGGCCGAGTGGGGCGTAAGCCGGCCGGGGCTGGACCGTCTCGATGCGGTTGGAATTGGGGAGCACATCCGTCTTCCGAAGCCCCGCGAAAGTTGACGCGCCCTCGCTTGCGATCCCTTGTTGAATCGAATGCTGCCACGCCGCTTAAAGGAAATGTGGATTGACGCCCGCAGGACGGCATGACTTAACTGCGTTTATGCGAATTCTGATTTATGCGGCAGGATTGTCGGCATGTTTTCTTTTCTTCGGCTGCGCCGGGCACAACGCGCCCGCCGTCCCGGCGCCGTCGGTGTCCGGCCACGGCCTGGTTTCGACGAATGCCCCGCTGATTATCACTCCGGAGGAGGAGGACCTAATTGGAAAAGTCGCCTCGGTGAATGCGAATTTGCGATTTGTCGTGATCACTTTTCCCGTCAGCCGGATGGCCGCCATCGGCCAGCGCCTGAACGTGTATCGCCACGGGTTGAAAGTCGGCGAGGTAAAAATCAGCGGACCGCAATCCGACGACAGCAGCGTGGCGGATATCATCGCGGGTGAGGCGGAAGCCGGCGATGCGGTCCGGGTCAAATGAAGCAGGAGTCAGGCGGTGGGTCAGTTTGTTGGGGCGAGGCTGCCGACGAGCCGCCTTCGCTACGCTTCGGCGCGCCAGGGCCGGCGAGGACGCTCGCCCCACCAAACAGCAACCCGGCTCACTACCTGGAGTTCCGGGTTTAACCTGCAAGGAGTAGATTCTCTGCCGGACTGGGTGAAGGCGGCGCCACGGACGATTCAATTCTCGGAAGCCTGGCGGCTTTCCTCGATCGGTTCCGAGAGTGGAGTGAGCGTTCGCGTCGAGGATTGTTTCTGGTACGGCGAGTGCAGGTTGAAATAAATTCCGCACAGCGGACGCGGGCCTTCGCTCTGGCTGAGAATCACCGTGATATGTTTGTCCAGCGCGATACCATGGCGCAATTGGGGGCCGCGACTTTCAAATGCCCGAATGGCTTTAGTGATCAATGAGACGACGGAGGCCTCGAATTCCTCCGGGGTCTTGTCGATGCAAATGAGATACAGCGAGTAAGCTTTCAAAGCCTCGGCCATCTCTGGTTGAAACATGTCGACAGTCACACCTGAAAGATAGTCTCTGGCGATCAGAAGGAAAGCGAAAAAAACATATTGAGGTGCTCAGTTATTAACATTTGTTAACAAGTAATTCCCAATCCTGCACCGGTTGGGCATCCCGACGTGGAGAGTGTCTGCTTGTCAGGAAGGGCTGTCTTATTGGCTGGACAGAACCGCCTTCGGCCGGGGTCCGAACAAAGCCGTGCCGATGCGCACCATCGTGGCGCCTTCCTCAATCGCCACCTCGAAATCGCCGGACATGCCCATGCTCAAATGGGGCAGAGGCGCGCCGAGGATTTGTTCGCAGCGTTGTTTGAGTTCACACATCAGGCGGAACATCGGCCGCGCATTCTCAGCGTCCGGCGTCCAGGGCGGCACGGTCATCAGGCCATGGATTTCGAGCCGCTTCAGGGTGATCAACTGCGGCAAGTCGGCCAGCAACTGTTCGGGGCGATAACCAAACTTGCTCGCCTCGCCCGCGACATTAACTTCCAGGAGGACCGGCATCGTTTTGCCGGCGGGTTCGGCCCGTTTATGGATTTCCTGCGCCAGCGTCAGGCTGTCCACGCTTTGGATCATGGTGAAAAGCTCGACGGCATCGCGGCATTTGTTGGTCTGGAGGTGACCGATCATGTGCCAGCGCAGGCGGCCGGAGCAGGCGGAGATTTTGGCTTTTGCTTCCTGGACTTTGTTTTCGCCGAAGAGAGTCAAGCCGAGTTTCGCGGCTTCGTCCACGACTTCGGGCGGCTGGCCTTTGGTCACCGGCAGCAGCGTGACGGAGCCCGGATCCCGTCCCGCGCGGGCACAAGCCGCGGCGATGCGCAGTTGGATTGAATTCAATTTCGCCGCAAAATCCATGTGGGGAAAATAGCGATCCAACCGAGCAAGGAATAGAGAATTGTGCGTCTGGCGGTCGTTTTCCGAAGTTGCGATCAACGGCGGGTCGGTTATATTGCCCCCAGTGCGCGCATCCTTTATCAAGTAAATGAACCAAGTCCTGAACATCATCTACATCGTGGTCGTCGTTCTCCTGCTATTTGGAGCGGCGGTGTTTGTCCACGAACTTGGCCATTTTCTGGTCGCGCGCTTGTGCCGGATGAAGGTGCTGGAATTTGCGATTGGTTGGGGGCCGCGGGTTTTCAGTTGGACACGGGACGGCATCGAGTATTCGTGGCGTTGGGTGCCCGCGGGAGGTTTCGTTAAACTTCCGCAGATGATCACTTCCGAGGCTTTGGAGGGAGCTGCCGGGGAGGCTGTCCCGCCGGCGCCGCCCCTGGCCAAAATTCTGGTTGCGATTGCCGGACCGACCATGAATTTGGTCTTCGCGTTTTTGCTCGCGACGATTATTTATTTTGTCGGGCTGCCGGTTGCTGTGAACCCTCCGATCGTCGGGCACGTGGAAGAAACGTCGGCTGAGTATAAGAAAGGAATCCGTGAAGGCGACTTGATTGCGCAGGTGAACGGAGAACCGATCCGATCCTGGCAGGACGTTCAACTCTTCACCGCTTTGGCTCGCACAAACGTATTGGAGGTTGTGTCCGAGCGGGACTCGATCCGGACGACAAATTATCTCACGGCAGCCGTGAATGACGCGGTCGGCCTGAAAATGTTGAATCTTGATCCGAGGGATCATCCAGTCGTCGCCCAGGTCCAATCCGGAAGTCCTGCGGAACTGGCGGGTCTGAAGGAACATGACCGATTCATCTCTTTTGCCGGCGTTCCGATTTTGGGCCAGCAACAGTTGGTTGATCTGATCCGAAAGCGCGGGGGAGAGCCCACGAAAGCCTTGGTTCGGCGCGGGAATGAGACGCTTACCCTGATCGTGACCCCTAAAATCATTAACGCGGAGAAGAAAACCGGACGCATCGGGGTTTTCCTGACGAGCGATAGCACGATCGTTTATCGGGTAATGAAGCCCGGCCCGAGGCCTTTGGACTTGATTGCCGAAGTCTGGAACAAGACGATCCAGACATTCGCCGCACTGCTGCATCACAAGGAAACGGGTATCGGCGCCAAAGATCTTAGCGGTCCGGTGGGCATCTTGACGATGTTGGCGGCCTGGGTGAACACGGACTATCGGCTGGCCTTGAATTTCCTGGTTTTGCTGAATGTGAATCTGGCCATCTTGAATCTTCTTCCCATCCCGGTTCTGGATGGCGGACACATTCTATTGGCTGTTCTCGAGAAGATCCGGCGGCGTCCGATCAACCCCAAACTCATTGAATATGTCACGACGACTTTTGCCCTGTTGCTGATCTCGTTCATGCTTTATGTCACATTTTTCGATGTTCAACGATTGCCATTGTTCAAGACCATGTTCAATAAGGACGTCCAGATCGAGCAGGCCGATGAGCCGGTGAATTCCACCGCCGCTCCTTCCAAGTAGTTCATGCGCTGTTGCGATTCCCCATTTTCCCGCCGCCGCCGCCAGACGCGGGAAGTCGTCATCGGCGATCCCCGGAACGGCGGCGTGATCGTCGGCGGCGATCATCCCATCGTCGTGCAGTCCATGATCACCTGTGACACCATGGACACGGCCGAGTGCGTGAAGCAAACACTGGAACTGGTTGCCGTCGGCTGCCAGCTCGTCCGCATCACCGCGCCCACGGTCAAAGATGCGGCGAATTTGCGCAATATTGTCGAGGAACTTCGCCAGCGCGGCTGCCAGGTGCCGATCGTCGCCGACATCCATTTCAAGCCCGAAGCCGCCCTGGAAGCGGTGAAATGGGTGGAAGTCGTCCGGGTCAATCCGGGCAATTATGCCGACTCCAAAAAATTTGCCACCAAGGAATACACCGATGATCAATACACGGCGGAGCTGAAGCGCATCGAGGAAAAATTCACGCCGCTCGTCCTGGAGTGCCGGCGGCTGAACCGCGCGCTGCGCATCGGCACCAACCACGGCTCGCTCTCCGACCGCATCATGAACCGCTACGGCGACACGCCGCTGGGGA
>CAZFOA010000250.1:0-5058 GCA_964520205.1 uncultured Verrucomicrobiota bacterium | reverse complement strand
CCGCCCTTTCTTCTGCTTGCATTCCCGGGCGGGCATGATAGAACGGCTTTATGAAACCGCATATTCTTTTTGCGGACGACGCAGCTTCGATGCGCGAATTGCTATCCGATTATTTCCGCCAGAAGGGGTACGACATCACGACGGCGGCTACGGGGCAGGCGGCCATGAAACTGGCGGATGAGGGGCATTTCGACCTTGCCATATTGGACATCAATCTGGCGGATGAGAACGGATTGCAGTTGCTGGGCTATTTCAAAACCAATTTCCCGAAGCTGCCCGTCGTCATGTTCACCGGACTGCCGCAAGGTGACGAACTGCTGGAGCAGGCCGCCGCCCGGGGCGCGAGCGGTTTCATGCGCAAGACGGATTCCCTGGATGATCTCTTCGCCGCAGTGCAGGCTTACGTACCCAAGCCCTGACCGGCCTCATTCCACCTGTTGGATTTCGAGGAACCCGTGCAACTGCCGCATGCGCGTGGGGTGCCGCATCTTGCGGAGCGCCTTGGCCTCGATTTGACGGATGCGTTCCCGTGTCACTCTGAATTGTTTGCCCACTTCCTCCAAAGTGCGGGAGTAGCCGTCCCCGAGACCGAAACGCAATTCCAGAACTCTCCGCTCGCGTTCCGACAAGCTGGACAGCACATCGCATAATTTGTCCTTCAACAAACTGAAGCTGGTGATGTCCGACGGGCTGTCGGTGGACTTGTCTTCGATGAAATCCCCAAAACTGGTGTCTTCGCCGTCGCCGACGGGTGATTGCAGGGAAATGGGCTGCTGCGCCATTTTCAGCACCGCGCGGACGCGATCGACCGGCAACTGCAATTCATCCGCGATTTCCTCCGGGGTCGGTTCACGGCCGAAATCCTGGAGCAGCCGTTTCTGGACGCGCATCAACTTGTTGATCGTTTCGATCATGTGCACCGGGATGCGAATGGTGCGGGCCTGGTCCGCAATCGAGCGGGTGATCGCCTGGCGGATCCACCATGTGGCGTAAGTGGAGAATTTATAACCGCGGCGATACTCGAATTTTTCAACCGCCTTCATCAAACCCATGTTTCCTTCCTGGATCAAATCGAGGAACGAAAGCCCGCGGTTGGTGTATTTCTTCGCGATGGAGATGACGAGGCGCAGATTGGCCTCCACCATCTCGGTTTTGGCCTGAAGCGCCTTGAGGGAAAACAGTTTCAACTGCGCGAACGCCTTCAGATATTCCGGATACGGCATGCGGACAAATTCTTCAAGCGCCTTGATCTTGCGCTCTTCCACCTGGGCGATAGCTTGCTGCTGGGGCGATTTTCGCTGGCTCTCCAATTCCTGGATCGCATGCAGGCTCAGATGGATTTTGTCGTGGATGTTTTCGGCCACGAGCGCCATTTCCTCGATCACCTTCTGTTTGCAGAAAAACTTCTCGAAGGTCTTGCGGAGCTTCTGATCCAGCTTCTTGAACGCGGCACGCCGCTCGTTGCGCGGCTGCAGGGACGCCTCACTCTGCCAGGCCGCGTATTGTTCGTCCACCGCCCTGTCGATTTCGCGCGCCTGTTTGATCAACCGCCGAAGCGACTGGAGGTGGCCCTCGCGGCCGTCGATTTTCTTGTCGAGAATGACCCGGTCGAAGCGCTCTTTCGGCGGTTCGGACACCAGTTTTTCCGCCAGTGCAATATGTTCCTTGCCGGCAAACCCAAGGCTGTAAATAACCTGCTTCACCTCATGCTCGGCTTTTTCGATTCGTTTCGAGATTTCAACCTCCTGCTCGCGCGTCAGCAACGGCACCTGGCCCATTTGCTTGAGGTACATGCGGACCGGATCGTCCAGAATATCAAGCCGGCTCCGGTCCTCCTCCTCTTCGAGATCCGCCTGTTTGATGCGATCCACCTCGGCCTGATCCACGATTTCAACCTCCAGACTGCGCAGCCTGATGCAGATTTCGTCCAGCTCGGCGGGATGAATCAGATTGTCCGGCAGCGCCTCATGGATGTCGCCATAAGTCAGGTAACCTTGTTCCTGGGCCAGGCGGACCAGCTCCTTGATTTTCTCGGAAATCTCGGCGCTGATTTTGCCGGCCGGCGCCGTCCCGCGCCCGGCGCCGTCAGCGGGGAGATGACCATTGGCCACGACGGGCATGGATGTGGCCGGTCGCGGGCGCGGATCGGTGGACTCCGGCTTGGTCTCGGGGGCGGTTGGGGAAGAGTCCGGCTGACTTCTCGCTTTGACTTTCGGGCCTTGGGTTCGGGCCTTGGGCTTCGGCATACAACAAGTCTTATAACTGACGTTCAACGCACCAATTCTGAATCGGGAAGGCAATATGGAAACTTGACCCCTCGCCGTCAAGCCGGGAAAAATACCTAGTACCGTCCAAGCGTATCCCGGCACCGAGTGGCCCGAGTCAACAATCGTTGTCCCAACTTGCATCGAGTCGTTTTCCCTTCGATGCCGCGCTGCCGTAACGCAACGCGCGTCTGCGGCCAAAGGGGCGACTTCTGCGTCATGGGATTTGCCAGACGATTTGCCGGACACTGTGATTTAGTGGCAAATCGTTGCTCCGGTTTGCATCGGCCTGCACGGAAGAGCGATAAACAAGTGGCGCAGAAAACCCTTATTCGAAGCATAGGGGAATATACGTTCTTATTGGCGATTGAAGTGGAGCCAGCTCTCGGGATTGAACCGAGGACCGACGGTTTACAAAACCGTTGCTCTACCACTGAGCTAAGCTGGCGTGCGCCGCGTGAAATATGCCGCTGTCCCGCCGGGGCGACAAGCCATTTCCGGATTGGGTAATGGATCAGTGGGATGGGACGATGCTTCCCATGAACCGAACATTCAACATTCAACGCTCAACTTCGAACATGAGGAATGAGGGGGACTGGAGGTTTGGGAATTCGGTGTTGAATGTTGAGCGTTGAATGTTTGTTTGGAAAACAGAAGGGAACAAAGGAAGCGAAGAATGGAGGAGCGGAGCTGCGAGGTCTTCGTTGCCTTCTGTTCAAAGGCTTTCCAGGATCGCCACGGCGGCGGCGTGGGTCTGGGTGTGAGTCAGGCTGATGAGGACGGCGCGCGCCTTCCGCTCTTGAAGCAACTGCAGCCCGTTGCCATGCAGAATCACGAACGGCTCGCCGCTTTCCTTTTTGCCAACTTCCACGTCGTGCCAGCCGAGTTGCGCCCCGAGGCCGGTGCCAAATGCCTTCGAGACCGCTTCCTTCGCCGCAAAGCGCGCCGCGAGAAACGGAGCCGGCTCCCGGTGCGCCAGACAGTAGCTGATTTCGTCCGGGAGCAAAATGCGCGTGAGGAAGCGTTCGCCAAAACGTTCATGCGACGCCTGAATGCGGGCGACTTCGACGATGTCAATGCCAACGCCTAGAATCATGGTTCGAAGTGGGGTTCCATTTGAATCGGGCTTTCACCCGGAAACTTCAGCCGCGATAAGCCTCCATCAACCGCAGCATTTCCTTGACGGCGGCGCCCATGCCGGCCATGACGGCGCGGCTGACGATGCTATGGCCGATGTTCAACTCGACCAGGTGCGGCACGCGCAGCAACGGCACATTTTCGTAATTTAATCCGTGCCCGGCGTTGACCTTGATTCCGAGCGCCTGCGCCTGCGTTGCGCCCGCGATCAGCCGCGCCAACTCTTTGGATTCGGCGGGACGATCGTCTCCGGGCCCGCGCCGCGCAGGTGGCAGCCTGGCGGCTTCGTCATGCCGTTCAGAGAATTCCTCCGCGAAAGCGCCGGTGTGCAGCTCGATGAACTGCGCGCCGGTCCGCGCCGCGGCTTCAATCTGTTCCGGATCGGGCGCAATGAACAAACTGACCTCAACCCCGGCATCATTCATTTTCTTCCGCGTTTCGGTCAGCGCCTGTTCATTGGCGGCGACATCCAGGCCGCCTTCGGTGGTCACCTCCAATCGCCGTTCCGGGACGAGGCAGACGATGTCCGGTTTGAGTTTCAAGGCGATGGCCACGATTTCCGGCACGTTGGCCATTTCCAGATTCAGCCGGGTCTTGACGACCTCGCGCAGTTTCCAGACATCACGATCCTGGATGTGCCGGCGGTCTTCCCGCAGATGCGCGGTGATGCCGTGGGCTCCCGCGGCTTCGCAAGCCAGGGCGGCCAGGACGGGGTCCGGTTCCCCCCGGCCGCGGCCGCGGTAACGCGCTTCGCGGAGCGTGGCGAGGTGATCAATATTGACGCCCAATTTCAGCATAGCGGTGCTGTTCTCTGCCAAAGATGCCCGGTTTTAGCAAATGGAATCACAATTGTGTTGCTCCCCCGGTCTTGAATTTGTTTTCTGTCCGCCATGTCCAAAGCCCGGTCGTTCATAAAATACTGGCTTCCAGTCGTGATCTGGATGGCCGTCATCTTTTCCGCCTCCGCCGACAGCGGCTCGGTCCGGCATTCGTCGCGCATCCTCGTCCCGCTCCTGCATTGGCTGTTTCCTCACATGGCCGAATCCACGGTCCGTTTGATCGTCCTGATTGCCCGCAAGGGCGCGCATCTGACTGAATTCGCGATTCTGGGTCTGTTGATATGGCGCGCATTGCGCAAACCGGCCCGACGCGCTTCGCAGCCCTGGTCCTGGCAAACGGCCGGCTGGGCGGTCTTGCTCGTCGCAGTGTACGCCGCCAGCGACGAGTTTCACCAGCGATTTGTTCCCGGCCGCGAAGCTTCCGTCCATGACGTGATGATTGATACAACCGGCGCGGTTCTGGGGCTGCTCCTGCTCTGGGCCGCCGGGCGCTGGTGCCGGTGGTGGCGGACAGAGCCGGCAGAAAAACCGTAAGAGCCTGTTGAAAACCCGCCCGGTGAGGGCACCGGGCCTACAAGAGTGGCCGAACCGCGCGATTTCCTGTAGGCCGCGTGCCCTCACGCGGCGTTTCTGATGAGTTTTCAAACAAGCTCTAAGAGTGTGTTTTTGCAAAACCCCGCTGCCATCCGGCATTCCAGGCCGCTGCGAGCGGGGACGGCTCGCGGTCCGATAGAAGTATTGTCCGGATTCGCCCGAGCGGCTGGGGTGCGATTAAAAGTGGGTGCGTCCGCGGGAACCGGAATGCTGCTTTTGGGCGC
>CAZFOA010000249.1:0-5083 GCA_964520205.1 uncultured Verrucomicrobiota bacterium | reverse complement strand
CCGGCGACGAATTACGATTCCCGGGATGAACCGGGACAAAATTAAGTTCTCCTCAGCCGGCGTCACGTCAATGAACCCACTTCCGAACCCATGAACACAACCCAAGAATGCCAGAAGCCTCGATTGAATTCGCACACGGCCGTCGCGGTGGTCGTGCTCCTGTCGTGCCTTTGCGCCGGCAGCGCGCGGGCACAAGCCGGCAACAGCCCGCTGCCACATCTGGTGTATGAAGGCGGACGCCATGCCTTGATCGTGGACGGCGCCCCGTTCCTGATTCTCGGGGCGCAATGCCACAACTCCAGCGCGTGGCCGGCGATGCTGCCCAAGGTCTGGCCGGCGATTGAGTCTCTCCACGCCAACACTCTCGAAATACCGGTTTATTGGGAGCAGTTCGAGCCGGAGCCCGGGAAGTTCGACACCTCGGTCGTCGACACGCTGCTCCGCCAGGCGCGCGAGCACAACGTTCGCCTGGTGTTGCTCTGGTTCGGCACCTGGAAAAACGGCAGCTCGCATTACATTCCGCCCTGGATGAAAAGCCAGCCTGACAAATACCCGCGCATCATCGGGAAGACTGGCCGGCGCGTCGATTCGCCGTCGCCTCACGCCCCCGCCACGCTCGCGGCTGATATTCACGCCTTCAGCGCTCTCCTGCGCCACCTCAAATCGGCGGACACCCGGCACACGGTCATCCTTGTGCAGGTTGAAAATGAGCCCGGCTCCTGGAACACTGTCCGCGACTATTCACCCGAGGCGCAGCAGCTCTTCACCGGACCCGTGCCGCCGGAACTGTTAAGGGCACTCGGCACCAACGCGCCCGCAAGCGGCAACTGGTCCGAGGTTTTCGGCACCAACGCCGACGAATATTTTCACGCCTGGTCCGTCGCGCATTTCATCGGACAGGTCGCCGCCGCCGGCAAAAAGGAGTATCCGCTGCCGATGTACGTCAACGCCTCGCTCCGCGATCCCCTGACGCCGGGGCCCGCCAGCAGCTATGAAAGCGGCGGGGCAACCGACAACGTGTTGTGGATCTGGAAAGCCGCCGCCCCCGCCGTTGATTTGCTCGCCCCGGACATCTACCAGAATGACAGCGCCCGCTACCGCAAGGTGCTGGAACTTTACGCGCGGCCGGACAACACCCTGTTCGTGCCCGAAACCGGCGGTGCCGGGGCGTCCGCGCGCCTGTGCTTCGCCGCGCTGGGACACGGAGCCGTCGGTTGGTCGCCCTTCGGCCTCGACCACACCGCCTATGCCAATCAGCCCCTGGGCGCGCCGCGGGTGACGGAGGAATCACTCGCCCCAGTCGCGCTGAACTACAGGATTCTGGAACCCATCATGCGCGAAGTCGCACGCCTCAATTTCGAAGGCAAGCTCCAGGCGGTCGCCGAAGAAAAGGGTGAATTCACGCAAACTTTGGATTTCGGCAACTGGCGGGCCGTCGTCAGTTACGGCATTGCCCGCAACGGCGCGGCGCACGGGAATTCCGAACCCATCGGCCGCGCTTTGATCGCCAAGATCGGAGACAATCAGTTCCTGGTGACGGGCGCTTTCTGCCGGATTGATTTCCAGGCTGCATCGGGAGGACAACGCGATTTCCTGCGGGTCGAGGAAGTCGGCCGCGAGACTCCATCGAAATTTAGCTCGGCCGGCGATTCGGCCAACGCGGGCGGAGACAAAACGGGGACGTTGCATTTCATTCGCATCTGGAACGGGGACGAGACCGACTGGGGTCTTGACTTCAGCTCAGCTCCACAAGTCCTGCGTGTCTCGCTGGGCACCTACTGAATCAGCACAACTACAGGAACCGAGACACACGGCTGGCAGATAAGGCATCCTTGTTCCTGCGGCAGGCAAAATGTGATATTTCAAGCCATTTGGTGGCGTGGCTCCTGCTCTGATTGAACGTTAATACTGGATGAACCGGCGCCGATAGGACCTCGGCGGGATCATTCAGAGACGTTTATTATGAACAGTTTAGAATCCGCCGGATGCAGCGACGGCATTCAGGAATCGCAACTCGAAATTTCCGGAAGCTCTCCGGACATTGCTTCCCCGAACGAGACCGGTATTTTGCTGGAAGCTCTTTTGGCGAACAGCCTGGAGCTGATTTATTTCAAAGACCTGCAGTCCCGCTTTGTTCGATACAGCCGGTCGCTTTCGCTGCATTTCGGACTCTTCGATCAGGATGCGTTGAAGGGCAAGACCGATTTTGAAACCTACGACCAGGATCGGGCGCGCACGGCGTATGAAGATGAGCAGCGGGTCATCCGCACCGGCGAACCCCTGATCGGCAAGCTCGAGCCCAGCACGCGGGCCGATGGCCAGATCAGATGGTTCCTGACCACGAAGATGCCGTGGCGCGACGCCCGCGGCGAAATCATCGGCACGTTCGGCATTTCCAAGGATGTCACGGCGCTGCAGGAGGTGGAGGCGAAGCTGGCGGAAACCGGCAGCCTGCTCGATACATTGCTGGAAAACAGCCCGGACTGCATTTATTTCAAGGACCGGCAGTCCCGCTTCGTTCATTTCAGCAAAGCCTTCGCGAAACTTTTCAATGTGGCGGATTCCAACAGCCTTCGCGGAAAAAGCGATTTTGATTTTTTCACCAAGGATCACGCCCAACCCGCTTACGACGATGAGCAGGAGATCATCCGAACGGGCAAGCCGCTGATCGGAAAGGTGGAGAAGGAAACGCATCCGGACAGCCGCGTCACCTGGGCGATGACCACGAAAATGCCCTGGCGCGACAAGGCGGGAAACATCATCGGCACCTTCGGCATTTCCAAAGACGTCACCTGCATGAAGGATTCGGAAGCCAAACTGGAGCAGGTCCACAAGCAACTCCTGTCGACTTCACGCATGGCGGGCATGGCCGAAGTGGCCACCAGCGTCCTGCATAACGTGGGCAATGTGTTGAACAGCGTCAACATCTCCGCAGCCTTGCTGAAGGACCGGCTCGAAAAATCCAAAGTGTCCTCCCTGGCCAGAGCGGCGAAGTTGATCCAGTCACATTCGCAGGATTTGGCCGATTTCCTTGCCGCGGATCCCAAAGGCAGACAGTTGCCCGATTATTTGGGCGAATTGTCAAAATGCCTCGTCACCGAGCGGGATTCGCTGCTCGAAGAAATCAGCCACCTCGAGAAAAACATCGGCCATATCAAGGACATCGTGTCGATGCAGCAGAATTATGCGAACATCTCGGGCGTGGTGGAAACGGTGAAGGTCACCGAACTGGTCGAGGACGCCCTGCGCATGAACATCGGCGCGCTCTCGCGGCACGGCGTGGATCTCATCCGCGAATATGCCGAGCCGTCGCCGGAAATCCGCGTGGAAAAACACAAGGTCCTGCAGATTCTGGTCAATCTGATCCGCAACGCAAAGTACGCTTGCGACGAATTAAACCGCCAGGACAAGCGGCTGACGGTGCGCATTTCCACGGCGAATGACCGGGTCCAAATCGCGGTCGTGGACAACGGCGTGGGGATTCCGCCGGAAAATCTGAACCGCATTTTCAATCACGGCTTCACGACCCGCAAGGACGGGCACGGTTTCGGCCTGCACGGCGGCGCCCTGTCCGCCAAGGAACTCGGCGGCGCGTTGAGGGCCAGCAGCGCGGGGATCGGCACCGGAGCCAGCTTTACCCTGGAGTTGCCCTTTCAACCGCCGCGATAAGCCCGGGCGGTGAACCCGCCCGCAGACTTGCGCACAGCCCCGTACCGTCACACGCTTGGCGGCTCAGTTGCCAGTTCCATCTGTTGCAGGAGCCGGCCTGAGGAGGGTCAAATCTTCGAAAATGAAGGTGAATTCAGAGCCTCCTCACGTGGTCTCCTGCTTCCTTAATGGACTGTCAGCGTTTGGCGCGGGCGCCGGGCGGCGAAGGATTCCTCCATCGCGGGTGTCAACCGGTATTCGCGCGCGGAATCACGCTCCGCAGGAGCCGCAACTTCCCGTCCGGGCTTCCATCGCTCTTCACAGTTAAACACCGTCTGGACGCGGAGGGCGTAAACCGGGCACGGAGCCCGCCGCGCCAGCTTCTCAGCCAGGCGGGGAACGACCGGCGCAAACAAACGCTTCCAGAAGGAGGACTCGAAGGTGGGCAGCACGATCAAATGGACTTGCTGCTCCCTGGCTTCCGCCACAATTTCTTCGAAGGGATCACCCGCCCGCACCCGCACGCAAGTGTCCACCTGGGGATGCATCTGCTCCCGCGCCAGGCGGTCCATGCGCCACCGGGCCTCGTTGCAGAGATCATCATAGAGCCGGCTCTCCGGCGCCAGAATGTTGAGTTTCAAGACGTGAAGGAGGATGACCGTCACATCCGTGGCTTGTCCGGCGAGACTGTTGATCATCGGGATCGCCTCCAGCGGACATTTGGCCAGGTCAATGGGGAGTAAAATTCGATCCGTTTTCATGATGGCAATTTGGAACCAAAACGCGGATTCGGGTAATCAAAAGGAGGCGACGGGACATCAAAAAGTTATCAATTCAAGCCGGAGTTCGCCGACCACGCCGACGCCGCTTTGCGGTTTGCAACAGTGCCACCCGATGCGCCCAACGGCAGCCGCGCCGGATTTTTCCTTTCAGCTTCGGGGCTTCTTTGCTTACTCTGCGGCGCAAAGATGGGATTGAAACTGTTCAATACGCTGTCCCGGTCGGTGCAGGACTTCGTGCCGCTGGATCCGGACGGAAAAAAAGTCGGCCTGTATTGCTGCGGACCGACGGTTTATGATTACGCGCACATCGGCAACTGGCGCACGTTTGTCTTTGCCGACCTCGTCCGGCGCCATCTCGAATTCAAAGGCTTTAAGGTCAAGCACGTGATGAACGTCACGGACGTGGAGGACAAGATCATCCGGCGCGTGCGCGAGACCAAAACTCCGTTGCGCGAATTCACCGGCAAATACGAAGCCGCATTTTTTGAGGATCTCAAGGCGCTTAACTGCAAAAAGCCGGAGGAGGCTCCCCGAGCGACGGATTACATCAAGGATATTGTTTCGCTCATCGAAAAGCTCGTCGCTCGTGGCATCGCTTACAAGGCGGCCGACAGCTCCATTTATTTCAGCATCGAAAAATATCGCGGCTGCGG
>CAZFOA010000248.1:0-5103 GCA_964520205.1 uncultured Verrucomicrobiota bacterium | reverse complement strand
GATTACCGTTGAAGTTTCCGTTGCCATTCTCGTCGATTGTGAACAAGCCGCCCTGAGCCAACAGCGTTGTTGCCGAAACCACGAGTGTGAGACCTGATACGATGAATGCTTTGATTGACTGTTTCATATGAACTTTCCTGTCTTTGGTTAGGTTGTGTGACGATGCCGTTCGGGGGAATAAAACCCAAAACGACGGGACGCCACGGGTTTTTGGGATACGGCTGATTTGTTCACTGCGGTGTCAGGAAGTCAAGGCAAACTTATTTGTAAAAGCATCACAACTGGATGATCTCCCTGTCGAACAGCGTGTTGAGGATGCGTTAAAGATCTCGGGAGGCGGAATTTCGGCCGGTGCGGAGGAACGCCGGTTCCATGGTGGATCGATCCGGAGGACGCGCCACCGTGAACGGGGGCGCCGCCGCAACATCTACAGCCGCAACCGGCGGTTACGGCGAAAGAGGGCTGGCGCTTCGCAAAAGACTTCGCGCTGGCTGCGGTTCAAGCTGTCCGCTTCTGCTCCTTCCGGACCGAGGCGGACAATGGGCGACCGTGGTTGGTGTCCCCTGCCACACCGCGGTTGAAGAAAGAATCCAGGCGATGAAAACGGCCATCCAAGAAGAGTTGCCCGAACGGTCCCGAAAACGAATCAAAGATTAATCCAATCCTCCGGCTTCCGGCTGCTGGCTTACGGCTTTTGAGCCGGCGCCGTGGTGCGCGGGGCGGCCCAGAAGTTGGCGAGCCTTTGGAATCTCACAGAATTCCAATTAAAGGCTGTGGCCAAAAACGATTGTCGGATTCGAATGATGGTTTGCTGATTTACTTGAGCGGCACGGTGGCGATGGTCTGAAGGATGCGGCTCGCAATCTTGTAGGGGTCGCCCTGTGAGTTCGGGCGGCGATCCTCCAGGTACCCTTTGTAGCCGCTGTTGACAAAACTATGCGGCACACGAACGGAGGCGCCGCGGTTCGCGATGCCGTAGTTGAATTTGTCGATGGACTGCGTTTCGTGCAGGCCGGTCAGACGCAGGTGATTGTCCGGACCATACACGGCGATGTGCTCGTTCTTGTATTTGTCGAAGGCGGCCATCAGCTTCTCGAAGTATTCCTTGCCCCCGACCTCGCGCATATGCTTGGTCGAGAAATTCGTGTGCATGCCGGAGCCGTTCCAGTCCACGTCCTTGCCCAGCGGCTTGCAGTGCCAAACCACTTCCACCTGATACTCCTCGCACAGGCGCATGATCAGGTAGCGCGCAATCCACATCTGGTCGGCCGCGGTCTTGGACCCTTTGCCGAAGATCTGGAATTCCCACTGGCCCTTGGCCACTTCAGCGTTGATGCCTTCGTGGTTGATCCCGCACTCGAGGCACAGCTCGAGATGCGTGTCCACAATCTCACGGGCGATGTCCCCCACGTTCTCGTAGCCCACGCCGGTGTAATATTTGCCTTGCGGAGGCGGAAAACCCCCGCCTTTCGGGAAGCCCAGCGGGGCGCCATCCTTGTAAAGAAAATACTCCTGCTCGAAACCAAACCACGTCTCCGGGTCATCCATGATCGTCGCGCGGCCGTTCGTCCGGTGCGGCGTCTTGCCGTCGGGCATCATCACCTCGCACATGACGAGCACACCATTCTTCTTCGTGGGATCGGGATAGCACGCCACCGGCTTGAGCATGCAGTCGGAGTTATGTCCTTCGGCTTGCCGGGTCGAGCTTCCGTCAAATCCCCACATGGGGAGCTGCTCGAGCTTGGGGAAACTCTCGAATTCCTTGACTTGGGTTTTTCCGCGAAGGTTCGCGACGGGTTCGTACCCGTCGAGCCAGATGTATTCTAGTTTATATTTGGCCATGGATTTAAGTGCAGGATTTTTTTCGATTTTGTTGTGTTGATTTGTCGGACTGTTTACTTGAACTGGAGGTCCAAGCAGGCCACATGCCGTTTCGGACAAGCGCGCCATCCGCAGCCTCAAGAAT
This sequence comes from uncultured Verrucomicrobiota bacterium, assembly GCA_964520205.1. Taxonomy (GTDB): domain Bacteria; phylum Verrucomicrobiota; class Verrucomicrobiia; order Limisphaerales; family BOG-1460; genus CAZFOA01. The sequence continues at coordinate 3,137 of CAZFOA010000248.1, read as the reverse complement.
CAGCTGCGACCGCCTTCCAATCAAGACGATTCCCGCTTGCTGCAACTTTTGCTTCCGCCGACAAAGCATGAATATCCGGCTGTAGCAATTTGATCGTGCTGCGCTGATTTCACCGTTCGTCGTCGCTTACCAAATCAATGCAGGAACCCGCCACGGTTGGATCTGGCGCGGCGTGCGTGGCCGATGTCAGGTGGCTTCCATCAACCGGCGCTCCAGTAACGCGGTTCCTGTTCCGCCTGCGCGGACAAATGACCTTGGAGGCTTTCCATGAAGGATGAATTGCAGCATATTGGGAATCAGGAAAACAGAATGGCGCCTGCCTCTGGCATGGCGATGCATTTGGCTTTAAATTAATTCAGAAGTTGCCTGGCCTCGAGAGCGAGGCGCAATTCCCGTTGTATGTTGGAAATAAAGGACACGCTTAGGGCGACCGTGAATCTCGGTTTCGATGGCCGGGTGTTCAAGGCTTACCATGGTCCGGACGCGCAGGCGCGGTTCACCAAAGAGGTGGGAGTCCTGCGCCATCTTGAGAATCGCGGATGCGGGTTCGTGCCCAAACTGCTCGAAGCCGATCCCGCTCAACTCCGGATCATCACCACGAACTGTGGGAACCGGGTGGAACATCTGGACGCGGATCGCGCGCGCGAATTGTTCGCCGAGTTGGAAACTTACGGCGTGCGCCACGACGATCCCGACATCCGCAATGTCACTTACCGGCAGTCCGATGGACGCTTCTGCGTCATTGATTTTGAACTGGCCACCATCCTCCCGGAGCACGCCTGACTGCGCGCCGCCATGGATCCAACGCGCACAGTATCCGCTTCATCCCGCCTGAAATGGTTCGGACGGACGGATCGCGGCAAAGTCCGGCCCAACAACGAGGATGCCTTTCTGGGCCTCCAGTTTGACTCCAGGGAAATTCATCATCTGGGAAAGATCGGGGAAGCCTCGACGAGAACCACGGATTTTGCCTTCGCCGTGAGCGATGGAATGGGCGGGGCGCGAGCCGGCGATTACGCCAGCCGGATCGCGGTTGACAAAATCACGACGCTGCTCCCGCGCTCGTTCCAACAATCCGCCGTCGGGTTGGAAGCCGGAGTTGACGATCTGTTGACGGAACTTTTCGATCAGATCCATCGCGCGCTGACATACGTGGGCAGCAGCTACGAAGAGTGCGCGGGGATGGAAGCCACCTTGAGCCTGTGCTGGTTCACTCCGGCCTGGATGTATTTCGGCCATATCGGCGACAGCCGGATTTATTATTTGCCGGCGCGCGAGGGCGGGATCAAACAACTCAGCCACGATGACACTCACGTCGGCTGGCTGTTGCGGAATGGGAAGATCAATGAACGCGAGGCCCGCGATCATCCCCGGCGCAATGTGCTCCAAAAAGCCCTTGGCGGCGGCAACCAGTTTGTTGACCCGCAACTGGGCGCGGTGGCTTATGAAGCCGGCGACATTTTTCTGCTCTGCACGGATGGTTTGGTGAAAGGCCTTCACGACGACCACCTGATCGAGCTTTTGCGCGCGTCCGAACCTGCCGGATCCGGCGTCAACCACGCGCATCGACTGGTGGAAGAGTCGCTCGCGAACGACGGCCGCGACAACACCACCGCGCTGGTGATCCAAATTGGATAAACAGCCGCTCGTTAATAACGTAGGAGACGGCGTGAGGAGTCTCTAATTCGCCGCTCTCCGCCGCGTCGGATCACGCCTTTCGGCGGTTGTGGCTTATTTTCAGATCATTCGAGAATTGAATCATGCCAGGGGACACGGACAAGTCTGACCGCGATTGCCGCCCGGAGTTTGCAGAGAGTTGTTGAGCATCCGGCTGGGGGAAGAAGGCAGCGGTGTGGCGCAGAAGTTCAAGACGGGCGTTGTTTCCTGGGTATCGGTTCCCGGGAAGAACCACTCAGAAAGTAAAAAAATCTTCCCGACCAATCAGCAAGGGATTATCGTGCCGAGAGGTGACACCAGACCGTTACGAAATTTCGCCCGCCGGTCGCCGGCGCCTGTCAGTCTCTCTCCAGAAGCGCGGATCGAGACTGGGATTGCCCACCTGGGGAGGATTCGTTTTTGGCAGTCTTTTTGTGGCCGTGGGATCTTTCATCATTTTGGCGGGCACGAAAGTTCTTAAAGTGAATCCCACCTCGGTGCATGCGCCTTACTGGGTGTTGACGGTCGCCGGGGCGTCATTCGCGCTGGGCGGGTTCATGGTCTGGGGCATGACCTGGAGACAATTTGAGGCCAACCGCCGGCGCGTGGTGGCGGCTCGCCAATACCCGGACGAACCTGCGCTGGCCGATTACTCCTGGCATCCCGAAGGATTTGAAGTGTCGGAATGGCCCGCCTTGGCCAAGGCGGTCGCCGGCGCCATGGCGGTGACGGTTTTTCTCTCGATGTTCAACTGGTGGGCCTTCGCGGCGAACGGGCCGTGGATGGTCAAAGGTATCGTGGGTCTTTTCGATGTCCTCGCGCTGCTGCTCTGGGTGCAAGCCGCACAGCAGCTATTGCGCGCGCTCAAATTCGGCCATTCGCGGGTTGAGTTCACTGCTTTTCCCTGCCGCCTGCCCAAACCCGTCGTCGTCCGCTGGCAACCCTTTGGCGGAATCAACCGGGCGAATCAGGGGACGTTCACGCTTCGCTGTGTCGAGGAATGGGTGGAATCCACCGGAAGCGGAAGGAATCGAACCGCCACCCTCGTTCACGAGGAGATTTGGAGCGCAAAATGGATTTTGGAGCAACCGCGCAATTTTCAACTTCGCGAAGCAGTGGAACTCAGTTACGAACTTCCCGCTGATGCGCAACCGACGCAACTCAACGCCGACAAGCCAATATTCTGGGAACTGGAAGTCAAACTCGACCTTCCCGGTCTCGACTTCTACGAAACCTATCTTGTGCCGGTGTACGGCCAGGCGTAAACAGCAGCCGTCACCACCGGCTTTTGTTTAAGCAGCGCCCGCCGCCCGTCCTTATGCCGGCAACACTTGCGCCTCTCCCGTATGCCAACACGCTGAATCAAACGGAATCGGCTGTGGGAAAAGTCAAATCGTACTAAATGCGACCAGCACTCTAATCACGGATGAAGGCACCCGGTCGAAACATCCGCGTCATCCGTGGAATCTGCGGTCAAGAAT
>CAZFOA010000247.1:0-5116 GCA_964520205.1 uncultured Verrucomicrobiota bacterium | reverse complement strand
AGATTTTTGCCGACGTGCGGACCTATTGGAGTCCCGATGCGGTCAAGCGCGTCACCGGCCACACCTTGGCGGGCAAGGCCGAAAACGGCCTGCTGCACCTCATCAATTCCGGCGCCGCCACGCTCGACGGTTCGGGCGAGCAATCGCTCGATGGCAAGCCGGCGATGAAGCCGTTCTGGGAAATAACCAAAGGCGAGGCGGAGCAATGCCTGGCGGCGACCTCCTGGCCGGCGGCAATCTACGAATATTTTCGCGGCGGCGGTTTTTCGTCGTGTTATTTGTCGCGCGGCGGGATGCCGATGACGATGTGCCGCATCAGCCTGGTGAAGGGCCTCGGTCCGGCGCTGCAAATTGCCGAGGGCTGGTCGGTGGATTTGCCGGCCAAGGTGCATCAGGCGCTGGATGAACGGACCAATCCGTCGTGGCCGACGACGTGGTTCGCGCCGAATCTGACGGGGCAGGGCGCGTTCCGCGACGTTTACACCGTGATGAACAACTGGAGCGCCAACCACGGCAGCATCAGCTACGGCCATATCGGCGCGGACCTGATTTCGCTGGCCGCGATGCTGCGCATTCCGGTGGCGATGCACAACGTGGCCGAGAAAAAAATCTTCCGGCCGAGTTCGTGGAACCTGTTCGGCGCGCTGGAGCTGCAGGCGGCGGATTACCGCGCCTGTCAGAACTTCGGGCCGCTGTATGGCTGAGGTTTTGGGTCTGGCGACCCGGGTCTCGGATCCCGGATTAATATTCATCCGTGCCCATCCGTGGTTTTAGAACTTTGCGTTTGGGCTTGTTTGCTGTTCAATTTGCGCGCGTGAGAAAACAGATCAAACGGACTGCGCTCGGCCTTTTCCTTTTGCTGCTCCTGCTGGTCGTGGCGGCGTTGATTTTCCCGCAGCCGTTTTTGACCGTGGACAGCGGGCCGGTGAAGGCTGATGTCCTGGTTCTTTTGGGCGGCGGCTCGCACGAGCGGTGGGAACGCACGGCGGAGCTGTTCAAGGAACACGCCGCCTCGCGCGTCATTGTCAGCGGGGCGGGTGACTGTGAAATCAACCGGCATTTGCTGGTGGCTGCGGGAGTGCCGGCCAATGCGATTGAATTGGAAAAACAATCCAAAACCACGAAGGAAAATGCGCAGTTCAGCATCCAGCTCCTCCGCGAGCAAAAGCTGAAGCGCGTCATCCTCGTCACCTCGTGGTACCACTCGCGCCGGGCGCTGGCGTGTTTCCGGCATTACGCGCCGGAGATCAAATTTTATTCGCGGCCATCCTATTTTGCGTCGGCGCGGGCCGATTGGTCGCACAATCGCATCGGCAACCGGGTCCGGCTGGAGTACGTGAAACTGCTGGGCTACTGGATTCGGTATGGGGTTTGTCCTCTATAGATCTGGTAAACGAAGATCACAGGCACAAAAAAAAACCGCTCGTGGCGGGGTTGAAATTGGTTGCGGGGCCAGGATTTGAACCTGGGATCCCGCACTGCGGGATTATGAGCCTGACGAGCTTCGCCGTCCGGTTAGAAACCTTAAACCAACTCCGCCTTTTTGTCGTTTGAGACGATTTTCCAATTTTCGTGCGTCGGATAGTGACAAGAGTTCGCTTGTCCAAATTAGCGACCAAGGCCCACGATGACGGGTCCATTTCGAAACGCCTTGATTATGCTGTTCCAAGCGTTTGGAAACATTTTCACTCAGGCCGATGTAAAACTTTCCGGCGGTGTTTCTGATGACATAAACCTGATAGCAGCCAGTCTCAGACAAAAAAAAAGACCCCGCCGTGGCGGGGTTGAAATTGGTTGCGGGGCCAGGATTTGAACCTGGGACCTTCAGGTTATGAGCCTGACGAGCTACCGGGCTGCTCCACCCCGCGATTAGGAATAAACAATATGTTCAATGCCTGCTGCCAGCGCAAGAAGTTTCGGCTGCTGTTTTGGCCTCGGGTTTTCAGGTCACGCAGTCAACTTACCCGTTGTTATTCCCGCGGTTGCAGTGTGTTTCGGTTGTGTTGCGCTTGACTTCTCCGGCCACTGCCTTAGCCTCTGCACTGGCAGGCAGAGACGGCGGAACCGGTCGGGCCGTTGGTGCTTCCCAACAAATGGACGTGTGATGGAAACATCCCAAAATTCTTATTGGGTCATCGTGTTGTTGATGGTGATCGCCGTGGCGTTCGCGCTCGGGCCGCTGATGGCGGCGTATGCGTGGGCCCGGTTCTTTTCGCCCAACAAGCCGGGCAAGGACAAGAACGCCATCTACGAATGCGGCCTGGAATCCAAGGGGGACGCCTGGATCTCCTTCCGGTCGGAATATTACCTTTACGCCATCATCTTCCTGGTGTTCGACGTGGAAACGATTTTTCTGCTGCCGTTCGCCGTTTCCTTCGGCGGACTTTCCGTCGGGGCCTTCCTGGCCATGGTGGTTTTTATTCTGTTGTTGGTGGAAGGACTGGTTTGGGCATGGTCAAAAGGAGTGCTGACGTGGAAGTGACCGGCAGGGTTCAAAGCGCCCGGACATTTTTTTCATGATTGACGAAGGCTTAAGAAGCGAGTTGCAGAAACAGGGGGTTTACACGACGACCCTGGAGGAATTGTACAACTGGGGCCGGGCGAATTCCGTGTGGCCGCTGACGTTCGGCCTGGCGTGCTGCGCCATTGAAATGATGGCGGCTTCCATGGCCCGCTTCGACCTCGCCCGGTTCGGCGCCGAGGTGTTCCGGCCGTCGCCCCGGCAGGCTGACCTGATGATTGTGGCGGGCACGGTTACCAAGAAAATGGCGCCCCTGGTGGTGCGACTCTACAACCAGATGCCCGAGCCCAAATATGTCATCGCCATGGGCGCCTGCGCGATTTCCGGCGGGCCGTTCAAGCAGGGTTACAACGTGCTCAAGGGCATCGACCGGTATCTGCCCGTGGATGTGGCGATTCCCGGCTGTCCACCGCGGCCAGAGGCGCTGATCCACGCCATCATGACCTTGCAGGAAAAAATCTTGAAGCAAAAGCTCACCGGGCCGGACCGGCCGCGCCATCTTAACGCGGATGTGCCCAGCGAGTTTCCGGTGCCGGCCTACGGCGAACACGACCTCGAACCGTCCAGCAATCCCGGTGTCTGGCAGCCGCCGGCGATCAAGCGTTGAATCGTGGAAACTCCTGAACAAATCAAAGCGCGCCTCGCGGCGGCGGTGCCGGGTGCGAAAATTGAAATTCTCCCGAACGACTGTCCGGCAGGGGAGCGTTCGTTGCTGGTGGATCCGGTTCATGTTTTCGCCGTGGCGAAATTTCTCCGCGACGACCCGCAATTGCGCCTCGATTACTGCTCCAACGTCACCGGCGTGGACTGGCCGGATGCGGAAATCACTACCAAGACGAAGGTCAAGCAGGTCGTGGACGGCGTGGAAAAGGAGGTCGAGGAAGTGAAGAAGACCGTGCGGCCCGGTTTTCTCGAAGTGGTTTATCACCTGTATTCGATGGAACTGAAGCATGGCCCGGTCGTATTGCGCCAGCGCACCGTCAATCGCGCGGACGAAGCACCCGCCATTTCGCTGACGCCGTTGTGGCGCGGCTGCGAATTCCAGGAACGCGAAGTTTATGATTTGTACGGCATCCGCCTGGAAGGGCATCCCGATTTGCGGCGCATTCTGATGTGGGACGAGTTCAAGGGATTTCCCATGCGCCGGGATTACGTTCCGCCCGATGATTTTGAATATGAGCCCACGCCGCACGACGAAGTGCTGGCGGAGGCCAAAAAACATTACCCGCCGGAGGCGAAAGCATGAACACCATGGCGGAACCTTACGGCAAGCCAAATTACGAAATCCTGCCGAAGACAGACGAAACCGGCGAACCCATCGGCCAGCTACTCGAAATTTCGATGGGGCCGCACCATCCGTCCACGCACGGTGTTTTCCGCATGGATGTGGTGCTGGACGGCGAAAAAGTGGTGAAGCTCAAGCCGGTGTTCGGCTATCTGCATCGCAACCACGAGAAAATCGGCGAAAACGTCGCCTATCTGGCCTCGATGCCATACACGGACCGGTTGGATTATTTTTGTTCGATGACGAACAACTGGGCCTATGCGCTCACCGTCGAAAAACTTGCGGGCCTGGCGGTGCCGGAACGCGCCGAATACATCCGCGTCATCATGGCGGAACTGACCCGCCTGCAAAACCACACCTGCCTGATCGGTTTTTTTGCCCAGGACATGGGCGCGCTGGGCACGCCGATGATGTACGCCTTCCGCGAGCGGGAAAAAGTCCTCGACCTCTTTGAATCGGTGAGTGGCGCTCGCATGATGTGCAATTACATGCGCTTCGGCGGCGTCCGTTGTGATGTCACGCCCGAGTGGCTGGCCCAGGCGAAGCTACTGACGGATGGCTACAACAAATTCCTCGACGAATTCGAAGCGCTGCTCACTCAAAATGAAATCATCCTCGCGCGCACGCAGGGCGTCGGCGTGCTGCCCCGGGATCTCGCCGTCAGCGCCGCCATCACCGGTCCCATGCTCCGCGCCTCCGGCGTCAATTACGATCTCCGCAAGGTGGACAAGTACGGCTTCTACCCGCGTTTCGATTTCAAGGTGCCGCTGGGGGAGCACGGCGACGTTTACGACCGTTACATGATCCGCGTCCTGGAGATGCGCGAGAGCGTGAAAATTCTGCAGGCGGCACTGCGCGATATTCCGGCCGGGCCGGTCATGGATCCGAAGGCGAAGTTGCGCGGGCTCCGGCCGAAGGCCGGCGAGGCTTACGGGCGGGTCGAGGCGCCGAAGGGCGAGCTGGGCTTTTATCTCATCAGCGACGGCTCGCCCAATCCGTATCGCTACCGTGTGCGCCCACCCAGTTTCATCAATTTGACCATTCTGGAGGACATGTGCCTCGGACACCGGATAGCGGACGCCGTGGTCATCCTGGGCAGCGTGGACATTGTGCTGGGGGAGGTGGACCGGTGAAACCTTACGATTCGATGTTGAATGTTGAATGTTGGACGTTGAATGTTTTCAATTTCCAGAACATCGAACGTTCAACATTCAACACCGAACGTCGAATTGATTAAAGCAATGTTAGGCGAACAGATCATCAGAGGCATGGCGGTGACGGCGAAGAACTTCTTCGGGAGTTACGTCTCG
>CAZFOA010000246.1:0-5123 GCA_964520205.1 uncultured Verrucomicrobiota bacterium | reverse complement strand
CCGCCGACGAATTCTCAAACTCCTGGTCCACCCGCTTCGCCACCTCCGCCGCCTGGTTCGGGTCCTTCACGCGGATGGTGTACCAGCCCACGATCCCCTTCGCGCCCGATCGCCGGGCTTCATCGAAATAATCATAGCGGAAAAACATCGGCGTGGTGTCGGTCTCCTTTTTATCCCCGTCGTAAATGCCCACGATGTCGAATTCCCAGAACCGGCTCCCATCTTGCTTCGACCAGAACGACGACAACGGCACCTTGTCGCCGATTTTCCAGTGGAACCGGTCCGCCGTTTTCCGTCCGACGATGGCGCCGGTCCGCGTTTCCAGCCACGCCTTTTTTTGTTCCGGCGGCAGGACCAGTTCGGGATGCATGTCCAGGAATTCCTCCGGCACCACGGGATTTTGCATGAAGAAATTCTTTGGATCCTGGTAAACCCCGCCGAACCAGGTCTGGTGCGTTGCGAGCGCCACGCCGGGAATCCGCGCCATCCGCGCCTTGTAATTTTCCGGCAGCATCTGGATGATGGACACCTTGTGACGCACGACCAGCCGGTCCTGGCGGGCCATGCTGACCCCGCCCGCCAGCGCCTGTTTGATTGCCATCAGAAACCCAAACAGGATGAACGCCACCAGAATTGAGAGCAGCGTCAGCGAAGTCCGCAGCTTCTTCCGCTTCAGGTTGCACCAGACCAGATGGGCGAATCTCATTTGATTAATGGATTGTTGGATGAATGGATTGCCGGTGGGATGCTCTCGTCCCAGTGCAGAAATCCATTGATCCAGTTCGGCTCATTTCACCGGTTCGTTGCTGAGCTGGCCCTTGTCCAGATACACCGTCCGCGCCGCGCGCGCCGAGGCATGCGGGTCGTGTGTGACCATGATGATGGTTTTGCCGTGCTCGCGGTTCAGCGCCTGGAGCAAATCCAGGATTTCATCGCCGGCTTTCCGGTCCAGATCGCCGGTCGGTTCGTCGCAGAGCAGCAGCGTCGGATCGGTCACAATGCCGCGGGCGATGCCGACGCGCTGCTGTTCGCCGCCGGAAAGCGTGCGCGGATAATGCTTCGCGCGATGGGCCAATCCGACCACCGCCAAAGCCGCCGCCACGTGCTTTTCCCGTTCGGCCCGGGACAAGTGCGTGAGCAGCAGCGGCAGTTCCACGTTCCGCTCCGCCGTCAGCACGGGCATGAGATTGTAAAGCTGGAATACGAAACCGACGTGCCGCGCCCGCCACGCGGCCAGCCGCCGGTCGGTCAATTGATCGAGGCGTTCACCGGCGACGCTGACCGAGCCCCGGGTCGGCCGGTCGAGGCCGCCGATCAGGTTCAACAACGTGCTCTTGCCCGAGCCCGATGGACCCATGAGCGCCAGGAATTCGCCGGACGGGACCTGAAGGTGCAGGTCCGCCAGAACGTGAATATCCTCCGAACCGCGATGGAAGACTTTTTCCACTCCATCCACGCTCACCAGGGTGTTGTTGCTTTGAGCATTCATGACACGCCGAATACCGTTTCAAATTTTGCACGGCGAGCGCAATTATAAAAGCGCCGCGTTTTTCCTGCCCTCATGGTATCGCCGCCTTCACTTTCACTCCGTCAGCCAGACCCGCCGGAGCATCCGTGATAACGGTTTCGCCGGCGGCCACACCGGCGCTGATCACCGCATTCTCATCCTCCACCCTGCCGACCGAGACCGCGCGGCGCTCGGCGCGGTCGTTCCGCACCACAAATATCACGTCGCGCCCTTCCTGGCTCCGCACGGAACTCTTCGGGAGGATCACCAAGCGCCCGGCGGCAGCGGAGCCGGCCTCGCGAAAGGCCACTTTCACGCCCATTTCCGGCAGGATGCGCGGATCAAGCTTGTCGAAGGCCACGCGCACTTTGACGGTGGATTTTTGGCGGTCGGCTGTCGGAACGATCGCGATCACTTTGCACGGGATTTTCCAGTCGGGATACGCATCCAGCGTGGCCTCCACCGCCTGGCCCGGCTCGACGCGGTTGATGTAACTCTCGTTCACGTCAATCTCGATTTCGAGCGAACCCATGTCCACAACGGTCCCAATGCCCGTCCGGGTGAAACCGCCGCCCGCCGAGACCGGCGAAATCATCTCGCCCGGCTGGGCGTCCTTGGTGGTGACCACGCCGTCGAACGGCGCGCGGATGACCATGTCGTCCATTTGTTGGCCCCACATCGCCACCTGGCGTTCCGCGACGGTCACATCCCGTACCTGCCGCGCCAGCCGGCCCTCGAGCGATTTGGCATCCGACTCGGCGCGGTCCAGATCGGACTGCGACGCGATGGCTTGCCGGGCCAGCGTGATGGTGCGCTGATATTCCTGTTCCGCCTGCTTGAGTTGCGCGCGGGTTTCTTCCACCGCGGTTTTTGCCGATTCCAACTGGGCTTGAGCCACCTCGAGCGCCGCCCTGACATTCGTATCATCCAGCCGCGCCAGAATCTGCTTCGACTTCACGTTCATGCCTTCCTCGATCAGCACCTCGACCACTTTGCCGGTGACCTTGGAAGAAACCGTCGCGGCCCGCCGCGCGGTCACATAACCGGAGGCGTTCAATACCGTCCGATCGCCGCCGGAAATCTCCCGGGCAACCGCCGTATGCACCGCCAGCGCGGTGGAACCCGGGCGCAGCCAGATTCCCGCGCCAACAACAACCAGGACGAGGACCAATGCAATCCCCCACCCCATCAGGGATTTGGGCTCTCGCTCGGCTGAACGCTCGATCCGCAACTCATCGAGCGATGGTTTGGGTGAACTCATAACAAAATTGCGACGCTAGCAAACCGATTTTCCCCGTCAGGGTCAAGCCATGTGTCCAAACGGCGGTGTCCGGGTCTGGTTTGGAATTCCGCCTCCCGCCTCGGCGAAGCCTCCGACGCAGCCAGGGTCAGGCGGCCGGATGCCGCGTAAACGCGGAACTCCAAACCTGGGAAACTTCCAAATCAGGATTCAACCATCCAAACTGCCGCGATCAAATTTTCGGCCGGGAATGCAATCCGATGCCGTCCTTACCGGGTTGGCGAAGGTTCTGCGACAGCCCGACGCAGATTTGGGTCACACCACCGGAACATCCGACCCATCGCCGGTTTCAGGCCGGGTCGAATCCGATTGAGTTCCGGCGGCAATGCCGCCCGGCGCCGCCGGCTGACTGGGCGCGGCTTTCATGATTTGCTGCGCCGGTGCCGCCGTCCTGGGCCTCGCGGCCACAAGGCGACGGGTTCTCTTGGGTTGCGGATGGGTTTTTGCGGGCTGCTTCGCGGGAAAGGTCGCCGCGGTTTTGATCGTCTTAGTGGATGGCCGTTTCACTCGACTTCGGTCTCGAGGGACAGGCACCGGTCTGGCCGCTGCCGGCGTTCTTTTGGCTGGAGATTTCCGAATCGGTTTTGCGCGGCGCCGCGAACGGGACGCTTTGCGTTTGGGATGGCTGCGAGCAAATCGCTTTTCGAGCTTCTTCAATTTCTTCCGCGCCCGTTCCAGAGCATCGAGGGCTTCAGCCGCCTTTTGCTTGGCGCTCTTGGCCGCTCTTCGGGAGAGCTTGGTCAGTTTGCGCGCGTACTTCAGTCTGGTCTTGGCGGCGCGCGAGGTTTCCTTGGCGATGCGCGCGGCTTTTTCGTCGGCAACTGCCCGCGCTCCGGCGGCTTCGACCGCCAGGCGGGCTTTGTTGAGAAGTGCTGCAGTATTCATAAACGACCTTCGGTGACGGATTACATGGACGCCCGAGGTGATAAGACGGCAGGCCCGGCTCAAACGCAAGCCACTTGTTCCTTTCACTTCCCGAATCCGCGCCGTGAGCGCGAGAAGTTGCCCGTTCGACACCAAAACGTAACGCAATCGTAGCACGACGGGCGGCACACGACAGCGGGTTGGCCTTGGATTGTTCCCGCCCCACCGCATATCTCCACCCGCCTCCGATCTGTTGACGGCATCAGGTCCAGAAAAAAACGCCTCGCCTGTGCAAACACGCTTGATGAGATGGTTTCAACCTCAACTCTTCCGGGTTTGACCCGCCCGCGATTTTTATCATACTGCTCCCATGGCAAACACCTTCGGTCATCTTTTCCGCGTGACCACCTGGGGCGAATCCCATGGCGGCGGCGTCGGGGTGGTCGTGGACGGCTGTCCGCCCCGGCTCAAGCTGACCGAAGCGGACATCCAGCCGGATCTGGACCGGCGCCGGCCCGGCCAGTCCAAAATCGTCTCGCCGCGCAAGGAAGCCGACATGGTGCAAATCCTGTCCGGCACCTTCGGCGGCAGAACGCTCGGCACCCCCATCAGCCTTTGGGTCAGAAACGAGGACGCCCGGCCCGATGCCTATTCCGAGATGGCAACGAAATTCCGTCCCTCGCACGCGGACTACACCTATCAGGCCAAGTTCGGCATCCGCAACTGGCAGGGGGGCGGACGCACCAGCGCGCGCGAAACCATCGGCCGCGTTGCCGCGGGCGCGATTGCCAAGAAAATTCTCCACGAACGCTACGGCGTCGAAATCCTGGCTTACGTCCAGCAAGTCCGGACCCTCCGCGCCGCCATTGATCCCGAAAAAGTGAAGTTCGACGACATCGAATCCAACATCGTCCGCTGCCCGGACCGCCGGGTGGCTGAGAAAATGATCCGGCTGATCGAGAAAATGCGCCGGGCGGGCGACACGGTGGGCGGCATTGTGGAAGGCGTGGCGCGCGGCGTGCCACCCGGCTGGGGCGAGCCGGTGTTCGACCGGCTGGAGGCCGACCTGGCCAAGGCGATGCTGAGTCTGCCGGCGTCCAAGGGATTCGACATCGGCTCCGGGTTCGGCAGCATCCTATTGACTGGCACGCAACACAACGATCCGTTCCGCGCGAAAGGCGGCAAGGTGTTCACCACGGCGAATCGTTCGGGTGGAATCCAGGGCGGCATTTCCAACGGGCAAACCATTTATTTCCGGGTCGCCTTCAAACCCGTGGCCACGGTGATGCAGGAGCAGGACACCGTGGATATTCACTTGAAAAACACGACGCTCAAATCCCGTGGCCGGCACGATCCGTGCGTTTTGCCGCGCGCCGTGCCGATGGTGGAAGCCATGACTGCGCTGGTGTTGGTGGACCACGCCCTGCGGCACAAAGCTCAGTGCGAATAGGC
>CAZFOA010000245.1:0-5125 GCA_964520205.1 uncultured Verrucomicrobiota bacterium | reverse complement strand
TCCGGCACGCCACGGGTGGTCGCTCCAAAAACATCATGCGCCCGATCTGCTTGAGCTCACTCGCGCCGGGGGATGGACGATTTTCGGCGCCGCATCGAGCCACAACGCCCTGCTCGAGGATATGCTCGCGCGAATCGGCCAAAACCAATTGCCCTTCCCCGCGGTGATCACCAACCATTGGTTGACCGCCGCTGTCGACCTCGGAAACCTCGACCGCGCATTTTCGCTTGGCCTGAATCTGCCCAAGGATTTTCCGAGAATAGAAGCGGAATGGGATGGCGATGGCAAAGACCTGTGGACTTACGGCACTTTGACCTTCCCCCATCCGCTGGCCATGGATTTGGACGCCTGGAATATCCCGACCAATCTCATGGACCAACCACTGACCAGTTTCGTGGCCGTCCGGGGCATCCAATCCTGGCTGGCCGGGTTGAAAACCTGGAACGACCTCCAGACCGGTCCGCCGCCCAACCAATTCTATTCCTGGTCCGTGCAAGGCAATCTGCCGCTGACCTACTTCACGGCCCCGCTTAACGATGCCGGCAACACCGTCTCCAGGCTGACGGATCTCGTGCTCCAAAAGAGCGCATCGTGGTTCGCCTCGAACGATCTCGCCCGATTCGAACGCTCCCACTCCTTCAACGGCGTCGAGTGGAAAGGCGTCCCTTACCTTTGCCCGTTTCTGAAATCCGTGACCAACAACAGCGAACCGTCCCTGTTCGGCGGATTCGTGTCGGTTGCCCCCACCCAGCCTCCGCCGGCGGATTTGTTCCGGGACCTTCTGGTCGAGACAAACCTGATCGTGCATGATTGGGAGCAAACCGGGACCCGGATTGAAGACTGGATTTACGCCGGCCAATTCGCGCGGTTGGTGGTCTTGCAGAAATCCCAGTTGCCGCCTCAATCCGTCAGCCTGCTCTGGCTCAGAGCCATCCAGCCAAAGGTTGGCACCACCGTCACCCAGGTCTTTAAAAAGGGACCCTCCCAGCTCTGGTTCCATCGCAAGTCCACTATCGGGTTCACAGGGATCGAGCTGCAATTGCTCGCGGATTGGCTCGAATCACCCGGCTTCCCCATCGGCTTGCACACCACGCTCGCGCCACCGCAATTGGAGTGATTCCCGAATCAGCGGGCGTGTTGCCCAAATGATTGTTCGAACCCATTGGTGGCAATTGGGGTGGAGGACATCGCGCTGTCCCGCCGCGGCGGGATCCCCGCCCGCCTGCGTGGCCGAAGCCACTTCGTCGCGGCGAAGGCCCGCGATCCAGCGGGGGGAACCAGCCCCTCGCCCAACATCCTTCACCGCCCCGCGACACTTTGCGCGACGGCCGCCATCCGCAACTGTTTCTCCCGCTCAATGACTCGCCGGACATAACCCGCCTCAAAATCTCCCGGTTTCTGAGTTGCCGCCATCGCCGTCAATTGTTCCGCCGTCTCCAGGTCGCCCATGGCAAATACTCTCTCCGCCTGTCCCAGAATACCTCCCTCCGATCCGGCCGGCGGAGCCGGCAAGGGTGTCTTAAACGCGCATGGCACTCCCGCGCCCAGCGGCGTGCCGTAAAGACAGCCCCACAGTTCCCCGTTGATCGTTGATGAATCGGAGAAAAGTAGTTTCGCCTTCGCCAGGGGCAACTCACCGAGCACCGCGAGTTTGTCGGCCGGCGCCAGCAACTGCTGCCGCGTCCGCTCGTCAAACCGGTCCAGCATCCGCGTCGCCGCGCCGATGTAGAAGGCCCGCGGCGCGGCATATTCCAGGATGGGGAACAGATCGCTTTGCAGCGGGCCGTCGCCGGCGATGGCAAAGCCGGTTCGTTGCGACGCCAGTTGCTTGCCCAACAACGCGTCCGGAGACTGGACATTTATCATCCACAGGTCATCGCGCACTTGATCGATGGCGAAACTCTGCCGGAACACCTCCGGCCCGGTGTGCCACGGTTGCTGCGAACCCAGCAGCACGAGGTCGCCTCCCCCGCTGTCCCAGATTTCCACATACGGAAACACCGAGCCAAACGTGCGCAACACCAATCGCACAATGTCGTCCTGCATCTCATAAATCTGAAACCATTGGGCCACCACGCCGCCGGGTTTCAGCCGGCGCGCCGCCAATTCGTAGAACTCGCGGCTGAAGACGCTCCCGATGCCCACCGTCCACGGATTCGACGGCACCGTGATGATCGCGTCGTAAAGCTGCGGACGGAGTTTCAGCACCGTCCGCGCGTCTTCATGCCACATGTGCGTGCGGGGATTCTCCAGCACGTGACGATTCCAACTCGCAAATAATTTCCCCGCGCGAATCACCGGCTCGCAGTTTTCCGCGACGTCCAGGTGTTCCACCGGATAACTCAGGACCGCTCCCGCGGTGATCCCGGACCCAAGGCCCAGCACAAAGACATCTTTCGCGCCCGGCCTGGCCAGCAGCGGCAACTGCGCCACCAGTATCTGCGTGTCCACGTCCTTGTAGGTGCTCGCGTCCGCCTTGCCGTTGATGCGCAAAACCCGGCACGCCGGCGCAGCGATTCCGTCCACCTGCTCCACCGATACCGTGGCGTCCGGCGCATCCTCGTAAGAAATGATCCGGATATGCTTCTTTCGCGCGGGCATCAATGTGGCGTCGAATTGAGTTTCCTGCAGCCTGAAAGCTCCCGAACTCATGACGGTCTGCCAGCTTTCATTGCCATAAGTAAACAGCGAGCCGACCAGCACGCAGGCGCCGGCCGCAAGGATCAGTCCCGCGCTCCAGCCGCGCCGCCAGGCCACCACCAGCGCGGCCGCCGCCGGAACCATCGCCAGGATCGCAAAGGTATTCCGCAGCCCTGCGTGCGGCATCAATACAAACCCGGTAACCAGCGTTCCCGCCACCGCTCCCAGTGTATTCCAAGTGAGCAACGAGCCCACTTTCGCCCCCAGCGGCGCGCCTCCCGCCGACACGGTCCGGATCATCAAGGGCAACACCGCGCCAATACACGCCGCCGGAAATCCCAAAATCACCAGCGCCATGCCCGTGGTCAGCAGCTCGTGATAGACGTAACCGATCGGCGTGCGTCCGAGACCGGTGCGGGCGATCCGGTAGAAATCCACCCATCGCTCGATATTCGAAACGAGTAAGGCCACCCATGCCGCCGCAATGCACAGCAACAAAACCACCATGCGCTCATGCGAACCGCCGCTGCGACGCGGCGACGCAATCCAGGCACTTCCCAACCCGATGCCCAGAATGAACGCAATCAAGACGACGGCAAAAGATTGAAGCGAAGAGCCGAAAATCAGCGCCAGCGAACGCGACGATACCACCTCGAGCCCCATCGAAACCGCACCCGTCAGCGCGACAATCGCGCCCGCCCAACGCAAGCCGGCAGGCGCATTGGTTTCCCCGGCGCTTGGCCCCGAAACTTCCACTGCCGCCGGATCGAGCCTGTAGCTGCGGCTGAGCAGGATGGCAACGCCGCCGACGATGACATTGGCCAGCGCGGTCATCCGCAGTGTCGCCACTATCCCGAATTGCTGCACAAGCCAGAACCCGGCCAAAGCCGCGCCCAGCACCGCGCCCAAACTGTTCACGGAATAAAACCGGGCCGAACGCCGGCCGGGATCCGCGGAGAATTTCTGCAGCCAGGCCGCCAGCAACGGCAGCGTGCCGCCCATCAGAATCGTCGGCCCCAACAGCAGAGCCATGCTCAACACGCCCTTCAGCGCCAGCAGCCATCCGGACCGCTCAATAAGCTGGCTCCCAACGGCAACAAAAATGTGATCCGCCGCGCGGTCCAGTGTCAGGAAGAGGAATGCGTAAATGCCAATCGCGATCTCGAGGCAGCCATAGGCCTGCACCGGTTCCCGCATCCGGTCGGCCCAGCGCCCAAAAAACCGGTTGCCCAGGGCCAGACCGCCCATGAACGCCGCCATCACCGCCGTCTGCGCGTAAATGGTGCTGCCAAACATCTGGGAAAGAAGCTTCGACCAAACCACCTCGTAAACCAGCGCCGTCGCGCCTGAACAGAAAAACAAGGCCAGGACCATCCAGCCGCGATCTCGTGATTGCATGAGCGTAACCTAGAGATTGGCCCCGCCGGCGGGCAAGGCTAATCGAATTCCAGCCGCGTATGCGTCCAGGCAGGATCATCGCGCCGCGATGACCGACATCTGATCTTGGTAGAGGACGGCGCGCTGTGCTGTCCGCGCTCTGACATCCGATGTCGGGGCGCAAACAGGAGGTAAGGGAAAATTCTTTCTCTGTTCTCTCCGTTTGCTCCTGTTCAATTCTCTTCCGCGGTCTTTAGCGGGCACCGTTGCGTCGGCGGAAGCTCAGCCATCCCGCGGCGCCAAGACCCGCCAGGGCAAACGTGGATGGCTCGGGAATCAATGAAAACCCAACCAAACCATTCATAGTGGTGGGGAGTTCCACCCCCACAGCAATTGAGGGCAACGTGAATGCGGCTGAATGCGCTCTGATCGTCGAGCCGGCGTAGCTAACACCGTTGAACACCAACATTTCCAACTCGACAGGAACTCCTCCGGTTGATGGATAGGCCGGGATCGAGTACGAGGGACTCACCGCGACGTAACCTTTGTCAAAAAAAGTTGTGTTAACAACCGCCCCGTCCAAGTTCCAATTGCTTAGAAGTGAATTGCTACTGGAAGGATCGGTAATGCCAGTGCCGACATAATAGGCCATCTGGACGTTCCACAGCCCGCTAACCGGCGAACTGCCGGGGTAATACGTGACCGGCGCCCCTTGGTAGTTATTGACCACATAGGTATTAAACCAAATGAATCCGTTGCCGTAAGACGAAACGACCGAGGCCGCGATTCCGAGAATGGATGCTATCAGAGTTCTTTTCATATGACGCAGGTTGGGTTTGAAAGTCCGAATTAGAGTTCTTTGGTTCCTCTGTCTCCAAGATTAGCAAATAAGCTGCGGTTGGTCCACAAAAAAACACTCCTTGGATCACAGTTGGGCACAACCGGTCAGTACCACCGAACGAAGCCGGGTTGGCGCGTGTAGCGCCGAATGGTAGTCGGCTGTGTCGCCGAATGGCATTCGGCAGGCCCTGGAGAAAGGGAACGCTTCGCGGATTACCAATCCGTCCCGCCTTGGCGGGAGCAACTGCCAGTCGGCGCTACGGTGGGA
>CAZFOA010000244.1:0-5135 GCA_964520205.1 uncultured Verrucomicrobiota bacterium | reverse complement strand
TTCGCCGTAGCGCTCGGTTTCGGAGCGGAAGGGCCGGATCATTTGCGAATGGCAGGCCAGGCAGCCTTCGCGGATGTAAATGTCGCGCCCCAGCACTTCGAGCGGCGTGTAGGGTTTCACCGATGAGATCGTCGGCACGTTTTCTTTCACGAGAAACATCGGGACGATTTCGACCAGGCCGCCGATGAGAACGGCGACAACGGAAAGCGCGGTGAACAGGATCGGTTTGCTTTCCAGCCAGCGGTGGCCGCCCTGGAGGCCGGGTTGCACCGCCTCGCGCCCTCGCGGCAGCGGTGCGGCCTGGGCTTCGGTTTCCGGAACAAATTGTCCGCTCTTCGCCGTGCGATAGAGATTGATCGCCATGAGCATGGCGCCGATGAGGTAGAGGCTGCCGCCGACGGCGCGCAGGCGGTACATCGGGAGAATTTGCACCACTGTTTCCAGGAAGTTCGGGTATTGCAGAAAGCCGTCCTTGGTGAACTGCTTCCACATCAACCCCTCCGTGACGCCGGCGACATACATCGGAATCACGTAAAACATCATGCCCAGCACCGCGATCCAGAAGTGGTAATTGGCCAGTTTGATGGACCAGAGCTTTGTGCGGTAAAGCCGTGGAAACAGATAATACAGCATGCTGAAGGTCAGAAAGCCGTTCCAGCCCAGCGCGCCGGTGTGCACATGCGCGATGGTCCAGTCGGTGTAATGCGAGAGCGAGTTGATGCTCTTGATGGCGAGGGTCGGTCCTTCCAGCGTGGCCATGCCGTAGGCGGTGACGGCCACGACCATGAATTTCAGCATCGGATCCTGGCGCACCTTGTCCCAGGCGCCGCGCAACGTCAGCAGGCCGTTCAGCATGCCCCCCCAGGATGGCGCGATCAGCATCAGCGAAAACACCATGCCCAGCGATTGCGCCCAGTCCGGCAATGCCGTGTAGAGCAAATGATGCGGTCCGGCCCAGATGTAAACAAAAATCAACGCCCAGAAATGAATGATCGAGAGCCGGTACGAAAACACCGGGCGATTCGCGGCTTTGGGCAGGAAGTAATACATCAGCCCGAGATAGGGCGTGGTGAGGAAGAAGGCGACGGCGTTGTGGCCGTACCACCATTGCACCAGCGCGTCCTGCACTCCGGCATACATGGAGTAGCTTTTCATCCAGCTCCAGGGCACTTCCATGGAGTTCACAACATGCAGCACGGCGACGGTCAGGGCCGTGGCGATGTAAAACCAGATGGCGACGTACAAATGCTTCTCGCGGCGCTTGAGGATGGTGCCGAGCAGATTGACGGTGAAGGCGACCCACACAACGGCGATGGCGATGTCGATGGGCCATTCGAGTTCCGCGTATTCCTTGCTCGTGGTGAATCCGAGCGGCAACGTAATGGCGGCGCTCACAATAATGGCCTGCCAGCCCCAGAAATGGAACCAGCTGATCTTGTCGCTGAACATGCGCGCCTTGCAGAGCCGCTGCAGCGAATAGTATATGCCCATGAACATGCCATTGCCGACAAAGGCGAAAATGACGGCATTCGTGTGCACCGGCCGGATGCGGCCAAAGGTGATGAACTGCAGGTTGAGATTCGCGCCGGGGAAGAAAAGCTGCACGGCGGCCAGCAGTCCCGCGGACATGCCGACCAGCCCCCAAATGACCGTTGCGATGGCAAAGGCCCGGACAATCGCATTGTCATACTTGAACGTCTCAATGCGCGGGCTCCGGCCCGCGTCGTCCTGGCGATTCGAGTTTTCTGGCATGATTTCTCCGCTCATGGTGATTTCGAGGTTGGTTTCGTTTCTGAATCCGGAACCGCCCGGATGCTTCGCTCATCGTCGGCCAGCATGCGCAACGACGGTGTGCAGGTGTCGTCAAATTGTCCCGTCCTTACCGCCCAGATGAAGCTCGCGAGGAAAAACAGGGCGATCGCAAGGCTGATGGCGATGAGCAGGATGATGACGCTCATGGCTGGAATGCAGGTTGAAGTTCCAGAGGCACCGCCTCCCGGCGGCGTGGCGGGGTCGAGGCTTGTCCCAGCCCGGCTCGTCGCGCCGCCCGGCTGACCGCGCCACACGCGAACAACACCACGGACAGCGAACTCAGCGGCATCAGAAGGGCGCAAATCAGCGGCGAGAGAATGCCGGCCGCGGCGATGCTGACTCCCACCAGATTATACAAACCCGAAATTCCGAAGCTCAGCCGGACAATCCGCACCGACGCTCGCGCAAATTTCAGAATCTCAGGCAGACGCGCCACCTGGTTGCCTTCCAAAATCACGTCGCTGGCAGGGGAGAATGCCGCGGCTTCCTCGACAACCGCCACGCCCACGTCGCTCTGTTTCAGCGCTCCCGCGTCATTCAGTCCATCGCCCACCATCATGACGATCCGACCGGAATTCTGCAGGCCGCGAATGTAGCCGAGTTTGTCCACCGGGCTTTGATTGAAATTCAACCGCGCGTCACCGCCGAAAAACCGGCCGAAATGTTCGCGCTCCTTTTCGTTGTCGCCACTCAATAAAGCGATTTCATACCGGCAGCCCAGGTCCCGCAACAAACGGTCCGTCTCGGGACGCAACGCTCCGGACAACCGGAAGGCGCCGCGATACCGTCGGTCAATGGCGAGGTGGACGACGCTGCCCTCGTCCGGACCGGCATCCGGCAGGATTCCAGGCTTGGAATCCGGCTCATGGGTGCTGTCCGATGGGGCGAGGCTCCCGAGGAGCCGATTTTTTTCTGAAAACAGACGGCTCGCGCCTTCGCGGCGACGAAGCCGCTCTCGCCGCGCTGACGCGCCGTCGCAGCGGGTCGGCGGCGCAGGCGCGGGGACGCTCGCCCCATCCTCCTGGGGATTTGTGGAATGATCTCGAGAACGAATTTCGACGGGACCCGGTCCGGGTCCAATGCCGCGCGAGCTCAGCCATGCCCGCGAGCCCAGCAGGATTTCCCGCCCCGCGATTCTTCCTTCGATGCCGCAGCCCGGCGTTTCCTGGAACTGTTGCACGGGTTCCGGAGGGCAGCTGCCGGCGAGGAGTTCATGGATGTTTGCCGAGTGGGGATGCGTCGAATGCGATGCCAGCGAATCAACCTGGCCTGCTTCGGTCGCGCTGAGCGGTTCGCCTTGAAACGAAATCCCGGCGCCGCGGGGTGCCGTCAATGTGCCCGTTTTGTCGAACACGATCGTATTCACCTGAGCCAGGCGTTCGAGGACGAGCGCATTTCTGAGAAAAACGCCCGGTCGCGCCAGCCAGCGTTGGGCCGTGCCGAATGTGAAGGGCGCCGCCAGCGCCAGCGCGCACGGACACGCGACGATGAGCACCGAGATGAATGCCTTTGCCGCGCGGCCGGGATCGCCGGCGGCGAGCCAAAAAACCGCCGCTCCGAGGGCGACTCCGATCACGGCCGGCGTGAAGCGGCGGCTGAAGCGGTTCGTGAGAGTATTGGAGTCGTCCACGCGGTTTTTCCGGAAGGCTTCGTGGTTCCACAGAGAAGTCAGGTAACTCTGGGAAACCGGCTTCACCGTTTCCACTTCAATGGCGCCGCCGATCTGTTTGCCGCCCGCATAGAGGTGATCTCCTTCGACCTTCGCCACCGGCTCGGATTCGCCGGTGACGAAGCTGTAATCGATGAGTGCCGGCCCCCGCACCAGCTTTGCATCGGCGGGGATTAGTTCGCCGTTCCGCAACCGGATCCGGTCGCCCGTGCGAAGATTGGAAAGCGCAATGCTCTGCTGCCCGGCGTCAGTCTGGCGCGTGACCGAAAGCGGAAAGAATGATTTGTAATCGCGATCGAACACCAGGCGGTCCTGGGTTCTTTGCTGGAACGCCCGCCCGCAAAGCAGAAAGAACACCAGTCCGACCAGCGAATCCAGGTAACCCACGCCGCGGCCGGCAACGACTTCGTAAGCGCTCCGGGCGTAAAGCGCCGCCAGCCCAAGGGCAATCGGCACATCGAGCGTCAACCTCCGCTGGCGCAGGGAGAATCGGGCCGATTTCCAATAGTCCGACGCGCTGTAAATCAGGACCGGCAGAGCCAGCGCCAGGCTGAGATAGCCGAAAAGCCTTTGCAAGATCGGCCCGTTGAGACTATCCAGGCCGAAATAAGTCGGAATGCTGAAGAGCATGATGTTGCCGAAGGCAAATCCGGCGACACCGATTTGGAGCCATTGACGCCGGGCCAGTGGACGCGGCTTCCCTTTTTCGAGTGCGCCGAGCGTGAGCGCCGGTTCGTAGCCGAGCGAGGCCAGCAACGAGACCAACTCGCTTAGCTTCAGGTCGTCCGCGGCAAAATCGATGGTCACTTCGCGCCGGGTGAAATGAACCTGCGACCGTCCGATACCCGGGCGGAGCCGGAACAGATTTTCCAGCAGCCATACGCAGGCCACACAGTGAATCGTCGGGATCGAGAAAGTGACACGGCTGATTTTGCCGTCCGTGAAATCCAGCAACCGCTGTTGCAACACCGGGTCATCCAGATACGCCCAGGTTTCGAGCGCGGCGGGTCGCCCGACGCGCACGCCCGGATGACGGTTCAGGTCATAAAAGTGCGCCAATCCGGTCTCGGCGAGCAAATCATGGACGACGAGACACCCCTGGCAGCAGAACGTTTTTTCCCCTTGGGCAAAAGTGAAGTCGTGACAGGGTTCGCCGCAGTGAAAACAGGGCGCGCGGTCTGCCAAGCCGGCCCGGCGCCCGCCGGCGTCGGCGGAAACCAAACCCGCCCGCCCGTCATCCGCTTTCACAAAAACTCTCTTCAAAACGCCATTCACGCGGCAGATTTTCCTGCGACAGTAATCGATTCAAACGCTAACAGAAATAGACCGCCTGGCGTTGAAAAAATCTTGGCGTATTTTGCTAAAGACATGACATTTATTGGCTACATATAACCCTTTGGGCAATCAGGCGGCGGCGGGGCTATTCTGGCGTGGCGGGCGCATTTGCGCCTGCCGCCATGGGACCGCGCGACGTCCCGGCGCGCAGCGAGTTGGAATGCCCGCACGAGTTCAGAACTTTCCAGCCGCTCAGGCAATCCTACCCGCTGGGGACGGGGACCGTCCGTGCTCCAGTCCAGGGGGCAGAGCCGAGATGCGCCGTGGTGCGGGTGTTCGGTGGATTGCCGCTTGCCGGGTTGGGGCGCGCCGCGTATAA
>CAZFOA010000243.1:0-5151 GCA_964520205.1 uncultured Verrucomicrobiota bacterium | reverse complement strand
TGCGATCAGGCCGGTTGGAAACCGGCGGTACGGCAGGTTGGAAACCTGCGCTACGATTGCTGTGCTGGCAGGTTTTCAACCTGCCACGAGCTTGAAATCTTCCTGCGTTGGTCTGTTGCTGCGATCAGGCCGGTTGGAAACCGGCGGTACGGCAGGTTGGAAACCTGCGCTACGGGCGGGGGGCACTTCCGGCGTTGACGATTGGCGGTTCGGCTTTAAGATGCAATTGAAGCCAGAACAACACGGAACGATTATGCCTTCAATGCCTTCAAACCCTGAATCCACGGCGATCACCTCCGTCCTTCACGAAGATCGCGTTTTTCCTCCGCCCAAGGAGTTTTCCAAGAAGGCGCATATCAAGTCGCTGGCGGAATACCGCCGGCTTTACAATGAATCGGTTCGTGAGCCGGAAAAGTTCTGGGGCGCACAAGCGGAAAGCGAGTTGATCTGGTCCAAGCCCTGGAAGAAAGTGATCGAGTGGGCGGAGCCTTTCGCCCGTTGGTTCGCCGGCGGAGAACTTAACGCGAGCCACAATTGCCTCGACCGCTGGCTCGGCACGGCGCACGCCAACAAAGCCGCCCTGATCTGGGAAGGCGAACCCGCCGCGCCCGGCAAGTCCGGCGAGGAACGCACCCTGACCTACAAGCAGCTTCACCGCGAAGTCTGCCTTTTCGCGAATGTCCTCAAACGGAATGGAGTCCGAAAGGGGGATCGCGTCCTGATCTATTTGCCGATGGTGCCGGAAGCGGCCGTCGCCATGCTCGCTTGCGCACGCATCGGCGCGGTTCACTCGGTCGTGTTCGGCGGGTTCAGCGCGCAGAGCGTCGCGGATCGCATCCAGGATTCGCAGGCGAAAATGGTCATCACCGCGGATGGCGGCTTCCGCCGCGGCGCGATTGTGCCGTTGAAGCAGAATGTGGACGACGCGCTGACTCTCAGGGATGCGAAACAGGAGCTTCTGGCGCGGACGATCGAAAAGGTCGTGGTGCTGCGCCGCGCCGGGAATGAAACCCGGTTTCAGGCCGGCCGCGATTTGTGGTGGCACGAGGAGATCGCCAAAGTCGACGCGAATTGTCCGGCGGAGCCCATGGACAGCGAAGCGCCGCTGTTCATTCTCTACACCAGCGGCTCCACGGGAAAGCCGAAGGGGATTCTGCACACCACCGGCGGCTACCTGCTCTACGCGAAGCTGACGGCCAAATACGTCTTCGACCTGCGGGATGAGGACGTCTATTGGTGCACCGCGGACATCGGCTGGGTCACCGGCCACAGTTACGTCGTTTACGGACCGCTGGCGAACGGCGCGACGAGCCTGATGTACGAAGGCGCGCCGAATCATCCCGAACCGGACCGCTTCTGGCGCATCGTGGAAAAATATGGCGTGACGATTCTCTACACCGCGCCGACGGCGATCCGCGCGTTTATGAAATGGGGCGTCGAATGGCCGAAGAAACATGATTTAAGTTCGCTTCGGCTGCTGGGCACCGTCGGCGAACCGATCAATCCCGAGGCCTGGATGTGGTATCGCGAAAACATCGGAGGCAACCGGTGTCCGATTGTGGACACGTGGTGGCAGACCGAGACGGGCGGCATTATGATCACGCCGTTGCCCGGGGCGACGCCGTCAAAACCCGGTTCGGCCACGCTGCCGTTTTTCGGCATCGTGCCGGAAGTGGTGGATGATCAGGGGGACGCTGCGGCCCGGAATTCCGGCGGCAGGCTGGTGATCCGCAAGCCCTGGCCCGGCATGTTGCGCGGATTATGGGGCGATCCCGAGCGTTACCGGCAGGTCTATTGGAGCGAGGTGGCGAACAGCTATTTCACCGGCGACGGCTGCCGCCGCGACGCGGACGGATACTTCTGGATTGTCGGCCGCATTGACGATGTGTTGAACGTGGCGGGCCATCGCATCGGCACCGCCGAGGTCGAAAGCGCAATTGTCAGCAACTCGAAAGTGGCGGAGGCGGCGGTCGTGGGGCGGACGGATGATCTCAAAGGCCAGGCGCTGGTTGCATTCGTGACGTTGAAAGGCGGCGTGAAAGCGAACGCCGCGCTGCGCGAGGAACTCCGCCAGCATGTCGCGAAGGAAATCGGCGCGGTCGCCAAGCCGGACGATATTCGTTTCGCCGAGGCGCTGCCGAAGACGCGATCGGGAAAAATCATGCGGCGGCTGCTTAAACAGATTGCCGCGGGAGGCGAAATCAAGGGCGACACCACCACTTTGGAGGATCTCGGCGTTCTTGCCAAACTCAGTCAAAACGAGGAATAATAGCGTGCCGCGGTTTAATGTGCCGCAGTTTGAGATGGAGTTGTTTGCATGAGGACTAAATTATTTTTGGCGGGCGTGCTTCTTTGCTTTCGCGCTGCCTTCGGGCAAAGCCAGTTGATCGTCAACGGCGGGTTTGAATCGACCAGCGGCGATCCCTGGGTATTTCAGGGGGCGGGTGAAACCATTGGCAGCAACCCGGCTCTGGCGCATACCGGTTCTCACTTTCTTGCCATGGGAAACATGAGCGGCGCCAACCAGTTCGTTTACCAGACCATTTCGGTTCCGTCCAACACCGCTGTCGCCGCGTTTAGTTACGTCTGGATGGTGCTTTCCGCCGACAATACCGGGATCGATCGGCTGAAGGTGTACATTATGGATACGAGCCTGACGACCGTTCTGGCAACGGTGGATTCCGAATCCAATTTCAGTCCCAACGGTGTTTATATTCAAAGAGCGTTTGATTTGACGCCGTTTGTCGGGCAGTCCGTTGCGGTGGTGTTTGCGGCGACGACGGATCCCTCTAACGGATATCTTACCATCTTTTGCATCGACGACGTCAGCGTTTTGGCGGGGACCAGCGCCAACTTGCCCGCCAACGACAGTTTCACCAACCGCGTGGTGCTGAGCGGAACCTCAGTGACGAATTCCGCGACGAATACGTTTGCGACCAAGGAACCGGGCGAACCCAACCACGGCGGCAACGCCGGCGGCCGCTCGCTCTGGTGGAGTTGGACGGCGCAGACCAACGGCACGGTCCTGCTCAAAACCACTGGCAGCCTTTTTAATACGCTCCTGGGAGTTTATACCGGTTCCTCCGTGAGCAATCTCACGCTGGTGGCTTCGGACAACGGCGTTTTTGAAAGCTCGGGAACGGCCCAGGTGAGTTTTAATGTCGTCGCGGGGACCGAATATGAGATCGCGGTGGATGGATTCAATGGAGACTTCGGGACGCTTGTTCTCAGCCTGAACTTTTCGTTGGATAAAAAGGCGCCGACGATTTCCATCTCTTCGCCGGCTGCTGGGGCGAAATTGACCAACTCGACGGTGGTGGTGTCGGGCAAGGCCGCCGACAATCTGGCGGTGGGGCAGGTCCAGTACCGCCTGGAAAACGGGGCCGGCACCAATATTTATCAGACCGCCACAGGCACCACAAACTGGTCCGTCACGGTGACCAATCTGCCGCCGGGGTTGAACACGGTCCGGGTCCGGGCGATCGATACCAGCGGCAACGTTTCCGCGACCGTGGCACGGTCGTTTACCTACCTGGTCTTGAGCCCGCTGACGTTGATCACCAACGGAAACGGCGCCATTACGCCCAACTTGAATGGCAAGTTGCTCGACGTTGGGTTCAGCTACACCGTCACCGCCAAACCCGCGAGTGCGGCATACCTCTTCGCCGGCTGGACGAATGGTGTGGTGTCCAGCAGCGCCAAGCTGACTTTTGTCATGCAAAGCAACCTGGTATTGCAGGCGGATTTTGTTCCGAACCCGTTCATCCCTGTGGCGGGAAATTTTCAAGGATTGTTTTACGACACGAACGACGTGACGCCGCAAAGCTCGGGCTTTTTCAGCGCACTGGTCAAGAGCAGCGGCGCATTCAGCGCGAAGCTTCTGCTGGCCGGCAAAACCTATTCCAGCTCGGGCCAATTCCTCCTGGACGGCAGTTACTCGAATTCCATCGCGCGCAAGGGGCTGAGTCCGATCGGCGTGCAACTGCAGCTTGATCTGGCGGGCGACACCTTGGCCGGGCTGATCAGCGACAGCACCAACTGGACCGCGGAGCTGCTGGCGAATCGCGCTGTGTTTGCGAAAACAAACCAGACGCCGCTCAACGGCAAATACACCCTGCTGATTCCCGGCGCCGAAGAATCCGAAACCGGGCCGGGAGGCGACGGGTTCGGCACCGTGACGGTGGACACCCTGGGGAATGTCACGATCACCGGGGCGCTCGCGGATGGGACGAAAATTTCGCAGAAGACGTTTGTGTCCGGAGGCGGGTTGTGGCCGTTCTACGCATCGCTTTATTCTGGCAACGGGTCGGTCTTCGGCTGGCTTGCGATCACCAACGAAGCGACCAATGACATGGATGGCTTGGTGACCTGGTTCAAGTTGCCGCAAGCGAATTCCAAGTTCTATCCCGGTGGGTTTACCAATAATCAACCCAACGTAGTGGCGTCGCGCTATCAATTCACCAACAATGTTCCGGTGTTGAACTTCAGCACCGGGCAGGTCTGGCTGGCGAATGGGAACCTGTCGCAGAGTTTCACCAACACAATCGTGTTAGGGACGAACAACAAAGTGGTGGGCACCAACAAATTGAGTTTCACCATCACGACGGCGTCCGGGGCGTTCAAAGGCAGTGCGATCAGTCCGGATACCGGCAAGCCGATTCCGTTCAGCGGAGTCATCCTGGAAAAGCAGGGATTCGGCGGCGGATTTTTCCTTGGCACCAACCAGGCCGGCCGCGTCTTCTTCGGGGGGCCTTGACGGAGCCGGGCAGGGAAGGGGACTGTGTGATCAGGTGTCAGCTCCAATTTGCCCGAATGCGGCCTTGAAAGGGCTTGCACCGGGGAATGCCGGCGCGTAACGTTTCTGGCCCTTCAGTGCACCCATAGCTCAATTGGATAGAGCGTCTGACTACGGATCAGAAGGTTGTAAGTTCAACTCTTACTGGGTGCACCACTCCTGCAAGCGCTTACGCAATTCTTCCCCTTCCGGTCCCGCATGTGTACCTGATCCTGCACCCGGGGCTGCTTTTGAACACTTCTGAAACGTTTGACATGGCCTGCG
The DNA here is from genome assembly GCA_964520205.1 of uncultured Verrucomicrobiota bacterium. GTDB lineage: Bacteria > Verrucomicrobiota > Verrucomicrobiia > Limisphaerales > BOG-1460 > CAZFOA01. The sequence goes on along the minus strand of CAZFOA010000243.1, from coordinate 92 downwards.
CCGTCACTCGCCGACGAGCAGTGCGAAAACCAGCGTCGCGCTGGTTTTCCGACACGCATCGCGGGTCAATTAGCGGATCAACGGCGTGCCAG
>CAZFOA010000242.1:0-5155 GCA_964520205.1 uncultured Verrucomicrobiota bacterium | reverse complement strand
TCATCTGGCCCATGCCCCAGAGGCCGTGCATGATTTTGTAGGCCTGCATCGGGTAACTCTTCTTGATGCTCACAAAAACGAGGTTGTGGAAGACGCCTTCGGCCGGCAGCGCGAGGTCCACGATCTCCGGGAAATTCATTTTGATGACCGGCAGGAACAATTTCACGCTCGCGCCGCCGATATAGAAATCCTCCATCGGCGGAATGCCGACAATCGTTGCCGGATACACCGCGTCCTTCCGATGCGTGATGGCGGTGACGTGAAAGACGGGATACGGCTCGGGCAACGTGTAGTAGCCGGTATGGTCGCCGAACGGGCCTTCCTCGCGCAACGGTTCGCGCGGATCCACGTAGCCTTCGATGACAAAATCGGCGTTGGCCGGGACTTCGAGGCCACTGGTTTCGCATTTGACGAGTTCGACGGATTTTCTGCGGAGATAACCGGCGAGCAGGAACTCGTCGAGGCCGTCGGGCAGCGGCGCGGTGGCGGCGAAGGTGAATACAGGGTCGCCGCCGATGAAAATAGCGACGGGCATGCGCGCGCCGGTTTCAAAATATCGGCGGCCGTGTCGGGCGCCCACTTTCTGGAGCTGCCAGTGCATCCCGGTGGTGCGGTCGTCGTAAATTTGGATGCGATACATGCCGACGTTGCGTTCGCCGGTGTCGGGATCCCGGGTCACCACACAGGGCAAGGTAATGAATCTGCCTCCGTCCAGGGGCCAGCATTTCTGGATGGGGAGGTTGAGCAAGGTTGAAGGTTGAAGGTTGAAGGTTGAAGGTTTTTGCACGTCGGGGGCTGGCGGCCAAACTTCGACCCTATCGCTTCTCACTTCGAACTGCTTCACGACTTCTTTGCACGGACCGTCCTTGACGACTTTTGGTTTGGCGTGGCGCAATTCGAGCGCGGTCGAGAAGAGCGTCATGGCTTCGCGCAAGGAAACGGGCGGTTTGGCCTTCAGGAGCGCGCCGAGTTCGGCGGCGGCCTCGTCCACCGAATTCACTCCCAGGCTCAGGGCCATGCGTTTCCAGGAGCCCATCGTGTTGATGGCGACCGGGAACGGCGACGCGTTTCCATTGACGGTGGGCTTCTCGAACAGCAGCGCCTTGCCGCCATTTGGCGATTTCATTTCGCGGTCGGCGAGTTCGGTGATTTCCAATTCCGTGGCGACCGGTTGGGAGATGCGTTTCAATTCATCCGCGGCTTCGAGCGCGTTCAGAAAATCACGAAAGGAATTGAAAGCCATGCAGGCGAGACTAGCAGAAAGCTTTTTGCGCGCAACGCCTGGTCAATCTACGCGCGCGGGATCCTCACGCAAAGAGCGTGAAAATTCCGCTTCAAGGCGCCGGGTTGGCTCATTTTTCGGCCATTTTTCGCTAAAAATTGCGCTGGCATCGGCATTGCTAAACGATTTCCAGAAACGGGTCGACAGTGTGAATGGACTCCCTGGAGTTCACGAACTGTTTGCCGAAACAACAATTAATCGAGTAAAAGAATATGAAGAAATTCCGTAAGACAATTCACGCTTTCACGCTGATCGAGTTGCTGGTGGTGATCGCGATCATCGCCATTCTCGCCGCTCTGCTGCTGCCGGCGCTGGCGCGCGCGAAACAGAAAGCGCAGCGCATCGCCTGCACCAACAACCTGAAGCAGGATGCCCTGGCCTTCCGCCTCTTTGCGCAGGATAACGGAGACAGATTTGCCATGCAGGTGCCGATGGCCCAGGGCGGAGCGAAGGAAGCGATTGGCAAGAGTGCCAACGGAACCAGACAATCCGCCAACTTCTATCCCGGCGTCGGCGCCGCGGGCGCGAATTGGGTTTATGGCGTCTTTTCAATGTTCCTGGTCATGTCCAACGAATTGAACACACCCAAAATCCTGGCCTGCCCGGCCGAGTATCAAACCGCTCCCAAGGTGAGACAGCAAGCGACGAGTTTTTCAGATCCGGACACGGCTACTGCCGGGAATATCAATTACCAAAGCGACTATAACTGCAGCTATTTCATCGGGATCGACGCCCAGGACATCAATCCGCAGATGCTTCTGGCAGGCGATCATAACATGGGTTTGTGCACTGACGGCAGTGCGCCGACAGCCGCCTCCACGACCACGGGCGGCACCGGAGCGATCTACGGAGATAACGCCAATCAATTCGCGGTGCTGGGCACGAATTACAATGCGTCCGTTCCTATTGTCGCTGACGTCGCCCACTGGGTAGGCTGGGCGGACAACATGCATCAGAGGGTCGGCAATGTCGCGTTCGCGGATGGTCACGTCGAGTCCCTGAGCAAATCTGCGCTGCAGAATGCACTCACGGTCACGGGGGATATCAGCAACCCGGCGATCAGCACTCCTTACAACTTTAACGCCGGGGCCAATCGTCTGCAATTCCCGTAAACAGTTGCCTCGGCAACTTACTTTTCCAAATTCACAAAAAGGCGCCTGTTCCGGGCGCCTTTTCTTTTTTATGGCTCAGGCGATCGACGCCGCGGTCTGCAAAATGATTTCACGCAGCGGGGTTGCGGGACGGAATCCGACGGCCGCGGCCAGTTTTTCCACCGCCGGTTTGCGCTGGCGCATGTCCTCGAAGCCCGGCGCGTACGCCTCACGATACGGAACCAGCTCCGGCGTTGATTTGGACGCGAGAATTTCGATGACTCTTTTGGCCAGGCCGAGAATGGTCACTTCTTCGGTGCTGCCGACGTTGAATATCTGCCCGCGCGCGGCGGTGCTTCCGTGCAGCCGGATCAAGGCCTCCACCGTGTCGTGGACGGAACAAAAGCAGCGCGTTTGCAACCCGTCGCCATGCACCTTCAGCGGTTCGCCGCGCTTGGCCGCCGCGATGAACCGCGGCAGCACCATTCCATAACGTCCGGTCTGCCGGGGGCCGACAGTGTTAAACAAGCGGGTGATCACGGCCGGCAGCGACTGTTCCCGCGCATACGCCAGCACGAGGAATTCATCCATCAATTTGGAACAGGCATAACCCCAGCGGCTGTGGGTTGGCGGGCCGATCAGCAGGTCATCTTCTTCGCTGAACGCCGGTTTCTCGCTCTTGCCGTACACCTCGGAACTCGAGGTCAGGAGCAGCGGCACGTGATGCGCCGCGGCCGCTTTGAGCAGAACCGTCGTTTCATTCAGATTGGTTTCCAGGGTGTGAAGCGGCGATTGCACCACCAGCGCGACGCCGACCGCGGCCGCCAGATGATAGATGGCGGCGGATTGCGCCACCAGTTCGGGCAGCTCGGCGCAAGCGGAGATTTTTGACTGAATCACGCGCAATCGGGGGTGGCCCGAGACCGCGCGCAGATTCCCCAGATCGCCGGTCGAAAGATCGTCCAGGACCACGACCGCATGTCCGGCGGCCAACAACCGCTCGACGAGGTGCGATCCGATGAAACCGGCGCCACCGGTGACCAGGATGGGGCGCCCGCCATTGCTTTGTTTTGTCACCATAGTCTGATCCGTGATGGGTAATCCGCGCTCAATGGAGTTGTCCATTGCCGGCGGGAGGGTTTGAAGCACCGGTGTCGGAAGCGGGAGGCCGGAAGTCAGCGGCGGCGGGATTGAGGCCGGACTTCGCGGTTTCGACCTCCGATTTTTGACTGCTGCTTTCCGGCTTGCCGGTCAGCGCAGCGGCCACCGCCTCGGCCAAATCCTGCCGGTAAGCCGGATCGGCAATGCGGCGGGCTTCGACGGGATTCGACAGGTAACCGCCCTCGATCAGCACCGCCGGGCGATTCTGTCCGCGCAACACTCCGAGAAAGCGGGCATGGCGCACGCCGCGGTCGTTGCCGACCACGGGCAAGAGCGCCTGATGCAAGAGCAGCGCGTATTGCAGATTCTCGGCATCAAAGGCGTTGTTCGCGAAAACGAGCGAAGGATCATCCTCATAACCGCGCGTGAGCGTGGAAGGCATGCCCGAGGGAGTCAGACAATACGTTTCCAGGCCCGTCTGTTCCTGGCTCGGCGCGGCCGAGTTGAAATGCAAACTGATAAACAGCCCGGCCTGATGTTCCCTGGCAAAGGCGACGCGGTTCGACAAGGACACGTCCACGTCGTTGGTGCGCGTCAAAAACACCTGCCACCCGTTCGTGGCCAGCAGCGACTCCAGCCGCCGGGCCCAGTCCAGGGTGTACTCCTTTTCATAAACGTTGTCCCCGACGCTGAGGGCTCCGGTGTTTTGTCCGCCGTGGCCCGGATCAATCACGACAACCAAGTTGGCATTCGGCGGAGAAGCGAGACCTCGAATCAGCGGTTCCACGTTTTTTTTCAGGTCAAGAACATGGATGAACGGCAAATCGTTGATCAACTGGGGCTCGAATCCCAGGTGCACTTCCGAGCCGTTCCAATTCGCCACCAGGCTGTGGATGTGGACAAAAAGAATGCCGTTGGTCGTGTTCAAAGCAAAGGCGGGCGACGGCGGCGATGAAATATGCCGCAGCGGACCGAGCCCGCTTTCCCGGGCCCAGCGGCCCAGTGAAATCCAGGTTTGCGCGTAGTTGTTGGTAAGGGGTTGGGACCCGGCCGGAGCGGAGGCCGGCGGCGGCGCCAATCGGGGCGCTTCGGAAACCCGCTCGATTTCGGTCGGCGCGAGCTTCATGCCTCGATCCGGAATCCATTCCCTGGCGGCCGCAGTTCGAGTCGGGTGCCCGCCGGTCGAGCAGCCGGCCACGACCAATACAAGGCCGGCTAAGAAGTTGGCTGGCTTCAACACACGTCACATTGTGCGGAACCGCGCTTTCGACTCAAGACGTTTCCACCCCGCCGGGTGAAGCGCCGCAGTTGCCGCCGCATCGAGTCCGGCTTGACTCCCTGGGCGCACCGCGCCGGCACGACCACCGGACGAAGACGGAGATGCCGGTGAACGGGCTTGTCGCCCGTCGGATCGCGCCCCATACTTCCGTCGATTCAAATATCCCTTGAAAATACTCGTTGCCATCACGGGAGCCAGCGGGGCGCTTTATGCCCAGCGTCTGCTCGATAATTTGGACTCGCCCGCGAACGAAGTGCACGTGGTGTTAAGCCATTACGCACAGCAGGTTGTCGCCGAAGAATTGCCCGGCGGCCTGCGTCTGCCTCCGGGCGCGAAAACCCACAGCCTGAAGAGCATGAACGCCCCTTTCGCCAGCGGCTCCAACCCGCAGGACGATGGTCG
>CAZFOA010000241.1:0-5159 GCA_964520205.1 uncultured Verrucomicrobiota bacterium | reverse complement strand
CGCCCAAAAGCAGCATTCCGGTTCCCGCGGCCGCACCCACTTTTAATCGCACCCGATCGGAGCCCTGCTCCACTGGAATCGAGTTTTGGACTCGACGTCACGCGAAGTATTGGTTCAAGGAGATCCTCCGATGCGAAGCTGTGGCGCTGCCGGGTGGCCGGGCGGTATCCCCGCTTGAGCTTTTTTCCGCATCCTGCGATATTGCGCTTCGTGAACGCAACACCCTCGCCTGCCCTGCCCGCCCGCGTCGTTTCGTTGCACTTGCATCCAGCCGATCCGGGCATGCCGTTGCAAAGCGTCGATGCCATCGACCTGGTCACCGCCAAGGGCATTTTGAACGACATGCGCTATTTTGACCGGCTCAGCCGCAGCACCGGACAGCCGAGCCGGCGGCAGGTGAGTTTGATCGAACGCGAGCAAATTGCCGAACACGCGGCGGCGCTCGGTCTGCAGTCCATTCCGCCCGGCGCTGTGCGCGCCAATATCGAAACCTTGGGGATCAATCTCGTGGCTTTGGTCGGGCAACAGGTCCGGATCGGCGGCACCGTTCTTTTTCTGTTCGAGCCCAGAAAACCCTGCGCGAAGATGGACGCCATCTGCAGCGGCTTGCGCGAGTTGATGCTGGACGACCGGCAGGGAGTCCTCGCCGAAGTCGTGCGCTCCGGGAAAATCCGCGTGGGCGATTCCATTTCTGTGAGCGACGGCGGCGGCCCGGTTTTGTTTTGACCCTGATTGCTTCTCCTTCCCACCATGCATCATGTCTAAGTTGATTTCCGGATTTGCGCTTTGTCTCGGCCCGGTTTTTCTTGCGACCGCTCTTGCGGCCGGCAAAGCGGAACACGTCGTCGTCGTCGTCTGGGACGGCATGAGGCCGGATTTTATCACGGAGGAACACACACCGGCGTTGTATCAACTCGCCCGCAGTGGCGTGATGTTTGAAAATCATCACGCGGTCTATTGCAGCGCCACCGAAGTCAACGGCACGGCGCTGGCCACCGGCGGCTACCCGCAACACAGCGGCATCATTGCCAATCGGGATTATCTGCCGGACGTCAATCCTTTGAGTCCGGTGAACGTGCAGGACACCGAAGTCGTTCGCCGGGAAGACCGGATAACGGGCGGTCGATATCTCCTGCGCTCAACCCTCGCTGAGATCCTGCAAACCGCCGGCAAAACCACGGTGATCGCCGGAACCAAGCAGGTCGCACTGTTGCATGACCGGCGTGAGCGCTCCGATGGCGTTTCCACCGGAGTCACTCTGTTCGCAGGCAAAACTCTTCCCGACTCTGCGCTCGCGGCAATCCACAATCGGCTCGGGGCATTTCCGCCGGAAGTGAAGACAGAATCGTCTGCGCCAAATGAACCTCGCGACGAATGGACGACGCGCGCGTTGCTGGGCCCGCTCTGGACCAACGGCGTGCCTGCGTATTCATTGCTGTGGTTGAGCGAGCCGGATTTCTCCCAGCACGCCAGCGGACCGGGTTCGCCGAAAGCCCTGGCGGCGCTGGAAAGCTCCGACCGCAAGCTGGCCGCCGTCCTGGCCGAACTCGAGCATCGCGGGTTGCGCGACAAGACGGACGTCTGGGTCGTGTCCGACCACGGTTTTTCCACTGTGGAACGGGCGGTCGATGTGAACCAGAAGTTGCGTCAGGCGGGATTTTCCGCAAGCCGTGAGTTCAAATCTCCGCCTCGAAAGGGCGACATCCTGGTTGTGGGGCAAGGCGGATCCGTTCTGTTTTATGTGACCGGCCGCGATGTTGGCACGACGCGCAAGCTGGTTGATTTTCTGCAGCAACAGGATTTCGCCGGTGTGATTCTCATGCGCAAAGCGCTGGAAGGCACGTTCACGCTGGACCAGGCATGCATCGATTCGCCGCGCGCGCCGGATGTGGTGTTGTCCCTGCACTGGTCGCCGGACAAAAGTGGAATCGGTGTGCCCGGAGTTTTTATTTCGGATGGCGGCCGCGAACCCGGCCAGGGAAATCATGCCAGTCTGAGCCGCTTTGACATGCACAACACGCTGGTTGGCTCCGGCCCGGATTTAAAGCGGGGGTTTACGGATACGTTGCCCACCGGGAACACCGACCTGGCGCCAACCATTCTCTGGCTGCTGGGTGTGAAGCCGAAGGAGCCGATGGACGGCAGGATTCTTGGCGAAGCATTGGCGGTGGATGCGCCGCCCGTTGGGCAGCCGGCCACGCGCCGCCTGGAAGCAACGCATATTGCCGGCCATTTTGTCTGGCGCCAGTACCTGAAGATCAGCCAGGTGAACCAGACGATCTATCTGGACGAGGGAAACGGCGCGGTGACGGCAAAGCAGGCGATGTTGCCATAATCTGGTTGAAAACCGGAGCGCCAGCCGCCAAATTCAATCCATGCAATCTGTTTTTACAGGACCCGTTTACGTTGTGGGCGACAACATTGACACGGACCAGATCATCCCGGCGCAGTATTTGAATCTCGTGCCGACCATTGCCGAGGAGTATGAGAAGCTTGGGGCCTGCGCGCTTTCCGGCCTGCCGGAATCCCTCTACCCGGCTCGTTTTGTCAAGGAAGGGCAGCTCGACAGCGAGTATGCGATTGTGGTGGGCGGGAAGAATTTTGGCTGCGGCAGTTCGCGGGAACACGCGCCGATCGCTCTGGGATCCGCCGGATGCAAAGTGGTATTGGCGCAGAGTTTCGCCCGCATTTTCTTCCGCAACAGCGTGGCCACCGGCGAGCTTTATCCCTGTGAAATCACCGACCGCCTGTGCGACGTCTTGAAGAACGGCGACGTGGTCACGGTGGACCTGGATGCCGGAACCGTTACGGCCCGGAGCACGGGCGCGGTTTACAAATTCAAGCCGCTCGGCGACGTGCGCCCGGTTGTCGATGCCGGCGGTCTCTTCAATTACGCCCGCAAGACGGGGATGATCCCCAAATGAGTCCAGGGTTTTCACGGTCCGGTTTTGGAATTTTCCAGGAACCGCCAGCTCGCAATTAAAACATTGAATCTTCTCCCCTGCCCTCGCGTTCTGAAGCGTGCCGCGGGTTGGTTCCGGCCATCAAAACGCATCCGCCTGCAACTGGATTCGTCGCTTCCCCGGCGCCTTCAGGTCGCTCTCACAAAACGGCTGCAGAATTGGAACACGGGCCTTCCGCCGGGAGGGAATAGGTTCAGCCTGGAAACGCGCCGGGGCGCGGACCCGCGCTGCCCCATCCTCCGCGCCGTTCGGGGCCCTTTGGCTCCGCCTCACGCCGAAGGTTACGCGCTGAAGATTGACCGGGCGGGCATAGCCATCGACTATCACGACCTTGGAGGACTGCGGGCGGCGGTGGCCACGCTGCGGCAATTGCTGCGCGAGTATGGCGGCCGGCTGCCATGTCTGCAGATTCTGGACTGGCCGGATTTTTCCCGGCGCGGCGTCATGCTGGACATTTCGCGGGGGCGCGTGCCCCGGTTGAAAACCCTGCTTGAACTGGTGGATCAACTGGCCGATTTCAAAATCAACGAATTCCAGCTTTATATCGAGCACACTTTCGCCTACCGCAACTACCGGCCGGTTTGGCGGGACTGGGGCGCGCTCACGGGCAAGGAGCTGTCGCAATTGGAAGCTCGCTGCGTTGAATTGGGAATTGACCTGGTGCCGAATCAGAACTCGTTCGGTCACCTGCGTTCCTGGCTGGAGTATCCTCCGCTGAAAAAGCTTGCGGAAGTGTCCGAACCCTACGAAGCCGAGGGCGGAGACTTTTTGCGCTTCCCCTCCACGATCGCTCCCAATCATCCGGGCACGCTGCCGTTTTTGCGCGGACTTTACGATGAACTGCTCCCGCACTTTTCGAGCCGCCTTTTCAATGTCGGCTGCGATGAGCCCTGGGACCTGGGGCGCGGCCAAAGCAGAAAGGAGTGCGAGCGAAAGGGGAAAGGCCGGGTTTATCTCGGTTTTCTGAAAGCAATTCATGCGGAAATCTCCGCGCGCGGGCGGCGCATGATGTTCTGGGGCGACATCGTTTTGCGCTATCCGGAACTCCTCGGAAAATTGCCCAAGGACGTCCTTGCGCTGAACTGGGGTTACGAGGCGGATCATCCCTTCGATCGCGAGGCGGGGCTGTTTGCCAAATCGGGCGTGTCGTTTTATGTCTGCCCCGGCACGTCCACCTGGATGACGTTGATTGGGCGGCACGACAATGCTTTGGCGAATCTGCGCGCCGCGGCCAAAGCCGGGCGGAAGCACGGCGCGGCGGGTTACCTCATCACGGACTGGGGGGACGGCGGGCATCCGCAACCGCTGGCGGTGAGTTATCTGCCGTACCTTGCCGGCGCCGCGTCAAGCTGGTGTGCCAGAACTTTTGACAAGAAAAAACTGGAACGCGTCCTGAGCCGGGACGTGTTCGCGGACAGAACCGGGCGCATGGCCCGGGCGGCTTCAGGCCTTGGCCTGGCGCATCTGGAATTCGGATACTTCGAGCCCAACGCCACTCCGTTCGGCACCGTCCTGGGCGCACCGCCCAAGGAAGCGCGCGAGTTGTTCTGCCGGCACGGCCTGACTCACTACCGGCATATCCCGGAAAAAAATGTCCGGGCGGCTCGCGCCAAAGTCGAAGCGCAACGGGCGCGGCTGCGTCGTTCCCGGCCTGGCACCGCGCTGGGAAAAATCCTCGCAACCGAACTGGAGTTTGCAGCGTGCATGGCCGGGGAGTCCTGCCGGTTCATGCTTTGGCAGCAGGCGCTGGCCGCCGGCAATGCTTTGGCGGCAGGCCGCATGGCCAGGAGTGGCATCCGCGAACTACGCGCCCTTTCGCGGGCGTTTGACACCTATTGGCCGATTCGGAACAAAGGGCTGCCGAAAAAATGCTCGGGATTTTTGGGCTGGCGCATAGCCGATTATACGCGAGGGACGCTGCCTTAATGACCGGACGCGAAGCGCCGCCGTGGGCCGGGAGATCGCTCAAAGCCGCCCCTGGGAATTCAACATATAGAGGATGGTGCCGATGGCCAGCGACAAGCAGAATGCCAGGACCACGGCCAAAATGAAGAAACGCATGTGACGGCGCCGCTGGCCACAGGCGCCGGGGAACAGCAGCTTTTCCACATACGTTCGAATGTTTGACATATTGAAAAGTCCCGATCAGCGTGCAGGCCGCCACGGGGACGATCAAGGTTTTTTTGCAAGTGCGGC
>CAZFOA010000240.1:0-5159 GCA_964520205.1 uncultured Verrucomicrobiota bacterium | reverse complement strand
GTTTCAGGCCCGGGAGTGAAACTCATGAACCTGCGTGAAGTTGTGTTCCGCAATCAATTCCGCCTCGGCCGCCAGCCAATTCCGCACTTCGTGCCCTTGCTGCGAACCCTGGTTCACCTGATTGAAGTCCGCCCTGGTGGCCACTTCGTCCGCTGACGGCGCAAAATCGATTCCGCCTTGGTTCAAGTCCGCAACCGCAGTTGGCCGTGATGCACCGGCCGGTCTTTGGTTTTGGTTCCCCGAGAATGTAGGATGTTTCATAAGGGGAGAATAGGCTGGGCAGCGCTGCGCCCGCTATGGGGTGTTCACCCCAAAGGTTCTCCATGGCTTGAAGTGCCGGCCAAGCCGGGAAGACAAGGACCTGACAACGATCCGGATTCCGGCGCAGTTGCGAATTGGCCCGGGGTGTTTTCCCCACTAAACATTCACAAGCGTCCAGGTGCTGTCCGGGTTCATGGGTGCACAGGTTGGGCTCGTTTAACCCGTTGCAAATCCTATTCCCTTTCAGGATTGCGGCCAATGAAATCCTGTGCTGAATCTTGTCCCGAACGGTCGCCGTCGAAAATGTTTACCTTCAATTCCGCGGCAGAAGTATCACCTGGTTGCGGTGAATCCAACCCGCCTGGCGTGTTCCGGCGGAGACCTGCAGCCACTGATTCTTCTCGTCCAGCACGTTCAGTTCGGCTCCGTCATGGAGCGTGAACGCGCCGGGTGATTCATCGAGCGGGCCATTGTGCGCCACCAGTTCGGCGGCGGTGACCACGGCCGTCCGCGTCGCCTGCCGCGCATAAAGGACCGCGCCCAGGCAAAGACACAATATCCCGGCGGCAATTCCGGAGGCGAACCGATAGCCGCGCAAAGCCGGTTTCAGCCCGGGGCGCCATTGCAAAAGGATGAGCAATGCAAACCATGCCCACAGTGCGCCCGTCGCGAGCCACGTCCATTCGTCCAGCGTCAATTTCGCCAGCCCAAGCTCCCAGCGGCCAGGTCGCGCCGTCGGAGCGGCAATTTGATTGCGCACAAATTGAAGGTTGACCCCCAGGTCCGGGTCGCGTGGCGCGAGTTGACCGGCCTGGCGATACGCCGCAACAGCGCGCCCGACCTGGCCGGATTTGTAACAGGCGTTCCCCAGGTTGAAATAGACCGCCGCGGACACCGTTCCGGAGTGAAGCAGCCGTTCGTAGGCTGAAACCGCCTCGATGAATTGACCCTGTTCGTAAAGTTTGTTGGCCGAATCGAACCCGGCCGTGGAGGCGGGCGACGCGGCGGCGAACGTCAAAGTCGCCGCGAAGCAGGCAGCCCCGGCGATGAGCAGCGTGCTCCGGCGCCACAAAAGGAGCAGCGGCCTGCGGCAAGCCGGCGCCGATTTCAACGGCGCTCTGCCAGGTGTCGCTGGAATGGAAAATGTCGGCGTACGGTTCATCGTTTCAAATCGCGCAATTCGCGCAGCACAGCCTCGAATTTCGGTATCATGGCGGCCAGTTCCTGGCTGGTCTTAACGGGAGCGTAGCGCGCCAGGTTGCAGGTCTGGAACAGCTCATGCAGCGCGGAAAGCGCCGGCTCCGGAACGCCGGAGGGACGCAGGTGTTCTTCAATCACAGCTTCGGTGATGGCGGAGGCCGGCAGATCGAGGCGCTCGCCCAGCTGTTCCTGCAAGAGCCGGAAGAGCGCAGCGAAGAATTCGTCGGGGTTATTTTCCGCCGCGGCTTTCCGCAGATCCATCAGCCCGTCTCGGAGGATTTGCGCCACCCGCCGCTGGCGGCGCAAACGCGGGTTGTTCGCCAGCCGGTCGCTGCGTTTGCGCCAGACCATGACGGAAAGCCAGGCGAACACCGGCGTGCCTTGCAGCGCCAGAAACCAGGGTTGCTGCACGAGCGGTGGACCGAAGGGCGCGACCTCTCCAAGCCGTTGCTTGATATAAACCAGGTCCGGGGACGGCGGCGGATTGTCCGATACCGCGCGATTCGCCGCCGCGCCCGCCGGCACCACGGCTGCCCCGCCCGGACGGATCGAGAGAGCAATGGATGAGCCGGTGAGCGTTTCATAACTCCGCTTCGTGGAGTCGAAGTAACTGAACGAAACCGGCGGCAGATCCCGGATGTCCGGGCTTTGCGGCACAACAACCGTTTCAAAGGTCTTCGTGCCGGTTGCCCCGAGGGGATCCGCCGGCTCGATTTTGGAGGTGGGCGAATATACTTTAAAGTCGTGCCATGCGGTTTGCTCGGGCAGCGCGAGCGAATCGAGCACGCCGCTCCCGGAAAGCTGAATCCGAACCGTGATCGGGTCGCCCGCCGCCACATTGGTCGGGCCGGCGGTCAGGGCCAGATGGTAACTGCCCACCGCACCGTTGAAATTCGCGGGAGCGCCCGGGGGCAGGGGAAGCACCGTCACCGTTTCCGCATCGGTGGCGAGGACGGCGCGCTTTTCCTGGAATCGTTGAAACATGCCGAATGGGTCGAAATTATCGCGCCGCTGGTTGGTTGCCGGCACTTGCAATATCAGGGAGGTATTTATGGAATCAATCGTCAGCGGGCCGGTTTTCACTGGCGACAATAACGTCACGAGGGTGGCGACATCGTAGATGCCGGCGCCGATGGCTGTGCGCTGCCGTTGGGCATAGGCGGCTTTCAGGATGCTGAATCCATCCGCTTTCAAGGGCGATGAGCCGAGGCCTTCAAAACCTCGCAGGATGCCATCGCCGTTGGCCACTCCGTCGCGGATGTACAGTTGCAGTTGGACCTGGATCGCCTCGCCGAGATAAACCTCCTTCTTGGGAACAAGCATTCTTAGAAAAGCGAGCTGCTCGCCGGATTGAGCAGAGGCCGATGCCTCCGGTTTCACCGCCTTCAGCGTCAGCGCCCGGCTCGTCAGCAGTTGTCCGTCCACATCCGCCTTGAGCGCGGGGATGACGTAATCGCCGGGCTGCACCGGGGTCAACTCCAAGGTTTCGGAAATCGTGGAGGTCCACCGTCCATTGACGCCGCTGATGTTTTGCGAAGTGCCATGGTCGGCGATTTGCAGATTGGGAATGGAGGGCAGCGCCGGAAAGGACTTGGGCTGGCCGCCTTCAAAAGTCAGCGTCAGAACCGCGCTTTCGCCCGCCACCACGGTGTCGCGATCCAGGCTGGCGGTAAAGCTGGCCGCCGGAGCGGCGGACGGGATCAGACCCGCCAGCGCTGAGACAATGGCAAGACCGAACCCGAGCCTGTGGCGGCTCCGGTTTCTCGCCAAACATCCTGCCAGCGTCGATCCGTTTTCCATTTTTGCTTCCGACCATTGTTGCCCGCGGATTCCCGCGGGGCAAGTTTCACTTCATCGACTTTATGGACAATTAAGGCGCCGATCTGTTCGGAGAAAAACGTCGAAGATAGACTGCTGGAAAAACTTGCCGTGACCCGTCTGGCAGGCGGGTTGCCCCGTATCGGCTCAGGGCAGGGGACTCGAAGCCATCTCACAAATGGAGCTTGGTAGAGGGCGCACTCCGGCAGCGCCGCAGTTGGTTTAAGGCTTTGGTAACATTGGCCACTTCAGCGTTTGAAGACGGCGCGCACGGAGTCACGCGCCCTACCCTGAGTGGGGTGGACTCTACACCGGACGCGATCGCCGCGGCCCTTGGCTTTGGGCAGACACCAGTGCCTTGACCAATCCGTCGATCGTATGTTCTTTGGCTTCGAGCGCCGGATCCAGTCCCAGTTCGCGCAACGCCTTGGTGGTTTCCGGGCCGATGCTGGCCAGCTTCATGTGCGGAAAACGCCCGCGCAATTTCGGCAAATCAAAACGCGCGTGAAAATGTTCCACCGTCGAAGCGCTGGTGAACAGGACCCAATCCGCGCCGCTTTCGAGCAGCCTGGCCGCTTCACCGCCGGGATCCGCGGTCTCAGCAACGGTCCGGTAAACCGCGATGTCGTCGACAATCGCTCCCTCCTCGTCCAGCGCTTGGGGCAAGTCCGGGTTCGCGACCTCGGCGCGGAGCAGACAGATTTTCAGGTTCTCGACGCTCTCATATTTGTTGAAGGCCTCGACAATTTTGGACCCGAGGGCTTCATCGGGGGTTAAATCCACCTGGAGATGCAGTTCTTTGAGCTTTTCCGCCGTGCCCGGGCCAATGGCGGCGATGCGCACGCCGCCGATGTCCCGCAGGTCCTGGAAGCGCTTGAAGAACATGTCAAAAAACGCGGTGACTCCGTTGGGACTGGTGAACACCAGCCAGTCGTAGGAGTTCAATTCGAGCAGCGCGTCCACAATGTCCTGCTTGCGCTCCGGCGGCACAATCTTGATCGCCGGAATCCCGATCACGTCTGCGCCCAGCCCCGCGAGCCGCCGGCTCAGAGGCCGGGCTTGTTCCCGCGCCCGGGTCACAACAATGGTTTGGCCGAACAAGGGCAGTTTCTCGAACCAGTTCAACTTGGATTGCAGTCCAACCACCTTGCCGATGATCGTGATGGCGGGCGCCGTGAATTTCTTCTCAGCCGCGATCCCCGCGATGGTTGCCAGCGTGCCGGCGATGGTTTGCTGACGTCCGGTGGTGCCCTGGCGGATGATGGCCACCGGTGTTTCCGGCGGCACGCCGCGCTCGATCAGTGTTCGGGTCAGTTCCCCGAGGCGTTTTAAACCCATCAGAATCACTTTCGTCCCGGGAATGCGCGCGATCTGCTCGAAATCCAGGTCGGAGTCTTCTTTGTCGGGATCTTCATGCCCCGTCAGGACGGTGAAGGTGGAACAATAGCCGCGATGCGTGAGCGGAATGCCGGCATAACTCGGCACGGCGATGACCGAGGAAACTCCGGGCACGACTTCAAAATGAATTTTGGCTGCGGCCAGCGCTTCGGCTTCTTCACCGCCGCGGCCGAAAATATACGGGTCGCCTCCCTTCAAGCGCACGACGCATTTGCCCTCGCGCGCCTTGGCAATCATCAACGCGACCAGGGCTTCCTGGGACAGGGCTGCCGCTGTGCCTTGGCTGCCGCGCGAGATCAATTCGGCTTCCGGCGGAGCCAGGCGCAGCAACTCCGGATTGACGAGCATATCGTACAGCACCACGTCGGCGCGCCGCAGCAATTCCGCTCCGCGCAGCGTGAGCAGACCCGCATCGCCCGGCCCGGCGCCGACGAGATAAACCGTGCCTTTCGGTTCCATGCGGAACCAGCTTATGGGGAATA
>CAZFOA010000239.1:0-5178 GCA_964520205.1 uncultured Verrucomicrobiota bacterium | reverse complement strand
GCTTCGCGAATTGGAGAGCCCGAACGGTAAAGGGCGATTTCCTTTCGGATGGCTTCGGCCATCGCGGCATCTGCCTGCGATTCGGCCAACCGCAAAGCTTTTTCCGCAGTCTCTTCCGCCTCGGAAAAGCGGCCGGTCTCGGCGTAAGCCGCCGCCAGCGTGTGAAGAATAATCGGATTTTCACCCCCGCCCAGTTGATTCGCTTGTTGAGCCAGCTTGATCGCCTTGACTCCATCCCGCAGCGATTCCTTTGGACTGGTCGCCAGCACCCAAGCCAGATTGTTCAGGGCCATCAATGCTCGAGGATCCTCTTCCAGCCCCTTTTGATATTGTATCGCCGCTTCTTCCAACCGTCCCTGACTTTGGAAAGCAGCGCCCAAATCCACCAGGGCTGCGACGTGATGAGGCTGGAGCTCCAATGTTTTTTGGAAATGGACGATGGCTTCATCGGGGCGTCCCTCCTGCAGGAGAGCGTTGCCTAAATTGTAATGGGCATTCGCATTGCCGGGATCCAATTCCAGGACCTTTTCATACTGGACAGCCGCCTCCGTCAGGCGTCCCATTTGTCGAAGAACATCCCCCAGAGCATTGCGCGCGGTTGCATACTTCGGCCGGGCAGCCACCGCTTTCTGAAATTGGCCCGCGGCTTCCTCCGCGTCACCCTTCTGAAGCCAAGCGTTCCCAAGATCGAAATGCGCTTCCGCCAGGCCTGGCTGAAGTTCCAGGGCCTTCCGGAAACAGGCCATTGCGTCGTCCAAATGTTGCCTCCCAAAATAGGCAAGACCCAGGTTGCAGTAAGGCTCCGCAAAGTCAGGCCTGATTTTCAGCGCCTTTTCAAACTCGGAAATTGCCGCGTCCGTTTGCCCTCGCTGAAAGTAAACCAGGCCCAGATTATTGCAGGCTAACGCATCGTCAGGATCGAGCTTCAGCGCGGTCTTGAATTCAGCGACGGCTCCATCGACATCTCCCTTTTGGAGCAAGGCGGTGCCGAGGCCATAATGGGCCTCCGCGTAGTCGGGTTGGATTTCCAAAGCTCTTTCGAACCAGTGGGTCGCTTCATCGATTCGGTTGTTTTGAACCGATAAGATGCCAAGGTTGTTGCAGGCCGTGGCATTTGAGGAGGTGCAATTGAGCGCATGAGTCCAAAGTATTTCGCTGTCCTTCCAATACGCCGTCTGCTTCCAGGCCAAAACCATCAGAATCCCAATCACACCCGCCATGGCGCTGCCCAGCGCCAAACGGCGACAGCCCCTCATCCGACACCATTCCCCTGCCGCCCACGTCCCCGCCACATAAATGCCAATCTGCGGCAAATACGTGTAACGATCCGCGTGAGCCTGGTCTCCCACGTGGACCAACCCAATCACCGGCACCAACATCCCCAAATACCAAAACCATCCCGTCAGCCACCAGGGCTGCCGCCGCCATAATAGAACTGCTCCCGTAGAAATCGTCCCCAACAAAAGTGCTGCCGCCGCCACTTCCCAAACCGGCAAGCCGTGAATCGGATAGGGATAAAACGCGGCCAGGTCGCCCGGAAATACCATCTGCTTGAGGTAAATCACGCACGACACCATCGCGTTGGCTAAACGCAAGGAAAGCGGAGACTGCTCCAACGGTCTGATGCCTTCCTTCTGGGCCGTGAGTGTCGCCACGCATGCAGCGGCGGCGAGCGCCATCAACGGAATCTTCTCCTTCACCAAACGCCAAATAACGGCCCGCCTGTTCCGCCATTCCACCCCGACATCTCCCGTCGCCATCGGGGCAAACCGGCCCAATGGCCAAAAATCCAGCAGCAACAACACAAACGGCAGCGTCACCAGCATCGGTTTGCACAACAACCCCGCCGCATAGAGAAAGAACACCGCCCAATAGCGCGCCACCGACCGCCCCGGACGCACGTAACGGGCATACGCCCAAATTGTCAGCATGAAAAACAACCCGCTCAACACGTCCTTGCGCTCCGCCACCCACGCCACCGATTCCACACGCAACGGGTGAACTGCAAATACCGCCGCCACAAAAGCCGCGCGCCACAATGCCCCGGTCATCGAACGCAACGCCAAAAACAACAGAATGGCCGCCGCCGAATGCAGCACCACGTTGGTCAAATGATGCCCCCCCGCGTTCAGCCCATACAACTCAACGTCCAACATGTGAGTGATCGTCGTCAGCGGATGCCAATTCCCGGCGTGGACATGGGTGAACGCCCGGCCCACACCCTCCAAACTCAAACCTTTTTGGACCGCCTCGTTCTCATACACGTACGCGGCGTCATCATAGTTGACGAACCCGTAACGAAAGGTCCGGCCAAACACGGCGAAGGTGATTGCGGCCAGACAAAGACAGATCACCGCAACTGCCCGGCGGCAATCTTCGGAGTTGGAATGCTTGTTTGCTGTGAATTCACGCCCTCCATCGCGGTTTTTTTCGCGGCTGCCACCGTTGTCCATTCTGAACTTCATCGCCTTTTTCTCGTCCTGGCAGATGATTGAAAACTCTGCCGAGCTTGACGAGTAGAATGTGTGTGAAATGGCCGATGCCAAATGGCCAATGCCCATTATCCATTTCTCATTTCTCATTGATCATTGATCATTGATCATTGAAACACCCGATGGGCCCGCGGGATCTCCCGGCCTGGCGCGGCTGGGACGGCAGCATCTCTCACGCTGGGTGCATCTCATCACTGACCTTGTTTGGAGTTCCACCTTCAGCCGTAACCATGCAGTTGGAATTGGGGAGCACACGCGCCATCGCGTGTTCCGACCGGCGCCCTCGCCGGTCGGAGGAGGGCGCTATGCAATCACTAAACCGTGATCCGTTCGAACGCCCTCCTGTGGTCGGCGAGGGCGCCAACCACAGCACGCGAGGGCGCGTGCGCTCCCCTTTTAACTGAATAGTTACGGCACCCTCTCACGCTGAACGTCTCCCAACGCCCTTGACTCTTTTCTTCGCTGACTCATGCTGCTGGCGGATTGCACCCGGCCTGGCCGGGCGGCGCCGTGGTGAACCGGCTTGAAAACGCTCAACCGATATCTGCTCCGACAAGTCATGACTTCGCTGGTGATGACCGTGGCGGTGTTTACCTTCGTGCTGATGCTCGGCAACGTGCTGAATGAACTCCTGCCGTTGCTGGTCAAGCGGCAGGCCACCTTCGGTTTGCTGGCGCAGGCGACGGGCTTGCTCATCCCGTTCGTGGCGGCATTCGCCCTGCCCATCGGCATGCTCACCGCCACCCTGCTCGTGTTTGGCCGCTTCAGCGCCGATCAGGAACTGACCGCCGCCCGCGCGAGCGGCGTCAGCCTGGTTTCGCTCATCATGCCCATCCTGGTGGCAAGTCTCAGCCTGTGCGCCGTGAGCGCGGTGGTGAACCTCTACGTGGCCCCTCGCTGCCGGGTGGCTTATAACAACCTGCGCTTCAATCTCGGGGCCGTGATGTTGTCCAACTTGCAATTGCCCGAGGGCCGGCCGATCACGGAGTTTCCCGGTTACATCCTGTATCTCGGCAAAATTCACAAGCAGGACCTGCAGGACGTGCTCTTGTACCAACTCAAGGATGAAACCAACGTGGACCTGAAAGTGCGCGCGCCCCGCGGCCGGCTTGAAGTGGACGCCCCCCATCAAAAAATCACATTGCGGCTTTTCGACGCGACCATTGTTTATGTGGCCGGCGGCGCCGCCGGAATCGCCAAGGAATGGCCGCTTGAACTTGATTTGGGCGGAACCCGGAAAAAGGCCGGCAAACCCGGGATCAGCGACATGACGTTCACCCAGTTGCGGGACGAACTCCGGAATTGGGAACACCGGATCGATCTCCCGCTGGCGAACAAACTTTCCGACGATGAATTGCGCAATGAAAAGCGCGAATTGCAGGGGCTGCGCGAGGAGAAGATGGAAGAAATCCGCGTGCAAATTCACCGGCAGACGGCGTTTTCTTTCGCCTGCTTCAGTTTCACCCTCATCGGCATTCCGCTCGGCATTCGCGTCCACCGCCGTGAAACCAACATCGGCATCGCCATTGCCTTGGGCCTGGTGGTGGTCTATTACGCGTTGATCCTCTTTGCCGGGGCGCACACGAGCCGTCCCGATCTGGCCCCCCACCTTTGGGTGTGGCTGCCTAACTTCCTCTTTCAAGCCATCGGCGCCGTCCTGCTCTGGCGCACGAACCGGGGAATTTAGCGGGTGTTCAAGCAGGGCGCCGGAAGACCTTGTGAACCGCCGCCTGGTCCACCGGCTTGACGATCAGTTCATCGATATTCACATGCGGCGGACGGCTGGCAATCCATACGAGGATCTCCGCGAGGTCTTTCGCCATGAGCGGACGGACGCCGGCGTAAACGCTCCTGGCGCGGCGGACATCGCCTTTGAAGCGGATGAGAGAAAACTCGGTTTCGGCCAGGCCCGGATCCACGGTGCCGACCCGGATGCCGGTGCCATTCAATTCGAGGCGCAACGCGCGTGTGATTTGCAGCTCGCCGGCTTTGGCGGCGCAGTAAGCCGCGCCTCCTTCGTAAGCGGTATGCCCGGCGATTGAACCGATGTTGATGATCGAAGCGCCGGCATCGTGCGGCATCAGTGGCAACACCGCCCGCGTCACCCGCAGGATTCCCAGCACGTTGCTTTGCAGCATGGCTTCCCAATCCGCGTCTTTGCCATCGGCGACCGAGTCCAAACCCTGGGCACCCCCGGCGTTGTTGATCAGGACATCGACGCGACGGGTTTGTTTCCGTGCCCAGGAAGCGAACGCGTTGACGCTTTCGGTATTGGAAACGTCGAGGAACTGAACCCTGGCGTCTGCCGCTCCGGCCCGGCGCGCCGCTGCGGCGGCTTGTTTCAAACGCTCGATCCGGCGGGCGCCGAGCAGCAGTTTGGCGCCGGCCGCGCCGAACGCGCGTGCTGCCGCCGCCCCGAAACCGCTCGAGGCACCGGTGATCAAGATCCATTTGCCTTTAAGCGAGTATTGCATGTCCGAACACTATCGCATAACCGGGCGTCCGGGTCGATTCGTTCCCGGCAAGGCCAGCGTTTCCTCGGAACGCCACGGCCGTTCCTTTTTGTCAACGGTCAAGACACGGGGCATCAACTGGATTTCGTGCCCGAACAGTTTCAAAACCACCGTGCCCGGTAGAGAGGTGGTGTCCATAAAACGCATTGGCCGAACGGGACGTCATACGGAAC
>CAZFOA010000238.1:0-5191 GCA_964520205.1 uncultured Verrucomicrobiota bacterium | reverse complement strand
GCGATGGCCATTTCCACGTCCGCCGGCGCCACCAGCATCAGGTCCGCCAGCTCGTCGATGATCACCACGATGTAACTGAGCTTTTCCGGGATGACAATGTCGTCTTCGCGCGGCACGACGATTTCCTCGTCCACCTCGACCGCGAAACCCTCGGCGCCCGGCTCGACCTTTTCCTTCCTGGCCATGAGCGGCAGTTCCGGCTCTTGCGGCGGCAGCGGTTTGTTCTTCGGCCGCGAGTTAAACGTGGCGATGTTGCGCACGCCGACCTTCGCGAAAATCTGGTATCGCTTTTCCATCTCGTTCACGACCCAGCGCAGCGCCAGGATGACCTTCTTCGGGTCCGTGACGACCGGCACGACCAAATGGGGCAGCGTGTTGTAATGCTGCAACTCGACCACTTTCGGATCGATCATGACGAACCGCAGTTGATCCGGCGAAAAGCGGTACAAGAGCGAGGTGATGATGGCGTTAATGCAGACGGATTTTCCCGACCCGGTGCTGCCGGCGATGAGCAGGTGCGGCATTTCCGAGAGGTCCGCCATGATCGGATGGCCGTAAACGTCCTTGCCCAGAGCGAGGGGAATGCGCGCCTTGGTGTTCCGCCATTCGTCGGATTCGAGCAGGTCGCGAATGATGACCGCCGTTTTGACGGGATTCGGCACTTCGACGCCGACGGAGCTTTTGCCGGGCACCGGCGCGAGGATATTGATGCGCTCGGCTTTCAGCGCGGCGGCGATGTTGTTGCTGAGGGCGGTGATCTTTTCGAGCTTCACCCCCGGAGCCGGGTGCAGTTCATAGCGCGTGATGGTCGGGCCCTTGGTGATGTCGCCCAGCGCCACTTCGATCTCAAACTGCGCAAGGGTCTGCTGCATCAACCGGGCGTTGGCCATCAATTCCTCCTTCGATTCGGTCGGCTTCAGCGTCGTGTCCGGGTACCGCAGGAAATCCAAGGGTGGCAATTGGTAATTGCCGATGAGCGGTGTGGCGGCGACCGTGATGGGCTTGGGCTTCCTCGGGACGGGTTTTGTCCTGGCCGGCGCCGAGCCATCGGCGATGTGAACGACCGGCTCGGGTTTCGCCTCGCCGGATTTTTCCCTGCTGTCCGGTTTGGCCGCGGTTTTGTCGTCAACCGCGTTGCCCAGCACGTCCGCGGTGGTGGCGGCGGCGACTTCACGCGCCGGAATCACTTCGCCTTCATCCGGCGGCGCGGGCTCTTTGGCGGTCTCGGAAGACTTTCGGACCCGAGCCGGTTTGGATTGTTGCGGCACGCTCAAGTCGCGGACGGTGGGTTCGGGCACCGGCTGCATGTCGGCGCCGAGGCCGGTGCGTTCGACTTCCTCCTGAAGCTTCTTGGCCTGTTTTTGAAGCTCGCGCGCGCGGCGTTCGAGCGTTTGATCTTCGGGGCCGGCTTCGGCGGCGGCGCCCGCCTTGGGCCCCCAGATCCAAAGCAGCCATTCGCCCAGCCGAAAGTTCGTCAGAAACAAGAGACTGATCAGGAGCAGTGTCGCGTACACAATGGTCGCACCCATGCCGCCCAGCAGGCAAAATCCATATTTATAACTTCGCGTTTCTCCGTACGTGGCATACCCCAGCCATCCGCCGGCGCTTTGCGAGCCGATCTTTTGGTTCAATTTCCCGAACCACCCGGCTTCGCCCAGGATGTAGCACAACCCGGTGAGCGACACGATCAGCAGGAACGACCAGCCGACGGACCACCGCGCGCGTTCCCGCAAATGGCCGGGAAAGCCCAGCAAGTAAGCCAGACCGAAGACGAGGGACAGTTCGGGCAACAGGTATCCCGCCGCCCCGAAAGGCACAAACGAAAACCACGCCAGATAGGCCCCGATCGGACCAATCCAGTTCCGGGTCGGCTTGTTCAAACGTGTGGTCAGGAAGGAGATGTCGTTGTGATCAAAGGAAAGTTGCGCGACCACCAGCAGCACCGCGGCCGCCAGCAACGCCACGCCGATGATGTCATCAAAGCCGCGCGCCGATCCGGAGTCTGCCGATGCCTTTCGTGCCATGGATGCAGGTTACCAGTTCAAAGTTTGGAGTTCAAAGGGCAAAGTGCGGTGACGCAAAGCGTGAAACGTGATTCGTGATGGCTGACGGAGGAGCGTTCCCGGGTTGGGTTCACGTTTCACGCAGCGCGTTTCACGTTTTACGTTTCACGCCACCTCTGTTAGCGTTGCGGCATCGGCATGGCGAAAAAGAATTCCAGGCTGCAACGGCTTCGGGATGGCATCCAGGCATTACTGGATGAGGGGGTTTTCCGGTCCGAACGCGAACTCTCCGGCCTCTACAAATTCCTCCATTTTTGGATGCTGATCGCCCGGAGTTTCAACCGCAACCGTTGCCCGATTCGCGCCGCGGCGCTCTCCTACACCACGCTGCTCGCCCTCATCCCCATGCTCGCTGTGGCCATCAGCGTGACCAGCAGCCTGCTCAAAAAGGAAGGCGAGCAACAAATCTACCAGTTCGTTGACAAAGTCATCGCCGGAATCATGCCTCCGGCCGTGCTCCACCCCAATGCGCCGGTGCGCACGGCCTTTGTCACCGCGGATGGCGCCTCCGGATTGGACCAAACCAACGCGCCATCCGCTTCGACCAACCTCGCCTCGGCACAGACCGCCCCCGCCGCATCCGGCACGACCGTTGCCGCCGATGAATCCGCCTCGATCCGAACCAACACCGCCGCTTCTGCCGACGGCGACACACCCACGACCCTGGCGCAACAGGAAGCCGCCAGGAGGATCCATGAGTTTGTCCAAAAAACCCAGAGCAGCGCCATCGCCGGGTTTGGCATGTTGGCGCTCGTTTACGTGGCCATCCAGATGCTCAGCCAGGTCGAGGGGACGTTCAATGACATCTGGGGGGTGACGCGCGGGCGGAACTGGCTTTTGCGGATTGTGCTTTATTGGACCACCATCACGCTCGGGCCGCTGCTGCTGGCCGGCGCGCTGGGGTTGGCGAGCGGACCGCACTGGCAAACCACCCAGAGACTCATCACCAAGGCTCCGGGCATCGGACATTTCATTTTTCCACTGCTCACCCTGGTCGTCATCTGGCTCACGTTCGCAATGCTCTACCTGCTGGTGCCGAATACCCGGGTGCGAATCAGCGCCGCTCTCGTCGGAGGGTTCGTGGGCGGCTCGCTCTGGCAGTTGAATAACATGTTCGGCTTCCTTTACGTCTCCCGCGTCGTCACCAACAGCAAGATTTACGGCAGCCTGGGACTGGTGCCGGTCTTCATGGCCGGGCTTTACCTCTCGTGGCTTATTTTATTGTTCGGGGCGCAGGTGGCCTATGCCTTTCAAAATCGCACGCTCTATTTCCAGGAGAAAATCGCGGAGAACGTCAACCAGCGCGGACGCGAATTTGTCGCCTTGCGGCTGATGACCAGCATCGGCCAGCGCTTCCAGCACGGCCTGCCCCCGGCGACCATCCAGGAAATGTCCGCCGAACTGGCCATTCCCAGCCAGCTCGCGCAGCAGGTCCTGCACACCCTCGTCGCGGCGCATCTGGTTTCCGAAATCTCCGGGACCGAACCGGCCTACACGCCCGCCCGGCCGCTCGACGCCATCAACGCCCACCACCTTTTGCAGGCCATGCGCGCCACCCCGGGACAGGAGCTGATCACCCGCGACGAGCCCGTGCGCCAGGAAGTCTATGGCGAATTCGCGCGCATTCAGGAAGCCGAGAAGCAGGCCGCCGCGTCCTTGACCATGCTGGCGCTGGTCCAGCGCGCGCAAGCCCGGCTGGAAATTTCCCCGCCACCGGAGGCCGGGAAAACAACCCAGCTCACGCCCGCGCTCGTCCCAACCATCGAACCCGACAACGAAAGGAATCGTCCCTCGTGATTATTGGCGTCCCCAAAGAGATCAAGGAGCAGGAATATCGTGTCGCTCTGCCGCCCTCGGGCGCCTATCAACTCGTCAAACGCGGGCACCGGGTCCTGGTCGGGCGCAGCGCCGGCGCCGGCGCCGGTTATCCCGACGCCGAGTACGAAAACGCGGGCGCAACGCTCGTGGACTCCCATTCCGGCATCTTCGCCCAAGCCGACCTGATCGTAAAAGTGAAAGAGCCGCTCCCGTCGGAGGTCGGCCTGTTGCGGCGCGGCCAGATTCTGTTCACCTATTTGCACCTGGCCGCGAGCCGCCCGCTGACCGAGGCGCTGATGCAATCCGGCGTGACGGCGCTGGCTTATGAAACGGTTGAAGTCAATCGCCGGCTGCCCCTGCTGGAGCCGATGAGCGAAATCGCCGGGCGCATGTCCATTCTCGTCGGCGGTTATTTTCTCGCAAAACATGTGGGCGGCAGTGGCGTGCTGCTCGGTGGCGTGCCGGGCGTCCTGCCGGGGAAGGTCGTCGTGCTCGGCGGCGGCGCGGCGGGAATCAACGCCGCGCGAATGGCCCAGGGCCTGGGCGCCGACGTCACGATTCTCGAAGTGGACCTCGAACGCATGCGATTCCTGGATATCACCCTGCACACCGCGCACACGCTTTACTCGAATGAATCGCATCTGCTGGACCTGTTGCCCTCCGTGGACCTGCTCATCGGCGCCGTGTTGGTGCCGGGCGCGAAGGCGCCCAAATTGATCCGCCGCGACATGCTGCGCCGGATGCGCCCCGGCAGCGTGCTGGTGGACATCGCCATCGATCAGGGCGGCTGCGCGGAAACTTCGCGCCCGACCACACACCACGATCCGGTCTTCGTCGAGGAAGGCGTCACGCATTATTGCGTCGCCAACATGCCCGGCGCGTATGCCCGCACCGCCACGCAGGCGCTGACGAACGTGACCTATCCCTACCTCGAGTTGCTGGCGGATTACGGGCTGGTGGAAGCCTGCCGCCGGCAACCCGCGCTCATTGCTGGAATCAATGTGATGAATGGAAAAGTGGCGCACGACGCCGTGGCTCAAGCCCACGGACTGGTTTGTGTGCGGCCTTCATTCTCCTGAAGCCTGACTCGACACCTTTTTAATCCCAACAAACCGTTCGTTGCCTCCATCGCCATCACCCCTATCAGCAAAGAATGACAAACCGCGAATGAATTCCGTTTTCCGGGCTTGACCCCGTCATCGACGGCACGAATAGTTGCGGCTTGGGCGATGATGTTGCGCCATGAGGGCCATGGAAGTGATTTCAGTGAAAGTTAAAGCTCCCGTTTCTGCGCGGCTCCTTGAAGAAAA
>CAZFOA010000237.1:0-5216 GCA_964520205.1 uncultured Verrucomicrobiota bacterium | reverse complement strand
ACAAGAATGTCTGCGCTACATAAAAGTTGTAACCGCTCTAAAGCAGAATCCCTCTCACAATTGGCAGACGCCTCACTCCGTGCGCGCCGCCGTTGGATTAATGCTTTGGAATCATGGGCCGTTCCAGCCTTCGGAGACGGCGCGCACGGAGTGACGCGCCCTACCGACAACCTTTGCAAGCTGGCTCTTAACTCCCCTCGTCAGACAATCTACACTTCCACCGCTTTTCCCGGTTGGGGGTGGATGATTTTGATTTTGGGGTGGCGGGCGCTGATTTGCTCTTCAAACCAGCGGCGCGAATCGTCGTCGCCGTGGCCCAGCAGAATCGCGCGTGGCTCGACCCGGCCGACAAAATCGAGCAGGTCTTCGCGATTGGCGTGCGCGGTCAGGTCGAATTCCTGCACTTCGCAGCGGCGGGTGACGGCGCCGCCGCCGCCGCTTAAGACAAAGGTCTCGCCGTCTTTGGCCAAGCGGAGTCGGCCGGCCGGCGTGTCCGGGTCGGAGTAGCCCACCAGGAAAATGGCCTGTCGTTCGTCGCCGATCATGCGCAGGGCCAGGTCGTGCGCGGCGGTTTTCTCGGTCATCATGCCGGCCGTGATGACAAACAGGCGCCCGCCCGTCAGCTTCATTTTCTCCGCCTGGCCTTTTTCGAGCACGACCAGGTTCAACGCTTCGTGCAGTTGCAGGTTCGGATACTGGCGGTGGGTGCGGTCGGATTGCAGGTCGTAGATTTCGGTGAACACGCGTCCCAGGCCGCCGATGTAGATGGGTTGCGGTTTCAAATGGCCTTCGCGCATGAGGAGGGCGAGCAACGCCAGGATTTCCTGGGTGCGGCCGAGCGCGAACGCGGGGATCAGGACGGAGCCTTTGCGCGCCAGCACGCGTTGAATGGCGCCGCTCAGGCGCTCGATTTCCCCGGCGCGCGTGAAGCCCGGCGGCAGCGCGCGATTGCCGCGCGTGGTTTCCATGATCAGCACCTCGGCTCGCGCGCCTTCAAAACGGGCGCTTTTCAAGATCGTCTGGTCGTGAAAACAAACGTCCCCGGTGTAAAAGAGGGTCTCCTTCCGCCCGGCCACCCGGATTCCGGCGGAGCCGAGCGCGTGCCCGGCGTCGTAGAATTCCAGCGTGGGTGAAACCGAGCCGGCGCGGGTTTTGTGAAAGGCGGCCCACTCGATTTCCCGGTTGTATTTGAAGCCCTGGAAGAGGGGCGCGATGTCATCCACTTCATCGTGGCTGTAAAGCGGGTATTCCTTGATGCCCAGTTCGTCGCGCTGGCGGGTCATGACGTTCACCGAATTGTGCAGGACGCGTTCGACGAGGAAATAACTCAACTCGGTCATCATCACGTGGGCTTGCGGGAAATAGCGCAAGGCGACCGGCAGCGACCCGACGTGATCGTGATGGCAGTGCGAGACGGCGATGGCGTCGAGCTCCTGGTTTTTCACCAGGTGATAGAGCGGCAGGCTGGGGCGGCCTTCGCGTTTCGGGTGTGTGCCGGCGTCGAGCAGGAGCCGGTGCCCGTCCATTTCCACGAACCAGGCGCTGGCGCCGATGGCCGTGTCCGGATTTAAATTTGTGATCCGCATAGGTCCGATGCCAATGAATCAGCCGCTCTGTTTGTAGCCGGCGGGAATTTCGAACAGGTCCAAACCCGGCTGGGCGAACTGGACTTGCTTGAAGCGCAGGATCGAAATGACGTCTTTGTCCTTCGTCCGAATCTGGACCGGAAAATCCTTGAGGTCGGTGGCGTTCCAGGTGGTGGCTTCCAGCACCACGTTTTGGCGGTCCTTGACCAACACCCGGTTTTTGACGCAAGGATGTCCGTCAATGGTTTCCTGGCCGAGCGGCGTTTTCTCAAGCTTCAAATCTTTTCCCAGCGCGTCGGCCTCGGCTTTGGGCATGGGGACGATCGTGAAGTTCTGCGCGCCGGGATACAGGATGTAGCTCGCCTTTTTGTCCGGTCGAATAATGCTGACAATTCGCCCCAGGCCGGCGTCTTTCATTTCGGCCACCTGTTTGGCGGACAATTTCCGGCTTTGGATTTGCGCCACCTCGAACTCGAGGCGCAATTTGCCATTCCGGTCGGCGAAGCTCATGGGCATGCGGAGCGATTCTTTCTGCGACGGATCAAGCACTTGAACCTCCACTTTGGCGGTGAAGGCGGTGGTGGCGCCGAAGAGTTTAGCCAGGGCGGCGTTCACGCCTCCGGGTGAACCCGAGGGCAATTGGGCGAAGCCGCGGGGGCCGCACAACCAAAGCACCGCCAGCGAGAGCGCCCGCGCCAATCGGAGAAAGCGGAGTTTCTTCATGCAAACGTTGCCGACAATAATTCGCCTCCGAAAATAAACCAGAGAAATCTCATGAGCGCTTGAACGAACGGAGTTTTCGCATAGTCTATGTGCTCAAGCAATGAACGTGAAACATGATCCGGAAAACCGGTCGGAAGAATTTTTCGCAACCCGTCAAAACGCGGCGAATCCGGGGCGGCGCCTCGGCCTTTCATCCTTCCGAATCCTGGCGCTGGCCGCCGTCGGACTCGGGTTGGCGCATGCCGGGTGTGCCTGGGCGGCTCCCGCTCCGGCATCCACAAATGAAAACGTCCGGCGCGCCACCTTGAAGAACGGACTCCAGGTCGTCGTCGTGCGCAACACGCTCGCGCCCGTGGTCACCACGGTGATCAATTACCGCGCGGGTTCGGACGAGACCGCCGCCGGTTTTCCCGGCACGGCCCACGCCATGGAACACATGATGTTCCGCGGCAGCCCCGGTTTGTCGGCCGATCAACTGGCGGACATTGCGGCCGCCATGGGCGGCGACTTCAACGCCGACACCCAGCAGGCGGCGACCCAGTATTTTTTCACCGTGCCGGCGGAGGACCTGGACGTGGCGCTGCACATCGAGGCGCTCCGCATGAAAGGCCTTTCGTCCACGGAAACGTTGTGGAGCAAGGAGCGCGGCGCCATCGAACAGGAGGTCGCCCAGGATTTGTCCAACCCCGAGTATGTGTTCTACACCCAGTTGCTGACGGCGATGTTCCAGGGCACACCCTACGCTCACGACCCGCTGGGCAGCCGGCCGTCTTTTGACAAAACCACCGCAGCCATGCTGAAACAGTTCCACGACACCTGGTATGTGCCGAACAACGCCATCCTGGTGATTGTGGGAAATGTGCAGCCGGATGACGCGCTCAAGCAGGTGGAAGAACTGTTCGGCACGATTCCTCAACACCCACTGCCGGCCCGACCGGTTTATGATTTTCAACCGGTCAAACCGCAAACGCTGAATCTGGACACCGATCTTCCCTACGGCATGACGGCCGTCGTCTTCCGAATGCCGGGATCCGACAGCCCGGATTACGCGGCGTCGCAAATCCTTTCGGACGTGTTGAGCAGCCAGCGCGGCAAGCTCTACGAGTTGGTGCCGGATGGGAAGGCGCTGTTTTCCGAGTTCGCCTACGAAAGTCTGCCCCAAGCGGGAATCGGTTACGCGGTAGGCGGTTTTCCCGCGGGAGCGGACGCGCCGGCATTGCTCGATCAGGTGAAACAAATCCTGGCCGCGGAAACCACCAATGGCGTGCTGGCGGACCTGGTCGAGGCCGCCAAGCGCAGGGAAGTGGCCGAGGCCGAGTTCCAGAAGAATTCCGTCTCCGGCCTGGCCATGGCGTGGTCGCAGGCGGTGGCGGTGGAAGGCCGGCAATCGCCCGACGACGACATCGAAGCCATCCGGCGGGTGACCGTGGACGATGTCAATCGCGTGGCCCGGAAATTCCTGGATTTGGATCACGCGATCTCGGCCATTCTCAAGCCCCAGCCATCCGGCAAGCCCATTTCCTCAAAAAGTTTTGGCGGACAGGAATCTTTCGCGCCCACAAAAACCAAGGGAGTCAAACTGCCGACGTGGGCCGCGACTGCCGTGGGGCGCGCCGAAGTCCCGGCCTCCTCCTTGAAGCCGTCCGTCTTCACGCTGCCAAACGGTCTCAAGCTCATCGTGCAGCCCGAAACCATCAGCGACACGATCAGCGTGTACGGCCAGATCAAAAACAATTCCGACCTGGAAACCGTCCCGGGCAAGGAAGGCGTGGATCAGGCGCTGGACGAACTGTTCTCCTATGGCACCAGGACGCTCGACCGCGTCGCGTTCCAGAAGGCGCTGGATGACATCGGCGCCGACGAATCGGCGGGCGCCGATTTTTCGCTGCGGGTGCTGGCCAACGATTTTGAACGCGGCGTTCAACTCCTTGCGGAAAACGAACTCGCTCCGGCGCTGCCCGAAACGGCTTTCAAAATCCTCCAGCCGCAACAGGCGGCGTCCGTCGCCGGCAAACGGCAAAGTCCAAATTATCTGGCCGGCCGCGCGCTCAAAAAAGCGCTGTTCCCACCGCACGATCCGGTTCAGCGGGAAGCCACCCCCGAAACCATCAAGTCGCTCACCATTCAGGACGTGCAGGACTATTACGACCGCGTCTTTCGCCCGGATCTCACCACGATTGTCGTGATCGGCCAGGTGACGCCCGAGAATGCGCGGGCCGCCGTGGAAAAGTATTTCAGCGATTGGAAGGCGGTCGGACCCAAACCGGAAACTCTTTTTCCACCCGCGCCGGCCAATGCGCCGTCCACGACGCAAGTGCCCGACTCGAGCCGCGTGCAGGACGAAGTGACCCTCGCCCAAACGTTGCAATTGACCCGGACGAACGACGATTATTACGCGCTCCAGTTGGGGAACCATGTGCTGGGCGGCGCGTTTTATGCCACGCGCCTGTACCGCGATCTGCGTGAAAAGAACGGGCTGACCTACTATGTTTCGTCCACGTTCGACGTCGGACAAACCCGCGGCATTTATCAGGTCAATTACGCCTGCGATCCGCCGAAAGTGGCCAAGGCGCGCGCCATCGTGGTCAGCAACCTGAAGGAGATGCAGAAGGCGGACGTGACGCCGCGGGAACTGCAGCAGGCGCGGGCCTTGTTGCTGCGGGAAATTCCGCTGGCCGAATCCAGCGTCCGGAGCATTGCGACAGGCTGGCTTTCGCGGTCCACCCACGACCTGCCGCTCGACGAACCCATTCGGGCCGCGGAGCGGTATGTCAAACTCACCGCGCCGGAAATCCGGGCTGCATTCGCCCGCTGGCTGCGCGTGGACGGTTTGGTGCAGGTGACGCAGGGACCCGCGCCGAAGTGAAAGCGGCGGAGGGCCGCCGCATTGCAAGATGCAGGCGCGCC
>CAZFOA010000236.1:0-5298 GCA_964520205.1 uncultured Verrucomicrobiota bacterium | reverse complement strand
CGAATCTACATTCAGTCCCAACGGGGGAATAGCGCTTAGATAAGAGCAGCGGCTTTGTTTGAAGGGGATTTGCGCACGCTTCGGCCTGGGCGGTCACGCAACAGGTGGCGAGGATGGCTCATCTCTTCGAAACGAGCGTTGAGTCGGAGCCACCCCACGTCGGCTCCGGCTTCTTAGACGGGATGCTACGTCTTCTTGAAGAATTCCTTGATGACATCCGCCACCCGCTGGACTTGTTTGTCGGTCAGTTCCGGATAAATGGGCAGGCTGAGGCATTCGCGCGCGGCTTTTTCGGCGATGGGGAAATCGCCGGGCTTGTGGCCCAGATTGGCGTAGCATTTCTGCAGGTGCAGCGGCAGGGGATAATGCAACGCGCAGCCGACGCCGTTGGCTTCGAGATGTTTCTTGAGCTCATCCCGTTGCGGGTGGCGCACGACGTAGAGGTGCCACGCGCTTTCGCAGCCCGCGGCTTCGCGGGGGAGCTGAAGCGGCGTGTCCGCCAGCAGATCGTGATAGGTGTGCGCGATCGTCCGGCGCTTTTGGGTCCATTGCGCCAGATATTTCAATTTCACGCCCAGCACCGCCCCCTGAATGCCTTCCATGCGGTAGTTGAACCCGACTTCATCGTGGTAATAACGCGTGGTCGAGCCGTGTTCGCGCAGCGACCTGGCGCGACGGTCGAATGCAGCCTGGTTCGTCACCAGCGCACCGCCTTCACCGCAGGCGCCGAGGTTCTTGCCGGGATAAAAGCTGAAGCCGGAAGCCGCGCCAAAGGTGCCGACAACTTTGCCTTTGTACCGTGCGCCGTGCGCCTGGCAGGCGTCTTCGATGAGCGGCAATTTGTGTTTCCGGCAGATTTCCAGGATCGGGT
This sequence comes from uncultured Verrucomicrobiota bacterium, assembly GCA_964520205.1. Lineage (GTDB taxonomy): Bacteria > Verrucomicrobiota > Verrucomicrobiia > Limisphaerales > BOG-1460 > CAZFOA01. The sequence goes on along the minus strand of CAZFOA010000236.1, from coordinate 4,427 downwards.
CGAGGTCGAAAGGATGGCCGTAAAGGTGCACAGGCATGATCGCCTTGGTGCGCGGCGTAATGGCCCGCTCGATCCGCTTGGGATCCAGGTTGAACGTGGCATCGTCAATGTCCGCGTAAACCGGTTTCGCGCCCACATACGAAATCGCCCAGCTCGTGGCGACGAATGTGAATGGGGTGGTGATGACTTCATCGTCGCGGCCGACGCCGAGCAGCAGCAAGGCGACGTGCAGAGCCGAGGTGCCGCTGTTGAAGCCGACGCAGTGTGCGGCGCCGCAAAAGCGCGCGAAGTCCTTCTCGAACTGCGCCACATCCGGGCCGAGGCAGAACGAGCACTGGTCCACGGTGCGCGCCATGGCGGCATCAATCTCTTTGCGAATGCCGCGCAGTTGCGCCGGCAGATCAAAATAGGCAATCGGTTCAGTCATTTAATTTAATCCTTGTTATCCAGCAGCCACTTGTTCATCGCATCCTTCCATTTGCTCCAGTCGGTGCCGTAATCCTCGTCGAGATACAATTCGAGCAAATCCTTGGCTTCACCAGCCTTGGCGTTGTCCGGATTCTGCGCGACGTCCAGCAGCGTCGGGAGTTTGACCGAGTTGGGCCGGTTGAGCGCGTCCGCCATGAGCACATCCAGCACCGCCTCGGGCAGCTTGGCATTTTGCAGGAGCTGGCCCAAGGCCGCGTAGTTCTCGTCTGGGACCAGGTTGGAGAGGTGTTGCGCCACCTCGACCTGGCCTTCCTCCGGCAGGTGCGGGAACAATTCGAAGAGTTGTTTTACCTTGTTCGTATCTTCCGTATCGGAACCCAGAACTTCGTCCACTTTGCCCTCCCAATCGGCGAGGAGATTCGTCCCGGCCGGCGGCAGAACACCCGGCGTCAGCGCGGCCGAGTTGGAGAGGGCTGCGGTTTCGGACAGGCCCGGGGAATTGGTGCCGCCCAGGGGAGAGTGCACGGACGGCGGCGATTCGAGCGGTGGCTGGACGGCGACGGGCGTGGGGATTTCCGGCCGCGATCCGCGGCTGCCCCACCAGCCTATGAGAAGGCCCGCAGCGACCATTCCGGCGACGATTCCGGCCCCGGTAAGAATTTTTGAGACGGTTCGCATGACATCCTATGCAATAACTGCGTCATTTTCTCCAGTTAGGGGCCGGAAGCAATCTTTTTGCCGGATTATTCCGTCGCGCGGTTCCAACGGTGATTCCGGCGGGACGGCGAAGGCACACGGCAAACTGCGATGGCGCCGGAGTGCCTCCGGCGTTGCACAGTTCGTTTCCCGCGGCAGGTTCAGGGCATCCATAGAACGTCAACTCGCGAACTGAAGCTCATGCAATCGTTGATAAACCCCGCCGCGTTGAATCAGTTCCGCGTGCTTGCCGGTCTCGGCGATTCTGCCTTCGTGAAGCACGACAATCAGGTCCGCCTTCTGGATGGTGGAAAGGCGGTGGGCGATGCAGATGGTGGTTCGTCCCGTCATGAGCTTTTCCAGCTCGGTCTGAACCACGCGCTCCGATTCGGTGTCGAGCGAACTGGTGGCTTCATCCAGCACCAGGATTGGCGCATTCTTCAAAATGGCGCGGGCAATGGCGATGCGCTGGCGCTGGCCGCCGGAGATGTTAACCCCTTTCTCGCCGACGACGGAATCGTAGCCTTCGGATTTCTGCAGAATGAACCCGTGGGCGTTAGCCGAACGGGCTGCGGCTTCGATTTCGGCGTCGGTGGCATCCGGCCGGCCGAGGGCGATGTTGCGGCGGATGGTGTCGTGGAACAGAATCGTTTCCTGGGTCACCAGGGCAATCTGGCGGCGCAGGTCCTTGATCGCGCCCTGCCGGATATCGGTCGGGCCAATGCGCACGGAACCGCGCTCCGGGTCGTAAAAGCGCAGGAGCAGGTTGGTAATCGTCGTTTTCCCGGAACCGCTGCTGCCCACCAGCGCCACGAGCTGGCCGGCCTTGACCGTCAGGTTGATATCGCTCAGGACCGGCTTTTCACCATATCGGAAATCCACATGCTCGAAATGAATGTCCGCATGGCGCGCGTCCAGGGCCACCGGATGAGGAGGGTCGACGACGGTATTGCGGGTCTCGAGCAGTTCGAAAACGCGCTGGCTCGCCGCCGCCGCCTGATGCAACTGGTTGTACAGCCGGGTCAACGTTTTGATCGGCTGATACATCACCACGATGGCCAGGAAGAACGAGACAAAATCTCCGATGTTAGGCTTCCCGTCACCGCCCCCCTGGCTGCCGAGAAACATCACGGCGTACACCAGCACCAGCGCCACGCCGACGCCCGACAGGAACTCGGTGAGCTGGCTGGGCAATTCGTTGGCCCGGACGATGCGCATCATCTGGTGGACATATTTCTGCGTGGTGGCCCGGAATTGTCCGATCACCTCTTCTTCCAGATTGTAAGCCTTGATGATGCGATTGCCGGTGAAGGATTCGTGCATCAACGCCGTCAGCTCGGAATTGTGACCCTGCATGGCGCGGGCGGATTTGCGGACTTTACGGCCGTAAATCGTGATCGGCACGAGGCAAACGGGCAGCACCGCAAGGGAAATCAGCGTCAGCCCGGGCTGTTGCGTCAACAACACGACCAGCATGGCCAGAACCGTCACCGGGTCTTTGAGCAAAGTCGCAAAGGCCCCCCCGACAATCCCGTAAAGCACCTGGGTGTCGTTGGTCACCCGGGAAATCAGGTCGCCAGTCTTGGCCTGGCTGAAAAAACTCAGGGACAGGTTCTGCAAATGGTCAAACAACTTTGTCCGGAGATCGGCGATGGCCCGCAGCGCCGCCCAGTTGGTCAGATAAACATTCAAATAACCCATCAGCGCGCGGACAAACATGATCAGGGGAACCAGTGAAATGATGACGGCCATGCCGAGCTTCGAATCCGGCGATTTGATCTGGGGCAACGCCGGCGCAAGGAAGTCGATGAACCGCTGCCAGAACCGCGATTTCTCCATCAGCGACGACAAATCCATCGAGCCGGCAAAAACGAGATTGACGATCACCTTGATGGAGGCGATCAGAATGGCGCTGGTCACGCCGCAGAAAACCCCGCATACCAGCCCGAGAAACAGCCGGAACCGATACGGCCGCACCAACGTCCAGAGCCTGCGCAGAAAGATGATCATTCGCTGCGCCGATTATGTTGCCGATGGGTCGAAGAAGGCGAGGTTTTTTCTGGCGGTCTGAGCGGTTGCGGGAAGCGGTCCCAGCGACCGGGTTCCAACCAACATTCAACGCTCAGCATTCAACACCGAACACTCAAGGCTTCGGCCCTCTGGATTCACCGCGTTCGAAGTTGAGCGTTGAATGTTCAGCTCGCTCAGACCGCGTCGCCCGCAAAACCAGATCCGCCCAGATCAGACCCGGCTCGACAGGGGCCGGTGGCGTCGATCATAATTCTCCGCGGAAACATCATCATGGCAAGAATTCGCATCGGCCCGAAGCGTGGGGAACGCCGGCCAACCGGTTAATCATGGACCAGAAATTGTTCGTCAATGCGCTCCGGACCGGTCGTCTCGCCAACCGCCTCGTCCTGTTCGCCCATTTCATAGGTTTCGCGGAGGAAATGGGATGCCGCCTGATTAATGTCGCTTTCCATTCCTATGCCGATCTGTTTGAAACGACGCGCCGGGATATTTATTGCCAATACCCGGTCCCGGCGCGGAAGAGCCGCCTGGACACCTTGCCCGGGATTGCCAATGCCATCCGAAAAACGCGCATTTTTTATCATTTGGTCCGGCCGACAGCCGTGCTCAACGCCCGTTTCCAACCTTTCGGCAAGAAAGTAGTGACATTGCAGGAGATTCGCGGACGACCCATGACGCTGCTCGATGGACCGGAAGTCCAGGAGCAAATCGCCGGCGCAAAAATCATCTTTGCCTATGGCTGGGGCCTGCGGGCGCCAGACCTGGTGTCGCGGCATGCCGAAAAAATCAGGGCCTATTTTCGCCCCATCGCAAAGGTCGAAACCCGCAGCCGCCAGACGATGGAACGCCTGCGGCAGCGGGCGGATGTGGTTGTCGGCGTTCACGTCCGGCGGGGAGACTACCAGGGATGGAAGCAGGGCAGGTTTTACTTTCCGGTGGAGCGCTACGCCGCCTGGATGCGGGAAATGGCGGAACAATTCCCCGGCCGCAAAACGGCATTCTTCGTCTGCAGCGACGAGCCGCGAAGCCGGAACGAATTCGAGGGGTTGACGGTGGAAATCGGCGGCGGTCCTCCCGTGACCGATCTTTACACGCTGGCGCGCTGCGACTATGTGTTTGGACCGCCGAGCACTTTTTCGCAATGGGCGTCCTTTTACGGGAACACGCCGATGCTTCACCTCCAGAATCCCGGCGCCACGATCGATCGTGAAAAATTCGCAGTCTCGCATTTGCTCGAAATCCCGTGAAGCCGCCGGCCGGCCGAGCCGGTG
>CAZFOA010000235.1:0-5332 GCA_964520205.1 uncultured Verrucomicrobiota bacterium | reverse complement strand
TTCTTTTTCCGGCTGTTCAACGCCAAAGTGGAAACCGGTTTCATCCTGATAACCCGTGGGAATTTGCATCGCCTGCCTCAACTTGGCGATGATTTCATGGAGATGCGCTGAGGATCCGAACTTTCGGAACTCCGGGCGCAGACTGCCAACGGTTGGTACCGGGATGATTTGCATGGATCACGCTACGTCTCATCCGGTCGGGCCGCGACTAGGAATAGCCTTGGTTTCGATTGGAAAGCGCCCTCAGGTATGTCGAGCGCCGGCGCGTCGGTGTTTCTTAATCACGGATCGTAAAACGTGGGGTCAGAAAACGTGGGGTCAGATCTAAACATTCAACAATTGCGGCGCAGAAAACGTGGGGTAGAGAAAACGTGGGGTCAGATCTAAACATTCAACAATTGGACTCTGCGAGAGAATCTGAATTGTCGAATGTAAAGATGTGACCCCGGATCAATGCCAGATCACACCCAAGGGTTCATCGTCCACCTCAATTTCGTTCGCCGATCTCGCAAGAGGGGTGAACACCCCATACCGCACCCTCAGCCAGCCGGTGTATTTATAGGGCAAAGTTTTAAACAAATATTCAACCGAAAAATCACTTATGACATTCAAGCGCAACGCGGCCAAGGCGAAACAATTCTTCGCGGACAAAATGGCTTTCACGACCGGCCCCGTCGAAATCAGCCATCGGATTGAGAAAAACGAGGACGTCGTCATCATCGACGTGCGCGAGACCAAAGATTTCAAGAAAGGCCATGTCCCCGGCGCAATCAATCTGCCGCAGGAAAAATGGAGCACCCTCGCCGGTCTGCGCCGGGATACGATGAACATCATTTACTGCTATGCCCAAAATTGTCACATGGGCGCCCACGCCGCGATGCAGTTCGCCGCGAAGGGTTATTCCGTTATGGAAATGGACGGCGGCTTCGAATCCTGGAAAGAGAACGGCTTGAAAATTGCGAAGTAGGCTGGAGGAGGTGAACCGCGAAATACGCTAACCACGCGAACGAATTCAAAGGCTGACCTATGTAATAATGGTGGCGTGAGATTCACGGTGTGTTTCGAATTTGATATTTTTGGCCTTGTTCGTCTAAGCCGGAGTTGGAATTCAGCCGTTGCAGGAAAACGTGGGGTCACATCTAAACATTCAACAATTGGACTTTGCGAGAGAACCTGAATTGTTGAATGTAGAGATGTGACCCCGGATCACATGACCCCGGATCACAGACGGAGGAAATCGGCGTGCTGAGACTCTGCCTAGCCAAGTCCCATTATGAAATGCGACATCTGCGGCACAGAATCAGATTTTGATGCGGGTTTTATCAAGGAACGCAGGTCGTTTCGATCGTCGCATCGAACCAGTTGTCTCACATGTTGGGCCCAGCGACGCCGCGCATTTGAAGGTTCGTATCAGGTTGGCGTGGTAAACCTCCGCGCTATTTTTCACAACATTCATTTTTCGGTCACGGATTTCAGGCTGGCCAGCCCTTTTTCAAACTGGCAGCCGCACATCTTGTCGAAGTCCATGAACAGGCCGAACACTTTGCTCATGAAACAGCTTTTACCGGCCATGCTCCAAGTGACAAGGGTTTGACCGGCTTCGGGCCGGAACGTGAATTCCGCCATGTTGGTGGCCTGCATCGGCTTTTGAAAATCGAGCCGGAAACGGATCCACCCGCTGGGTTGGCTTTCCGTGATGGTCATTTTTCCCGCGCCGACCTTTTTGTTGCCGTCCCAGGCCATCGCCGCGCCCGCTCCGGCGTCCGTGCCGGAAAAGGTGTTTTTCGCGTTCGGGTCGAGCTTGGCCCAAGGCGACCACGCCTCCCACTTGTGCAGGTCGTTGACGTGCGGAAAAATCTTTTCCGGCGGGGCGGAAATATTGGCGGCACGCGTGACGGTGAATTCATCCGGTCGTCCGGTGATGACGATGATGAAAATGAGGGCGATGAAGGCGATCGCAAGGAGTAGGGGCAGCATAAATTTCCTTTCGTGAAGTCAGTTGAGCAGGCCGGAGAATTTTTTGCGCGCATCCCACAGCAGATAGAGCGCGCAGACGATGATAATGTCGAGCATCGGGTTGAGGAGATGTTTCGGGTCGTCGATGAGAACGTGGAACGCGATGATGTTGACGATGACCGGGCCGAGCAGCAGCAGGCCGACATTGCGCAGGCGCGGAATCATCACCACGATGCCGCCGGTGAACTCGAACAGTTTCACAAACTTCACATAGCCCGTCGGGACGAACGCCGCCATGAAATTCGCGGCGGGCGTGCCATCCGGCATTTTCGGGATGGCGATGAGGTTGAGCAGGACGGGGATGCTCGCCGCCAGGAAGCAAAGGCCGAGCAGGACGCCCGCAATGCAAGGCAGATATTTTTTCATAGGCAATCGGAGTTCAGCATTTGTTGGACAGGCAGGTGCAGTTTCTTCAACTCTTTCCGCGTTGGCAACCCGTATCGCCATCGTTTCCACGCAAGTTCGGGTTGGCGATTGCGGATTTCGGGATTTTTGATCAGAGCCTCCTCACGTCGTCTCCTACGTTTTAATGTCCGCCGCCGCGTTGCGCGCGAACTTCCTGGGCAGCCAGCGCAACGGCCAGCCGTATCGCGAGTTTGCCAGGCGCGCGATGGCCGGTGGCGTGCAGGGGTATATTGCCTTTCTGCGCGGCAAGCGCGTCACTTGGTGCGCGCCGGTGGCAGCACCACTTGCCGATGCGGCGGGCAAGGGCAGAAAGGCGCTTTGATCTTCTGGCGGCAACTGCTCCCTGGTCCCGGACTGGGCTTGACCGACCGGATGCCAAGCGCTACAACCCCGATGAGAGTGAGTATGGCGTTCAATCACGAACAGACGGACTGGCCTGGAAGGGCTGCTTTAGAAAGGAGCTTGAGCCGTGTGAGTGGAAACTATCATGCGCGGTTCTCAGGGGAAAAGGGTTCGTAAGAATCTGGACTACCCGATGATTTCGTCTGGACGATGAATTCCTCGACGCCATTGATAACATACGGGTGGATAACCAAGGAGCGATATTGGTTGAGTTGTGCGGTCTCGCCGGTCTTGGTTCTTGTGGGCGGCGCGTTTTTGTCCATGCCGCATGTCGGTTGGCAGCTTGCAGGCGGCGCTGTTTGTTTCATGGGGTTGTTGATGCTGATTCAAATACAAACGGTCTTCGACAAATCCCGGGGTCTTCTTTGTGTGCATCATCGCCTGTTTGGCCATTTGCCTGTTTGGACGCAGACCTTCCGGCTGGACGAGTTTGATGCCGTTGTTGTTGAGCGTCACGAATCCTATCATCCCTCTTGGCCTCGAGCCGAGAGTGAGAATTACTTCATTAGCTACCGGATTGGTTTGCGGCGGAAGATGGGGCGACGTTTTTGGATTCGCCACGATAGCTTTTCCAGTCTGGAATCGAGTCGCCGAGCTGAGGAGTTTGCCTGGAGGTTATCTTGTGATACAGGATTGGAGACTATTGAAACAGAGGTCTAAGATCACTGGAGCCAACAGCCGCTGTGCCGGGCAGTTGGACGGTTGTCGGAGTCACAACGCTGCGGTTGCAGACGCGAGCGCGCTGCCAGCGGCTGTGGTTAAGTTCTGTCGTTCGGAGGAAAGATGAGACTGACACGTCGTTTACCGAAAGGCTCGTATGTATGGGTGGCCGTGATTCTCGCGATTGCGCTGCTCACGGTCGGGGGTGTTTATTCCTTTCCGGACGAGTATTGGCTCGGTGCCATACCAATTTTCCTAATGATATGGAGTATTGCGATGGTCGTGCGGAGCAGATTGTTCACAAGATGTCCTACTTGCGGCAGCAGGATGCGTCCGCGAGACGGGACCGATCCTGCGTCAGGGAAGCAGACGCTTTATTTTGACTGCCAGCGTTGTGATACCGAGTGGAATTCAGACGAAATACACACCGAAGCATCTGGCGATTAAAAATAGACCGAACCAGCGGATGCACGCGAACCGCCGCCAAGCGTTTCAGTTTGGATGCTCTGGGTGGGTTGGACGCGGGATTCGCGGCCAGTGCCCGTTTCCGGCGGCAGTCGGTGATCCTTTTCGTTGACCGTATATGTTGTTATGAAACCGATGGCTCAGTCCTATGTGATCTCGCCTCAAGGCAGACTCCGACTTTGGATTGGTGTCTTCTTCCTCGGTCTGCCAGTTCTATTGGTGCTATCATGGCTTCTGTATCCTGAGATGCGGGAGTGGAATGTCGCTGGTGTTGGGCGGTACCTGAGTCTTGTTCTATTCGCTATCGTGATGGTTACGGCGACTGGGGTTGGAATCTTTTTCACTTGTTTTCGGAGACGCGTCACCGTGGAGCCAGCAGGCGGTTATGTCATACTTCATACGGGGGTTTTCGGAGTTGCGGTTCGGCGCAAGGTCTGGCCGCTCTCCGATTTCCGCTACATTGAGTTGCGTCATCGTTGCGCGGCGGACGTGTCGCCGCGAGACGCGTATCAGAGCGATATTGGCATCAGACACACAAGCGGTTTTGTGCTTTGGTTGAAAGGGTTCTCTTCATCGACGGCAGAGCCATCGGTTGAGGCATCGGCATTCATCGCAGACTTGGCAGTCAGAACAGGCTTGCGATATGAACAAGACATGGTCAGCAAGACGCTGCAGGCAACAGCCGCTGCGCCTCGCAGTTGACCGCCAGCAACTCAATCAATGTGAAGCCTCGCTTCGAGTTCATAATTTTCAAAATCGTCCGTGCCGAACGCCTTTCGGGCCGCTCAACCCGCCGCTCGGCCGCCGCCGCCGGCTTCCACACGTCACCTCACGGATCCCAGCGTAAACCGGCGATCTCGCCGGGCTGCACCACCAATGACCGGCCGTTCATGAAGGCCACCGCGACACCGTCTGACTTTTGGGCCAGCAGTTCGGGGCCGCCCACCAGGTTCCAACCGGGGTTCGAGGCCTCGAAGAAGACCACCGAATCGCCGCGAATTCCCTTGCGATAGACCTGTCCGGCCATTTTGGGGTTCAGGGCAAAAACCGTGTTGGTGGGCGTCACCGGCCAGAGTTTATTGCCGACGTTCAACGTCTCGCACCAGTTTGTTGCACTCGGGATACGTTTCTGGATCATAGCCGTCATGATGAGAGCCTTGGCATCGATCTGAGGGGCCGGGAGCCCGACGTTGGCCTTGCTGATCTCGCCGATGGCCGCGGCGACTTCTTCCGACGGCGTTTTCGGCTCAGGTTTCTTTCGGGTCAACACAAACACCCCTGCAAGGATGATCATCACCGCGATACTCAGCACGACTGTCTTCGTCTTGATTGTTGTCATAGGTCAACTGTTTTGTTCCGGAAGGGCTCAAGTGGTCCTGGGCCC
>CAZFOA010000234.1:0-5338 GCA_964520205.1 uncultured Verrucomicrobiota bacterium | reverse complement strand
CGGTAGCCATGATGCAGCCGAGGCTATGGATGCCGCGGTGCTTGGCGAGTATGAGGCTGCCAAAACCGGCGATAGCGGTCAGGCCTGAAACCAGCACGGCTTTGCCGGTGCTCCTGGCCAGGATGCTCGGGTGTTGTTCTTCAGCGAACCGGTTGAGAATGTGGATGCCATTGGTGACGCCGATGCCGATGACCAGCGGCAACGTCATGATGTTGGCCGGGTTCAGTTCGACATGGAACAACCCCATCAGGCCCTCCAACCAGGTGGCGCCGATGACCACCGGCAGCAAGGCCAGGACCACCGAAAACACGCTGCGGAAATGGATGAAGACCAGGATGACGATGGCGATGAGCGCATATTTGGCCGCTTGCTCATAACTCTTCTTCAGCAGTTCGGTATATTCGTACAGCTGAACCGGCGTTCCGGTCACCGTCTGATCAATGTTTCGCAATTGCTCGATAAACTCCTCCTGATTATCTCGCTGCCAAACGTCCTTTTTGGGATAAACTTGCAGCAGCATTTTGCCGGTCACGCCCACAAACCGATCGTGGAGGGCCGGTGGCAGATCCTGCGCCCGCAACGGCCCGCTGGTGTCCTGGTCTTTGAGGGCTTGAAACGTCTCCCGCACGTCGTTGAACATGGCCTGCTGAAATTCCGACAGTTTCCTCGAACTGGCCTGGAGCCGGGCCGCGTCGCCTCCCAATATCTTCTTCCGGAACAGTTCGATCGCCTGCCGCAACGACACGAATTGCCGGCTCAACGCCGGTTCGTTGGTTCCGACGTCTGCCAGGGCGGCTCCCAGGTATCCGTAAAGGGAATACAGGCTGCGGCTCAACTCGGGGATATCGACCGGTCGGAGGTCAGGTTCGCTGAAATGGACCGGTGCCAGGTTCTGTTTGATCTCACGGACCAGGCGCAGCTTGCCGGTCTGGTCTTCATTGAGATAGCCGGCCACCGATTCCACATCCGCAACCGCCGGCAGCTGCTTGATGCGCTCTTCCAGTTTCACCCCCGCGGCGGGTGAATCGGCGATGATGGCCGCAAACAGGACTGACTTGCCCTGGCCGTTGGTGGAGTTGAAATCCGACCCGGCATTGATCAGCTTTTTCTCGAATTCCACCGCCGGCAGGCCATCGCTTTGCATGTTTCGCAGGTCATAATCGAAGTGAACCTTGTCGAGCTGCGTCCAGGCCAGCCAACTGAGCCCGATGGTCAATCCCGCCACCAGCGCGGGACGTCCCAGCCAGAGATTTTCGATCCGGGCCCGCCGGGCGGTCGCGTCGCCATGCTTGTGATCGATCACATTCTGGTGTCCGCGCAGCAGCAATACCGGCAGCAAGGTCATCATCGGCACCAGGCAAATCAGCAGGCCGCCGCCGCAAATGATTCCCATTTCCTGGATGCCCTTGAAATTCGTCAGAGCCATCGCCAGGAACGCGCCCGCCGTGGTGAAGGCCCCGGTGAAAATGCCTTGTCCGGTGAACACCATGGCTTTGCCCAAGGCCGCTTCCGCGCTCTTGCCATACCGCAACTCTTCTTCGTAGCGGGTGATCAAATGCACGCCAAAATCAATTGCCAGGCCGATCAGCATCGGCACAAATGTAATGGTCAAAATGTTCAGGTGCCCGACCGTCAATGTCGCAAACGCCATCGTGTAGGCCAGCCCGACAATCAGGCAAATCGTCGCCTTCACCGGCCGGCCGGTTTCCTGATAACCGTAAATGAAAATCAGCGCGCAAATGATCAGGGAAACAATGCTCGCAACCAAGGTGTCCTTTTTGGATTGCATCATTTCGTCATGGTCCAATACCGGCTCGCCCGTGAGCCCCACGTTCAGGCCCGGCACTTCGAACCGGGTTTGATCCACGAGCTGGCGCAGGCGCGCGACGGCGTCGTCATTCAAGTCGTCTGATGGCGCGTGGGCCGTGAGAATGAACATGTGCGCTTCGGCGAATGTGATATAGGTGTCCTCGGGACTGGTGTTCAAGAGGGCGGCAAAGCCGGGAGAGGGCGGTTTGCCGGGCAGTTCCATGCTCGCCGAGGCGTCCCGGATGATTTGTTCGAGCATCGGCAAGGCGCCCACGAGCGCCCGGTTCTCGGCGTTGTCGTCGTTTTTCGCCTTGCGGAATTGATCATTGATGAGGTCAAACAACAGCGTCAGATTCGTCGCGTCGGCAAATTTCTGGATGAACGGCAGATAGCCTTCGAGCGTCGTCTTCAAGCCCGCCAAGTCCGGCTCCGGCACGAACAACAGCGCCTTGGAACCGAGCATTTTGAGGTCCTTCCGGTACATCACATCGATGAACAGATTCGTCTCCGCGTCCACCTTCGCACCCAACCGCTCGATAAACTGCCGGTTCTTCTCGATGTCATCGCTTTCCACCACCACCACCAGATCGTCCTGCCCCGGAAACTCCCGTTTGAATCGAAGATAATTCTGGTGATAACTCTTGTTCGAGCCCACCAGATTGTCCCGGTTCATGTCGAATTGGAGGCACTTGACCGTGTAGAAGATGCAAATGACAAACAACACCGCCTGGGAACAAATGATCCACCGGCCATGGTGGCAGACGGCGTGCGCCACCCAACCCAGGGCGCGTGCCGCCAGCGAGTCATCCGTCAGTTGTTTCATTTCGTCAGGTGGGTGAAATCATCCGGGGTTTCCGCGAAGAACGCGAATGAAAACGAGAGGAATCAATCCTGGGACTCGACGCGCCGGCCCGGCTCACTCCGGGAATTCAGCGTTGGAATAAACCTCCTTCACGTCATCGTTCTCCTCCAGGGCGTCGATCAGCCGGTTGACGGCCGCCACCGCGGGCTCGCCATTCAGCGGAACCGTGACCGTCGGAAGCGAAGTGATCTCCGCCACCGCGGTTTTGATCCCCATCGCTTCGACCCGCTTGTGGACTGCCTCGAAGTTTGCCGGCTCGGTCAAAATCTCGTATCCTTGGTCTTCCGCCTGGAAATCCTCGGCGCCGGATTCCAGCGCCACCTCCATCAACTGGTCTTCATTCGCCGCCTCGCGCGGAATGATGAACTGCCCCTTGCGCTGAAACAGCCGGCTGACCGAGCCGGGCGTGGCAATCGAGCCGCCATTCTTGGTGACAATGCTGCGGATTTCCGAGGCCGTGCGATTCCGGTTGTCCGTGCTCAATTCCACGAGCAACGCCACGCCATGCGGCCCGTAAAGTTCATAGGTCAGATCCTCGTAACTGACCGTTTCCCCGCCGCCGGTGCCTTTCTTGACCGCGCGTTCGATGTTGTCATTCGGCATGTTCGCGGCCCGGCACTTGAGCAGCACCATGCGCAGCCGCGGGTTCATGCCCGGATCCCCGCCGCCAAGCTTCGCGGCGATGGCGATCTCCTTGCTCAATTTGGCAAAAATCTTCGCCCGCTTGGCGTCGATGGCGCCTTTGAAGTGCTTGACCTTCGCCCATTTGCTGTGACCGGCCATAGTGTTCTGCTCGTTAAATCGTTGAATTGTTAAATCGTTGAATCGCGAAAGCATTGTCACGGAACCCGAACCGGCAATCCGATTCCACGGTTCAGCGGCTTGCCGGCTTAACGGATCGGCTCGACAGACACCGCCGTGCCGTAACACAACACTTCCGTGATGCCGGCCGCAATTTCAGTCGCGTCGTAGCGCACGCCGACGACGGCATTGGCGCCCAACTGGCCGGCGTGTTCGAGCATCAGGTTGAACGCGTCTTCCCGCGTTCTCTCGCACAACTCCGTGTAAAGCGAGATGTTGCCGCCGAACAGCGCCTGGATGCTCGCCCCCACGTTGCCAATGACGGACCGCGACCGGACGATGATCCCGCGCACCACACCGAACGATTTGACGACGCGGTAGCCCGGTAATTCAAACGTTGTTGTGGTCAACGGATGTGTCTGGCTCATAATCGGGAGTATTAAACACGAGCCGGAAGCGGGTAAGAAGCCCTTTTTTCGCCCTCCGCCGGTTCAACGCCGGAACGCCGGCCTCCCGAATTCCGTGTCGGCGCATTCCGCGCGGTTCGCGGCTCCGCCGGTTCGCGTCTCAGGCATTTCTAACGAATATTTTTCCCGGGAGCTGCTTCACCAGCCGTTTCATTTCCAAACCAAACAGCGCCACGGAAACTGCGGAGGTGGGCAGTCCGCTGCGGCGTATGACCTCGTCGATGCTCGATTCTTCCCGGCTCAGCGTGTCGAAAATTTTCTGCTCATGCTCGGGCAATTCGAGCGCCGGCAGCGCGCCGGTTTCATTCGCCGCGGCGGGCCGGTTGCTCGCCGGAAACAAATACTCGAACTCGCTCAACACGTCCTCGACGCCTTCGCAGAGTTTCGCGCCGTTCTTGATCAACTCGTGGCACCCTTTGCTCCGCGGCGAATCAATCCGTCCCGGCACGGCAAAAACCTGCCGGCCATATTCCGTCGCGAAATTCGCCGTGATCAGCGCGCCGCTGGTCAGATTCGCCTCCACCACCACCGTGCCCAGAGTCATGCCCGCCACGATCCGATTGCGGATGGCGAACGATTGTCTGTCGGCATTGCGGTTGAACGGGTATTGCGTGATCACCGCGCCGTTGGCGGCGATCCGCTCGAAGAGTTCCCGGTTCTCCGGCGGGAAAACAATATTGATTCCGGTCCCGAGCACGCAGCAGGTCCGGCCCTTCGCCGAGAGCGCGCCCTGATGCGCCGCGGTGTCGATTCCCCGCGCGCCGCCGCTCACCACGGTCACACCCACGTAGGCCAGTTGGTAGGCCAGTTTGCGGGCGACTTCGATGCCATAATGCGTCGTCATCCGCGAACCCACCATCGCCACGGCATTCTTGTCTTTCGCCAGCAGCCGGCCCTTCACGTAAAGCGCGATCGGCGGGTCGTAAATCTGCCGGAGCAACTCGGGATACTCCACGTCGGCCTGGGTGAGGATGGTGCAGCCAAAGTCGGCGATTCGCTTCAGCTCTCCATCGAGATCGATGGTCTTCTCCCAATTGGCGATGGCCTCGGCGGTCTCATCGCCGATCCCACGGGCACGGAGAAGCTGCGCTTTGGAGGCGCGAAGGATTGTTGGAGCGTCTCCAAAATGTTCAAGCAACTGCCGCACGCGCACCGGCCCCACGTGCTCGATCAGGTTCAATGCCACCAGCGCTTCCCGTGTCTCCATGCCGCGTTGATTACCGTTTTCCGTCCGCGACGGCAAGCCTTTGGTGCGCGCCGACGCCGGCCTCTTTGTCAAACCTCATCCGCAGGCACCCGCCTCGAGATACGCCAGGTCCACGTATCGATTTAATTGGGCAATGCAGAAAATTTGTTCCCTAGAGCGGTTACAACTTTTATGTAGCGCAGACATTCTTGT
>CAZFOA010000233.1:0-5348 GCA_964520205.1 uncultured Verrucomicrobiota bacterium | reverse complement strand
GCATGGTGCAGGTGCTGCGGCCGCCGAGCCGATGCCAGGTGCGGTGAACGTCCAGGTATTCCTCCGCGGATTCCTTCCCCTGGGCAATCGCGGAGCGGACTTCCTTGCGAAAAATTTCCGCGCCGCCGCCGGTGAGCGAATCGAGGCCGGCGGCTTTCAAGTCCGCCAGCGTTTGCTCCACGGATTTCTTCCCGAGCCAGGCGAGGTGCAGGATTTCGATGGCGGTAAAGCATTTCAATTGCAGCCGCGCATCCAACGAGCGGAGCGCTTTGAGCATGTCGACGTAGTAACCGAACGGCAGCGACGGGTGCAGTCCGCCGACGATGTGGAGTTCGGTGATGCCGAGTTTCAAGGCTTCGCGGGCTTTCTCCACGATTTGCCCGACGCTGAGTTCGAAACCATCCGCGTCGCGTTTCTTGCGCGCGAACGAGCAGAATTGGCAGGAAAGAATGCAGTAATTCGAGTAGTTGACATAGCGGTTGATGATGTAGCTGGCGCGGTTGCCGGTTTTCTTCCGGCACGCCAGATCCGCGATGGCACCGACGGCATTCAAGTCTTTGCTCTCGAAAAGCCTCAGCGCTTCGGCTTCGGAAATCCGTTCGCCGGCGGCGACCTTGTCGTACACGTCGCGCAGTTCGTTGCGGTGTTCGAAGAGATTCACGCGATACCCTTAGCAGAAACGCGGGGCAGTTAAAGCGCATTCCGGCGGTGGTGCCGTCTGCATTTCCGGCGGGGCGGGGCCTGTCCCGACGAAGCAATCCGCGGAGACCGACCCTCGCGAGCCGGCCCCGGCGGCAATCGAAAGGTTCCGGGGCGGCCTCCAATCCCTCAAACGGGCGTGCATTGGGGCCCTGAATCCGAGGCGACAGGTTTTTGTCTCATAGGGGACAAATAATTGTACAATGGAATGTCAGGTTCGTGGAGAGCCCCGCTCACCTGTCGTGCTGCCACGATGTCCTCGCGCGGAATTTTCCTTGGCTCCCGCTTGAAACCGACCGCTCCATTCGGATAGCTTGGAGCCATGGCGTCCGAAACCAACAAGAACAAGAACGACGGGGAAACGCCGCGCGTCCTGATTGTGGATGACGATCCCGGGCAGCGCAGCCTGCTCAATTCGTTTCTGCAAAGCCAGGGTTTCGAGACGGTGGTGGTGGAATCCGGCGAGCGGGCACTGGAGACGCTTCGCGCGGGCAAGTTCGACATGATGATCTCCGACGTGCGGATGCCGGGTCTTTCCGGATTGGAAACGCTGCGGCGCGCGCGACAGGAGCACGCTTCGCTGCCTGTTTTGCTGGTCACCGCCTATGCGGACATTCGTGATGCCGTGGTGGCCATGCGCGATGGCGCCGTCAATTATCTGGCCAAGCCCATCGATCTGGACGAATTATTGGCTTCCGTTCAGCAGGCCACCGGCATCTCGGAGGCCGTTCCGTTGAAATACAGCGCGGACAAACCCTTGCCGGCGTACGTCGTGGCTCACAGTCCGCTCATGCAGGCGGTTTTCCGCGATGCGTCGCTGATCGCTCCTTCCGACACGCGGGTGCTGGTCACCGGAGAAAGCGGCGTCGGCAAAGAGGTCCTGGCGGATATCATCCACGCCTGGAGCCTGCGTTCCGGCGGGCCGCTGATCAAGGTGAACTGCGCGGCAATTCCGGAGACGCTTTTGGAAAGCGAACTCTTCGGTCATGAAAAGGGATCATTCACCGGCGCTCATGCGCTCCGCATCGGCCGTTTCGAGGAAGCCAACAACGGGACGGTTTTTCTGGATGAAATCGCGGAGATGACGCCGCAGCTTCAGGCCAAGCTGCTTCGGGTCACGCAGGACGGGCAGTTTCAACGCGTCGGATCGAATCGTGAAATCCAGACCAACGCCCGGATCCTGACGGCCACCAACTGCAATTTGGAAGATTGGGTCAAGGCGGGGCGATTCCGGGAAGATCTCTTTTACCGTCTGAATGTGGTGGAGCTCAATATTCCTCCGTTGCGCGAGCGGCGGGAGGACATCCTGCCTCTGGCCACGGCGTTCATCGCGGAGTTTGCCAAAGGTCGCGCGCGGTTTTCGGATACCGTGGCCGCCTGTCTGGAAAGTTATCATTGGCCCGGAAACGTGCGCGAGTTGCGCAACGCCATGGAACGCGCCGTGCTCCTGTCCCGCAGCGAACTCATCCTGCCGGAACACCTTCCTTCCCGCGTCCGCGAAGCCGGGGCGAGGTCGCCCCTCCCGGGAACCGCCGACGCCGGGCAACTGGAGGAAATCGAACGGCAGGCCATCCTGCAGGCGCTGCGCAAACACGAGTTCAACCGCACGGAAACCGCAAAAGCACTCGGCATCAGCCGGCGCGCGCTCCTGTACAAACTCCAGCGCTGGCGGAAAATGGGATTCGAAATCGACCCGGGTTAGCGGGCGAAGACCCGGCGGATGACTTCCTCGATGGGCACTTCCTGAATGTCAATGTCGGTGACGGGCAATTCGTCCAGCAGCGCCTTGCAGACCGGAATGACCCGGTCGCGTTTGACCTTGAGGGTGATGCTGCCGGGATTCTGCTCGACCACGTCGCCGTATTTGTTCAGGCGCCCGGCGGCATCATCGGCCGCGACTTCGCACCGGATCGTGATCAATTTGAAGTCCGCAAAACGATCCACCACTTCACTGAGGCGGCCGTCGAAGGAAATGGCGCCGCGGTCGATGATGATCACGCGTTCGCACAGGGCCTGGATGTCGGCCATGTAGTGGCTGGTCAGCAGGATCGTGGTTTTCTCCCGGGCATTGTGTTCGCGCAGGAATTCGCGGACCGTTTTTTGCGAGACCACATCCAGACCGATGGTCGGTTCGTCCAGGAACAGCACGCGGGGGCGGTGGAGCAGGGACGCGATCAATTCCATTTTCATCCGTTCGCCCAGCGAGAGTTCGCGCACGGCGACGTTGAGCTTGTCGCGCACCGCGAGCAATTCCGTCATTTCGGCAACGGTGCGTTCGAGGACATCGTCGGGAATGCCGTAGATTTTGGCGTTCAACTCGAGGGACTCGCGCGCGGGCAGATCCCACCAAAGCTGATTTTTCTGGCCGAGCAAGAGCGCAAACTGGCGGCGATAGCCATCGTTTCGTTCCCAGGGCACGTAGCCGAGCACCCGCGCGGAGCCGCGGGTGGGATAGAGCAGCCCGGCGAGCATTTTCAGCGTGGTGGTTTTGCCGGCGCCATTGGGGCCGAGGAAGCCCACGAGTTCACCCGGCTCGATCTTGAAGCTGACGTCCTTGACGGCGACCGTCTGCTCGTAAGTCCGGTGGAACAAACCTTTGACTGCCCCGGCAAAGCCCGGCTGCTTCTTGTAAGTGCGGAAGGTTTTGGTCAGGCCGTTGACTTCGATGACAGGCATGGAACAGAAGTAACGAGTTTGGGAGTTTGGGAGTTTGAGAGGATTCGGAAAATGGCGGGTGGGTTATCGAGCCGTTGCACCCCGAAACTTGGAAACACTCAAACTCTCCGACTCATCGGCTTCCCTTTACCGCATCAACTGCTTCTCCAGGTAGCTGACCACCTGGCGGACATTCGAGTCCACTTCCATGCGGTCTTTCACCAGGCGGCAGGCGTGGATGACGGTGCCGTGATCGCGGCCGCCAAAGGCCTCACCAATGGTGTTCAACGAACTCTCCGTCATCTGCCGGGACAGGAACATGGCGACCTGGCGCGGGAAGGCGATATTTTCCGGACGGCGCTTGCTGGTCATGTCGGCGAGGCGGATATCGAAATGTTCGGCGACCTTTTTCTGGATGACCTCGATGCTGATGGAGAAACGGCCTTCCTCGTGAAGAATCTCGCGCAGCAGGCCCTCGACGACTTCGAGGGTCAGTTTTTTTCCGGTGAGGGACGCGTACGAGGCCACGCGGATCAATGCGCCTTCGAGGCGGCGGATGTTGGTGCGGATCCGGTTGGCGAGAAAATTCATGATCTCTTCCTGGAGCACCACGCCCATCAACTGCGCCTTCTTGTTCAGAATCGCGAGTCGCATCTCGACATCCGGCGGCTGCAGGTCCGTGACCAGCCCCCATTCAAACCGGGAAATCAGGCGGTGTTCGAGATTCTGGATTTCGCTGGCCGGCCGGTCGCACGTCAGCACGATCTGTTTATGCCCTTCATGGAGGGCGTTGAAAGTATGGAAAAACTCCTCCTGAATCCGCTCCTTGCCCGCGAGGAATTGGATGTCATCGATCAGCAACACCTCGGTCTGGCGATATTTCTTTCGAAACCGCACCAATTGATTGTTCTGGATGGCGTCGATGTATTCGTTGGTGAATTTTTCCGAGGACACGTAGGCCACGCGCGCGCTCTTCCTCTGGCCGACGACGTGTTGTCCGATGGCGTGGAGCAGGTGTGTCTTGCCCAACCCGACGCCCCCGTAGAGAAACAGCGGATTGTAGGATTTGCCCGGCGCCTGCGCCACCGCCTGGGCAGCGGCGTAGGCGAAATTGTTGTTATTGCCGACGACGAAAGTCTCGAACGTATTCTTGGGATTGAAATTCAACTCCACGTGGTGGGAATTTCGCTCGACCGGAGGTTCGGCCAGCTTCGCTCTTGGAGCGGCGGGATGCGGGGATGGGGCAACGGCATGGGCGGCGTTGACCTTGAACTTGATTTGCACCTGGCGGCCCGCAGCCAGCGCCACCACATCCTGAAGCAAGCCCAGGTAATTGTCCTTCAACCATACCTCGCAGAAATCGTTCGCCACATCGAGAACCAGACCGCTGCCATCGAGATCGGACGCGTGCAGGGGAGCAAACCAGAGGTTGTACGTGTCGGCGCTCAGCATGGAACGAAGATGTTCCTGCGCTGAACCCCAGATTTTTTCTGCGGAAGCTTGCATGTTCATTCTCCCAAAAGCCTTTTTTTCGGGCATTTTATTCACCTAGCTTCTTTACGCATTAGTCACACAGCTTCCGGCAGTCGTTTGTAACACCAAAATCGTTTTCCACCAACAAAAACAGCACCAACTTCATTTTCGACACCGAATTCCCTGCATTCCGATTTGTATAAGCTACTAATTCAAAACAGATTACAACAAATTATTGCGCGGGTTCCCGTTATTTTTCTGTCTGCCGACTTTCACCGTGCGACACCTGCATATTCCACTGAGAATTTCTATTCAATGCCTCTCCAACTTACGAGGACAACATATTAACTCTTGTTCACGAGTTATTCACAGGCGGTTTCGACCAATAAAATCAGGCATTTCATAATTTCATCGCTGAAAAAAGGCGCCTCGCGAACGAGGCGCCTCGGTGTGAAAACGTTTCCCGTCTCCTACACGTCGTAGTAGAGGAAAAACTCGTATGGATGCGGACGCAGCCGGAT
>CAZFOA010000232.1:0-5402 GCA_964520205.1 uncultured Verrucomicrobiota bacterium | reverse complement strand
GGGAGTGCGATTGGAAAGAAATGAGGGTCAGGGATCACGGCTCTGGAGTGCAGCGAGTTTGAATCGATCGAGAGCCGTGGTGGATTATTCCGGGTGCAGGCTGCGCAGCCAGGCGCTGCGGGTCGCGGACCCGACCCGATCTTAAGTCGAAAACCGGCACTCTGCCGGAATAAGGGGATTTTTGGCGAACCTTCAGGGATGCGCGGAGGAATTCGACGGTACGGCTTGCGCCTCGGCCTGGTCTTTCGCCTTTTTGAGAACGTCCTTCAATTTTGCTTCGTTCACGGGTTTGGAGACGTAATCACTCATGCCTGTCGCGAGGCACAGTTCGCGGTCCCCGGTCATCGCATGAGCGGTCATCGCAATGATCCGCGCCGGTCTCCAGTTGTGGCTCGCTTCCAACTCGCGAATCTGCCGGGTGGCTTCATAGCCGTCCGTCTGTGGCATCTGGCAATCCATGAAAATGATGCGGTATTGAAGTCGTTGATACGCTTCCACGGCTTCAATTCCGTTGCTGGCAACCTCCACCTGGTATCCCAGTCGCTTCAGTTGCTTTACCGCAACCAGCTGATTGATCGGGTTATCCTCAACCAACAACACCCGGTTGTTGTCGGCTGTGGCGGGCGGCGAGGATTCCCGGGTCCCGCCGGAAACTTCCTGTGCCGCGGGGGTGCCGTTTCCTGAAGTGGCGGTTTCGGTGACCGGTATCGTGGCGGACAGGGGTTTGCCGAGCCTGATGGTAAATGAGAAGGTTGAGCCGCTGCCGGGGCTGCTGACGACCTGGATGGCGCCGCCCATCAACTCCACAAGTTTGCGGCAGATGGCCAGCCCCAGCCCGGTGCCGCCATAACGCCGGGTGGTGGATGAGTCCGCCTGCGTAAAGGATTGAAACAACTTTTTCAGAACCTCGTCCGACATGCCGATGCCGGTATCGCTTACCGTGAAGCCCAACTGGACTTCGCTGTCGGTTTCCACGGCTTGCGCGATCTCGAGCACCACGCTGCCTTTCTGCGTGAATTTGATCGCGTTGCCCAGCAAGTTGAACAGGACTTGCCGAATCCGTGTCGGATCGCCCTTGAGTTTCGTCCGCACCTCCGGTTTGATGAAGTAACGCAGGTCCAATCCTTTTTGCCTCGCGCGCGGCGCCAGCAGATCAACCGCGCTTTTTACCGCTTCGCGCAGATCGAATTCCACCTTTTCAACACTCATCTTGCCGGCTTCGATCTTCGAAAAATCCAGAATATCATTGATGATGCAGAGCAGCGCCTCGGCGCTGGTCTTGATGGTGTCGCAGTATTCGCTCTGGTCCGAAGTCAGATCGGTCATCAGCAGGAGATCAATCATGCCGATGACCCCGTTCATCGGTGTGCGGATCTCATGGCTCATGTTGGCGAGAAAGTCGCTTTTGGCTTTGCTGGCCACCAGCGCGGCATCGGCCATTTTTTGGGCCTTTTCCGTCGCCGCGATCAATTGCTGATTCGCCTCGGCCAGCTTGAAGTTGGTGGATTCGAGCACCAGCGTCCGCTCCAGAACCATCTTCTCAAGATCGGCCAGCCGGAGTTTTGCCTGTTGATAGAGACGCCATTTTTCGGTCATCGAAATCGCCAATTGGACGACTTCGATGCTGTCGAACGGCTTTTTCAAAATCACGAGCCGGTCCGAATAGCCCAGCCGCTGCAACATCTCTTCCCAGGAATAGTCCGAATAGGCGGTGCAAATGACGACTTGCAGGTCGGAGTAAGTCTGCCAGATTTTGGCCGTGGTTTCGACGCCATCCCAGCCGGGCGGCATGCGAACATCAACAAATGCCATCGCATAGGGATTGTTCTCGCGCAGGCTCTTTTCAATCAACTCCAATCCTTCCTTCCCCTGGTAGGCCGAAACCACCTCGAACACCGGCAGTTGCGGCCGCGCCGCCTCTTCCCCAAATAGCTTTGTCGACATGGCCTCCAAATCATTTTGCAGACCTTGCGCCGGGCTCAGGATTTTACGGAAATCTTCATGGATGGAGGGGTTGTCATCAATAACCAGAATCCGGCGGTTTTTTTGCGGATTGATGTCCATACGTTGTTCCGATTTCTTCAGCTAATCAACCGCCCGCCGGACCCACAGACGCCAATGGACCGGAGGACCGGCGAACTATTTGGCTCCGATACCCGATTCTCATGCGTCTGCCCTGCGGACAGATGCCGTTGACAAAGCAGGAGATATGCCGGAAACGCCGCGTTTCATCGTGAACCGGCCGCCGGCCCGGACTATGGCGAAATCCCCCGCTGAGTGGGTTTACGCGGCTCAAAAGCAAGCGGTTGTACGGGATATGTCCCGTTTAGTCTTCATTCTCAGGGCAACGATGTCTCCAATTTGTGGAATCATTTTTGCTTTCACATAGGGGCGATTCTGGGAAAGAAACTACTATGAAAAGGGAAACTGATTTCGAATTCGGACGAGGATCGAATGATCCGGTGCCTATCCTGCTGGTCGAGGACGAGAGTGACTATGCCTTTCTGATTCAAGATTGTCTTCGGGATCCCAACGCGCCCTATTTGTTGCGCGTGGTGGAAAGCGGCGAGAAGGCCATCGCCTATCTGTCGGGTGAAGGAGAATTCGCGAATCGGACCGAGCATCCGTTCCCGTTCCTGGTGTTGTTGGATTTGAAAATGCCCGGCACCGGCGGCTTCGGTGTCCTGCGCTGGCTGTTGGCGCACCCGGAAGTAAAACACAAGTTGACCGTGATCATCCTGAGCGGCGCCCAATCCAAGAAGGAAATCGAGGTGGTCTATGAGTTGGGGGCCCAGCTCTTTTGGGCCAAATCTGATACCCACTCGCTTCGCCGCGAACTTCGGCGCTTCCGGGAATCGTGGCTCCGCACCAATTAGGAGCAGGGGACTTCGCCATTCCATTTCGCGGGCTTGCCGCGGCCGGCCCTTACCGGAAAACGTCAGCTCCGCGGCGGAAACCAGCGCGCCGCATCCCTATTGAGTCCGGCTTCGCCCAGTGACAGCGGCGGCAGATAAATTCCCTTCAGCTCGCGCCGCCACCAATCGCCGGTTCGGCGCCGGGCGGCGAATGTCGTGAACTCGTACTCGTAAAGCAGCGCGCGAATATAGCGCGGCGGGGCCTCGGGAAACGGATTGTTTCCCAGCAACGCCAGCACCTCCTGATTTCCCTGCAGCAACCGCACACAAAAGTTCACAAACCAGGGATTCTCCCGGTAATCGCCCAGTGCCGCGAACCACATCTGCCAGTCCAGCCGGGGCTGGTGCGGCGCCACGAACCCGGGTCGCCGCTTGACATCGCCCGCTTTGTATTTGAACTCGTATGCCGCCCAATGGACGCCGTCGTTGCTGCCTTCGACCACAATCTCAGGTCGTGAAGTCGTCATAACCGCAAACAGGCCGTACTCGTTGAACGTCCGAAACGGCATCAGCCATCGGTAAGCGGCCAGGACCGGCTCCGGTCCGGGCAGCCGGACGCCGAATATTCCGGATAATTGTACAAAGGATGTGCCCAGGACGATCAACAGCAGGGCTGAAGTCACCG
This sequence comes from uncultured Verrucomicrobiota bacterium, assembly GCA_964520205.1. Taxonomy (GTDB): domain Bacteria; phylum Verrucomicrobiota; class Verrucomicrobiia; order Limisphaerales; family BOG-1460; genus CAZFOA01. The sequence continues at coordinate 1,862 of CAZFOA010000232.1, read as the reverse complement.
GAACCGGCCAGCGACCGCGCTTGACGGGCTTGAGGCCTGCGGGTTGAGGGTCGGGACCCGGAGCCGCAAGCCCATCGCCCGGCTGGAACCATTTGATGGCCGCATCATCGAGCAGCGTGAGACAAAGCAGCAACGTCAGCAGATTAAAGAAGCAGTAATTGCCGGTCAGAAAGATCGCCAGTTGCAGCAGAAAAAATGCGCCACAGGCAATCTGACGCGGCTTGCGCGGCAAGAAAATCAGGAAGGGAACGCCAAGCTCAATCCCGAACATGATCGCGGCGGTCGCGGTTTGCACCGGCGCCGGAAGTTGATGCGCATACCAGCCGATCCACGTCGGCAACGGCTGGGTTTCGTAATGAAACTTCAGCGCCGTCAAATGGCGCCACGCCGGATCACCGCTCAGAAATTTCACACAGCCGGATTCGAACATCAGCCGGAACAAAAGCCAGCGCAGCAGCCAGAGGACTATCCTCGAAGGCGGCGCTTCCCCGGAGGCCCGCCTCGGAAGGAATTGCCGCGGGGCAAAAAAGATCGCCAGGAAACCGGTTTCCAACAAAAGATTGTCCCATTGGAACCCCAGAAAAACTCCGCAGACCGTCGTCAGGGACAGATAGATCAACCAGAGCAGGAACAGGCAGGGCGCCGGCGCGATGCCCGCAATGAGCAGCACCGCAAGCGCCGTTCCGGCGGCACATTGAAATTTCAAGGCGCCATCGCCGGCGCCAAGCCAGCACATCGTCGGCAGCCAATGATAACGCTCCAGCCCGATCCCCCCGGCCGGCAGTTGTTGATCCGCCAGTTTCATCGCGGCCTGGGCGGGCATGATCCCGTTGCTTCCGACCAGGCCCGTGATTTGCATCCAGAGCGAAACCAACGCAATCAGGTAAATGACGCCGAGCGAGCGGAGGAAAACCCGGCGAACCAAGATCTGTGACGGCGGCTCAACGTGCCGGCCCCAAAGCAAACGGGTCAGAACGGAAAAGAGCTTTCGGCGACGCGCGACGAAACCGTAGCTCCATTCGGCAAGCCGGGCGAAGGCGGCGAAATGTTGATACAAATCGAACAGCCATTTTCCGTGCGGATCGGCGGCAAGCGATCGAAACACGGCTTCAGCGGCGCTGGATACGGCTCCATCGGGCTGAATCAATTGGACGGCGGATTCAAACTGTTCGCGGGGAATTTCCGGAAACTGAGCGATGACGCGAGGATTCTGACAGGCAAGATAGTCCACCCGAGGCCCCGTGACGCTCTGCCAGCGGCGAATCCAAAGCGCGCAGAATTTGCAATCGCCGTCGTAAATCAGCAGCGGCTTCGCCGGTGGGGAGGCCACCTGAAGGACGGGTTTCACGAGGCAGTTATAGCCGGGTTCGCCTCGCTTCGCCATCCAGAGTTGATAGATTCGCAGGAGACCAGGACCGGGTTGAATTTGCGACAGGCGATTTACGATTTACGAGCCGTGGGACAAACCAGCCGGCTCGTGAAGCGCGTGTCGTGAATCGCAAATTCTACAGGTATTTCGCCAATTCCGCCTGGCTTCGGGCAAAGACTTCCTTGTGCAACGAATTGCCGTGCGCATCCATTGTGACCACGGCGGGAAAGTTCGCGACCTCGAATTCCCAGATTGCCTCCGGTGCGCCGAATTTTTCCATAAAATAAACGTTGCGCACCTTCTTGATGCAATTGGCCAGCACCTGCGCTGCGCCGCCGACCGCGTGCAGATACACGCAGCCATATTCCTTGCAGGCCGCCAGGGTTTTGTCGCCCATGCCGCCCTTGCCGATGACGCCCCGGAGGCCGAAATCCTTGATGATTTGCGCCTGATACGGTTCTTCGCGGATGGACGTCGTCGGGCCGGCGGCGGT
>CAZFOA010000231.1:0-5431 GCA_964520205.1 uncultured Verrucomicrobiota bacterium | reverse complement strand
GCGGTCAGGGTGCCGCCAACTTTGCCAGCCGCTGCTTGAGCACGTGAGCAATCACCTTGACCGTCAATTCGATGGGCAGAATGGGTTTGCTGATGAGGTCATCGCCTTGATTCAAAATGCAGCGTGCCTGCGGCTCGAATTCCGCGTAGCGCGTGAAAAAGATCACGGGCGTATTTGCGTGGTGGGGCAATTGCCGCAACTTTTCGCAGAGCGTGAGGCCGCTCATGGTCGGAAGATTGATGTCCAGGAGCACCACATCATAGGGGTGTTGGCGGAGCATTTCGAGCGCCTGGATCGGATCCGGCACGCTGGTGGCCTCCATCTTCATTCGGTCCAGGGTCATCGCCAGCACGCGTGTGGAAACGGCGTCGTCATCGACCACCAGAACCGTTGAGGGTGAAAAGCATTGCTCGTCGTCCGGATTGGCCCGGGCCAGGCATTCGGCGAGCAGGGTCACGGTGGAAAAAACCGTGTGTCGGGCGGAGTCGTTCAAGGTGGCGGGCCTCAAATGCAGCTCGTAGAGCAAGGCCTCGAAAGCGCTGGACAACTGGGCCATGCGGTGCCAGCCGGCCATGCCGGTCATGTGGGTCAAAAAACCGATTTTGCGGCGCACGTCCTCGATCTTGCGCAGCTGGGCCGGGAGATCCGAGGCGTGAATGAATTCCTGGCAAGCCAACTGCATGCTTGCGGAAATCGTTGGAATCTGGCCGACGAAATCGCGTCGAATGCGTTGGCTGAAACCCGTTGCGGTTTCACTCCGGCGGACGGATTTGGGTGCGGGTGCAGCTGCGGCTTCAGGAGCGGCAGGCGCGGCCTGGTCGTCGTGGGCAGGCGGGCGGCTGTCCGCTCTCTGCGCCGGCGGGGACGTCACCGGGCGCTCGATGATTCTGAGAATGGTCCGGACCAGTTGCGGCGGGGTCACCGAGGATTTGAGCAGGATTTCCTGGACTCCGAGGGCGGTGATTTCCTGCCAAAGCTCGTTGAGGAACGCATTGGAAAACACCACCACGGGAGTGGCTTTGGAAGCCGGGTGCTGGCGGAGAAACTTCAACACCTCCACACCGTTCAATTTGGGCAGCATGATATCCAGGACGACCAGATCCGGTTGGTATTCCTGAATCAGTCGGATGGCGGCCAGCCCGTCTTCAGCCCGGCGCACGTGGAAGCCTTCGGCCTCGAGCTTTCGCGCGTAAATGCGGGCGACCAGGACATCGTCCTCGACCAATAAAACCTTTCGCGTGTTTCCCATATGATCCGTATTACGTCCTGCCAGATTTGAGAATGACAGGTAAACCCTTGCAGGTGAAGCAAGAATCGCGCCTTATCGCCCGCAAAAATTGCTGTGGCGGCGCTGTCAATTCCGTGGAACAGCAAGTGGGTGCCCGACTCCGCAGCGCACTGCGGCGACGACGGAATCAAGCCGTCTCGATGCCGGTGAAACGGGTGGTCGGTGGGTAGTGGTACATTTTACAACTTTCGGTGGGGCGAGCGTCCTCGCGCCTGCGCCGCCGAAGCGGCTTCGTCGCCGCGAAGGCGCGAGCCGGCCTTGGCGCGTCGAAGTGGAGCGAAGCCGGCTCGTCGGTAGCCTCGCCCCACCAAAACGTACCATCACCGGTCGGCGCCGGGACTTGTCGTCCGCTCGGCTTGTGTTACGCTCCGGCGCGATGCGAATTGTTTTTCTTTGGATGGCTGCGCTGACGGCCTGGTCTGCGCCGGCTGCGGAGCGCAGGTTCAACTTCGGCGATTATCCCCTCAACCAGCCGCCACCCGGATTTCGCAGCACGGTTGCCGGCCGGGGCAAGCCCGGGGATTGGAAAGTGATTTTGGATGATATCCCGTCGGCGCTGCCGCCGCTCACGTCGAAGGTGCCGGAGGTCAATCGGCGGGCGGTATTGGCGCAATTAGCCCGCAACGGGGCGGGAGGCCGGCTGGCGATGTTGATTTTTGACGGGGAGGCCTATGGAGACTTTAAGTTCACGACCCGCTTCAAGACCGTGGGCGGGGCGCTCGATCAGATGGCGGGGGTGGTGTTTCACTACCTGGACGAGTCGAATTTTTATTTCGTGAGCGCGAGTGCGTTGGAGAATCATTTCCGCTGCTACAAAGTGTTGGACGGCGAATTGAAGCCGCCGCTCGGGCCGTCGGTGGAGATTTCCGCCGGCGAATGGCACGACCTTGCGGTGCAATGCGAAGGCACGCGCATCGTTTGTTCCCTGGATGGCAAGGAGTTGATAAAGCTGATCGATTCTTCGGCGAACTACGCCGGCAAAATCGGATTTTGCACCCGGCTGGATTCGGCCAGCTATTTTGTGGATGGGGAACTTTCCTACAGCCTTCGGGAAAATCCGGCGCTGAAACTTGTGGCGGAGGCGCTCAAAGACTATCCCCGATTGCTCGACTTGAAGATTTACGCCGCCCGCGCGGGCGGAAAGGAGGCCGTGGTGGTTGCCAGCAAAGACGCGAAGGAAATCGGCCAGCCCGCCGGAAAGACCGAACAAGACGTGATCAGCCGCGGCACGGCTTATTTCGGCAAAGCCAAGAATTCCACGGTCGTCACCGTGCCGTTGCGCGACCGCAACGGCGATTCCATCGCGGCGGTCAGCGTCACATTGAAATCGTTTCCCGGGCAAACCGAAGCCAACGCCCTGGTTCGGGCGCAGGTGGTGGTGCGAGCCATCCAAACGCAAGTGCAGTCGCTCGAAGATCTGGTGCAATGAACGGCTGTTGATTTGGGCGTCTGCTGCCTGAAACCTGGACAAGCGATTTGGTCGACAGGGTCGCCGGGAACATTCCACCGCGTTCCCCCTCTCATTTTTGAGACGAATCCGCAGCAATATTAGACAGCGATTTTGAGGGAATACTTATTTCCTGCGTTTCCGTCCCGTGGGCGAGCTTTATGCTTTTCTCGGCGCCATGAAGCTTGGCGTATTTATTGAGCGCGATGGCGTACTGAACAAAGTACGGCTGGAACGGCAGCACCAGGTGACGCCGTCGACATTGGCGGAGTTCGAAATCAATATGGAGGCGGCGCCGCTGTTGAAGAAGCTGAAAGCGGCCGGCCTGGTGGTGATTGTCACCACCAACCAACCGGGATTGTCGAACGGGTTGTCGCGGCGCGAGGTGGATCGCATGCACGATGCGCTGCGCCGGGCGCTGCCGTTGGATGATATTTTGGTTTGTCCCCACGCCGAAACCGACCGTTGTCCCTGCCGAAAGCCCAAACCGGGCTTGTTGATCGAGGCGAAGTTCAAGTGGCAACTGGACATGGACCGATCGTTCGTGATCAGCGAGAAGTGGCAGGATGCCGAAGCTGCGCGAGCCGCCGGCTGCACGTCAGTAATGATTCAATCGCCGTGGGTGGGATCGGTTCACCATGATTTCCTGCTGCCGAACCTCAAAGCTGCGGTCGATAAAATTCTTCAGTTGCACGTTCCCGGCACGGCGGTCGCCGCCTGATCCCGCAGTGAGGGTCGGCGCGCCGGCAGCAGGACGAATCCATCAAGGTTTCGAAGCCGCGGCATTGGTGTCCGCGCGTTTCGGGGGAGGCAGATCATCCGATGCCATGCGGCGCACGCCGCCAACCACCGTGAAATTTCCGTTCCCATCCGCCTGCAAGCGCGGCCGCGTCGTGTATTCATAGCCCTGGTGCAGGAGGATATCGCCATCGGGGTTGATGATCGTGTAGTCGAATGAATGCGGTCCATTTTGGTACAGCACGTGGAGGTTGCTCAATTGGTCCACTTCGGGATCAGGTTGGCCGAAGGAAACCATCGGACCGATGGGAAAGACTTTGTTGATCTTGCCTGTGGCATCGGTGAGGCGCAGATAGAGCATCAGGTTTTTTTGCAGGTGATAGGCTTCCTGGAGCGTGTATTTGCGAACTTCCGGCGTCGGGTTGGTGGCGGCGCCGGGGCTCGGCACGCCGATTTCCTGTTCCCACAATTTCGAGCCTTCGATGATGTCGAAGGATTTCGGGTCGCTGGTGATCTGCTGGTTCCACTCTTTGACCGTGACGGCGGCAACGATTGAATAACGGCCCGCCTTGGAGAGATTGAAATAAGGCGCCAGGTCCACCCGTTTGATGGCCCGCTTCGAGGATTCCAGGGAAAACGCTTCCACCACCGGCGCCTCTCCTTTTTTCAGGACCACAGAACCTTCCTTGGATTCAATTGAAAACCTCAACCAGGCCGCGTCACTGCCGAGGTGGAGGGTTTGTCCCGAGCGATTCGTGATCCGCACCACCGCGGGCAGCGCCTCGCCCGGCAGAAACTGATCCTGATCCAGCGTCACTTCCACCGTCACCTGGGCGGACAAGCTGCCCATCGAGGCCAGGAGCGCAGCGAGCAGCAAACCTGAGCATTTCATTCGATCACTTTAGGGGTCTCCATCACTGTGGCAAGCCGCAAGTGGTCTGGAGGATTCAAGGTGTTTTTCCGCGGGCCGCCGCGCGGCGGCCTCCAGCTTTGCCTCCGCGAGCGCCAGGATCGCATCGGGCGCGATGGCGCGGAGACATTCCAGCGGTTTGGAATTGGCGCAGGAGGATTTCATGCAGGGAACGCAAGGCAGGCGGGTTTGGACCGTGCTGCCCGGTTGTCCGTAAGGCCCGGTGCGGCGCGGTTCGGTGGGACCGAAAATCGCCACGAGCGGTTTGCCCAAAGCGGCGGCGACATGCATCGGCCCGGTATCATTGGTGATCATCAGCCCGCTCAGGCGGATCCATTCCACCATTTCAGGCAGGGAAATGCGCCCGGTCAGATCCAGGCAACGTTGCGGGTCCAGCTGCGCCAGGGCGGTTCCCAGATTCCGCTCCGTTTCGCTGCCGAGAATGGCAAATTTGAAATCCGGGTGCGCCGCGGCGAGTTTGCGGGTCAAGGCGATGAAATATTCCAGCGGCCAGCGTTTGTTTTCCCAACGCGCTCCGGGCTGGAGAATGATCCAACGCGCGGTTTCGGTTTGCCATTTTTCTTTCACGGCGGCGGCCACGGCGGGACGATCGGGCAACCAGGCGAAGTTCCAGTGCACGGGCACGGCCAGCGCTTTGAGCACGCCGAGATACCAGTCCACGGCATGGGTGTGAAAGGAGGTGCGCGGCACGGCCAGGTCGTAAAAACCCCTGGCGCCTTCGCGCCGTTCATCGAGTCCAGCCAGGAATTTGCCGTTGGCCAGCCACGCGAACGCGCCGCTGCGCGCCAGACATTGCAGGTCGATCACCAGGTCGAACACCTGTGCCCGCATCCAGCGGATGCTGCGCCCCATTTCCGGCCAGTGCGCCGGGAACGCCCATCGGCGGCGTTCGAACCGGACCACGCCCGCCAGGTCCGGGTCATCCTCGAGCAGCGGCGCCAGACTCGAATCCACCCACCAGTAAATCTCACTGGCGGGCCAGTGCCGTTTGAGCAGGCGCAGCACCGGCAATGCCTGCACGACGTCG
>CAZFOA010000230.1:0-5449 GCA_964520205.1 uncultured Verrucomicrobiota bacterium | reverse complement strand
CGCCACCGATAAAGAGCGGCACCGCGTAGCTGACCCCGTCCATGCTGCGCACCGCGTCCAGCAGGTAATCGGGCAGGGGGATTGCACTGCTGGCCGTATTGACCGCCGGGTCCATGATCCACATCCCGGCGCCGATGTTGGTGACCGTCGAATAGGCGCGGTTGAGGATGCCGGCGAACATCGCGGTCATTTGCATCATCAGGAACACAGCGAAGGTGATCCCGATCAGCAGCGCGGAGAACTTGGCCTTGTCATTCACCAGCAGCTTGAATCCAATCCGCAGGATGCCACCGTATTTCATGGCGCCTCGCCTTTCCCCGCCGGGCGTTGCCCGTTACGCCGGGCGCATCCGCACACCGCACCCGATTCTGGCAGGGCAAAGCTGCTGCTTTGCCCTGATCGTAGTGCCGGCGAATGGAGAGGCATCAGCGACCGGACAAGCAAAAATATCGCTTCGCTCGTTCTTGCGACAGTTTGGGCGTCGCGGCAGCGACGCCCTACCACGGAGACAGTGCGCGGATGCGCCTCGTTCCACCAACCCGCGCAACTGCCACAGGTTGCAATAATCGCGCCGAAACTTGTGTCATGCCGGACTGATGATCGGAAATTGTTCATCGCATTCGCTCCGGCTATTGCTGCCCGATGTAAACATCCACCAGCTGGCCGGGATAGACCGGGGCGTCCTTTTTCTCAAACCGGAAGATCACCGGCAGCACCCGCAGGTCAACTTTTTCCTGGCGCTGATTGGACAGTTCGATCTTGGGCGAAACATAGGGTTGCACCCGGACGAACTCCAGCGGCACCTTGATGTCGGTCCCGCGGATGGACATCTGCGCTTGAATATGCCAATGGGACGGCAGCCGTGAGACCAGTATCTCATCAACATAGCAGCGCACGGCCAGATAGTCTTGAGGTGCCCCCATGACCACCAGCGGGTCAAATCCCGCGGTGTAGGCATCATAGGCACCCTGCGACGACACATAGCTGCCGGCGGTTGCGTTGAGAGCCAGCACGACTCCGTCCAACGACGCTTTGACCGAGTATTTTTGCAGCAGCGCGTTGGCTGCCTTCAGTGTGGCTGCCGCCTGAATGACGCCGTCTTCCGCGGTATCCAGCACGTCCTTGCTGATTGATTTCGGGTCAATGTCATAGGCGGCGCGGCGCTTGTCGTACTGGTCGCGGGCCGCTTTCAGGTTGGCTTCGGCCAGCTCCACGTTTGCTCCCGGCACGGAATCATCAATGGTGAACAGCAGCGTGCCAGCCGACACGGTTTGACCTTCGCGCACCAGCACCCGGGTGATCGGGCCGGAGACTTCAGGGTAGATATTGATGTTGGCACCGCTCGACTGGTCGCTCTCGATAATGCCGTTGGCATAGATGGCCGAGTCGTAAGGGCTGCTCACCGGCTTGAACACGGGTGGCTGGGCCTTCCTCTCAATGCCAAAGAGGTAGGCGGCAACCAGTACGGCCAAGATGCCCATGGCTGAGAGCGCAAAAATGATTTTGTTTCTGACTGCAAGTTTGGGCGCTGCGGCTTTGGTTTCAGGCTTGGACTCGGCCTTGGTTTCCAGCGTATGCTCAGGTTTGAGTTCAGCTTCGGCTTTAGGATTACTCCCAGCTTTGGTCTCAAGTTTGGGTTCAGGCTTGACCTGGGTTTTAGGTTCAACTTTGACTTCGGGCTTGGGCTCAGTCTTCGCTTGAGATTGAGGCTCGGCGGCTTTGACTTCCGGTTTAGGTTCGTCTGGATTCATTCGGTACCTTTGTCAAACGCGGTGAGACGTCCGTCTTCCATATGCATGATCCGGTCCGCATATTCGTTGATGCGCGCATCATGGGTGACAATCAGGATGCAGCGTTTTTCGTTGAGAATTTTCTCTTTGACGAACGCGATGATCATCCTCCCGGTGTCACCATCCAGGGAGGCGGTCGGTTCGTCGAGAATCAGGATTTCCGGACGGCTGATGATCGCGCGCGCGATGGCCACGCGCTGTTGCTCGCCGCCCGAAAGCTTCACGGGCAGAATCCCGCCCCGGCCTTTCAAGCCGACGATCTCGAGGTATTCGGTGGCCTCGGCGATGGATTCATTCCAGTTGCGCTGTTTCAGGATCAGCGGGATCGCGACATTCTCGGCCGTGGTCAGCCGCGGAAAAAGATGGTAGTCCTGAAAGACGAAACCTATTGAGTTCAGCCGGAAATCAGCCAACTGATCGTTGTTTAACGTCCAGATATCGTCCCCTTTGACAACCACCTTGCCGGCATTGGGACGCAGGATGCCGGAAAGCATGCTGAGCATCGTGGTCTTGCCGCTGCCGGAAGGACCGACGATGAACAGCATCTCCCCAAAGTGAGCGACCAATGCGACATCCTTCACGGCCGTCATCCTGGCCTCGCCTTCGCCAAACCATTTGGTCAGACCCGTTGCGACGATCGCCTGATTCTCCATGGGTTTTGTGCTGTCGGCGCTCATAGGCATGACACGATAGATTTCAACCTTGAGGTCGTCAGCGGGCATTCATCCAGTGGCCCCTATCCGGCGTGACGCTCGATTCAACTCTTACTGTGCCGGAGCCCAGGTGTCGTCAGGGTCATAAGTGGTGATGGCCCTGGCGATTTTCACCGTCTTCGGACCGAGGTTCTTTTGATAGACCTTGCCCTGCTGATTGACGATGAAGGTCATCACACCCGTGTCGCCCCATTCGGAGGGCCAGGCGACGAGGGCAAATCCGGCAATCATGCGGCCGTTGATGATGTAATCATACCTGCCGCCCGGCGCGTATTTTCCCTGGCGGGTCAGGATTTTGAAATAGTAGCCGTGATAAGGAGCCAACTCGTCGTTCAGTATTTTGGCGGTCCGATGATAACCTTCCACGCGCGCCTGCGCGACGAGCGGTCCCAATGGACTCAATTCCTCGCCCGGTTTCGCCGGCCAGAAAAGACCGTCTTGTGCTCCGGGCGTGCTGCGCAGGAACTGCGCGTAGGCGGGCACTCCGTCCCCCAGGCGGTCCTGGCTGGCATATTCACGCTGCGCCTCCACATACGCGTTGCAGACATTCATCGCGCCTGTTTCATCCATGCCGATGCGGCGCGAGAGAATTTCCTGCCGGCCGGCGGCGGTATCGAAGAACCATTGCCCGTCCTGTTTCACCAGCGGAATCGGAAACGGCCAGCCGTCCGCGCCAATTTCCAGCGTGACGTTGGAATCCGAATTGGTGACCCACTGTGTTTTTTCCGCGAGACGCTGGACAAATATTTTGTATTCCTCAGTCGCCTGGACAACATCAGGTGAAATCAAAGCATGTCCTTCCGGTCCGAAAATTGTGTGCAGGGCATTCGTGTCATGGTTCCGGGCCGCTGCCACCAGGGCGTTGACGGCATCCTGTGGCGCGGCGAAAGACTGTTCCTCCGCAGCCGATGCGCACACCGGCAGCGTCAGCGCCAGGAATGCCAGGCAGGGACCGGACGCCAGGGGCAAAATTCTCCGCAACCATGAAAGAAGGCTGGGTTTCATCAGCGGCAATGTTTTGTTGGCAATCATTTGGATGAAAGGGCTAACGCCTCGGCTGGGAATTGGGACTGTGGCCACCGCCGCCACCACCGCCCGAGGACCGCGCCGGGGCCGGATGCGAAACCGGTGCTTGCCGCGGGGCCGGTGCGGAATGGGGGATCGTCTGAATGCTTTGCTGGCCGCGATTGCTATAAGTTTTGGTGTCGTGCGAACTCTGGATGCCGGTGAGCGCGCCGCCTGATGCCGGCCGGCTGACAGGTTGAGAATGTTGAACTGGAGCCGGCGTGGGCCGGGGGGCGGGCGGCGCGGATCGGGTTGGTGGCGCTTTTGTGCGGTCGGCTGGGGCCGGCGTCCGTCGCTCAGCCGCTGAATCAGACACGGACCGGCTGGTAGTGACTGCCGCGGGTCGGTTTTTGGGACCACCATAGCCCCGGTCGCCATGATTCACCGCGACTGCGCCCGGATGATTGTTAGACCGCCAGACTGTCGTGTGCCCCATGTCCCGCTGACGTGGCGGCTCACGCCACCAATTGGACGGGCGCGGATGGTCGTGACCCCAGGCAATGATATTGTGGTGTCCCCAATCAAAATCATAGTCCAACCACAGCCCAATCGGAAAGCCGATGCCGAAGGTAACATAGGGCGAGCCATACGCAGTTTGATAATAAACCTGGTCCGGTTGATAAACCGGCACATATATCACCTGCGGGTCAGCCGGAACAATTTGAATGTAGCCGCCGTCATTTACCACCTGTTGCTGCGGTGTGGATTGCAGGTTGCCGACGTTGGAAGCTGACGTGCGCAGCCGTTGGATGGAAACCATCACATCCGGCTGTTGATTGATAAAAGCCTGTCCCAGATCCGTCGTCCAATTCAAGTTGTCATCCATCCATTTCAAAACACCTGGGTAGCGAGCCAGAGCCTGGACGCTGGGATCCCACTGCTGCTGGTCAATCTGGTTGGGGTCGCCGCCGCCGGTGACATAACGGTCGGCCAGCACGATTTGCGTTGGGAAAGACGACGCCGGCAGGATCTGGGCGATCAGCGGGTCGGGATAAAGCGCAATTGGCCCCAGCAACTGGTCAAGCTGCGCGGCGGCCATCGGTTGATAGGCAGCTATCGGCGGCGGAACCGCCGTTTGTGCCCGCGCGGACATAGCCGTGCCGGCGAATACACACAGCAAAACAGCGATTTTAAACAATGACTTCATCCAAACATTGGTAAAATGTGATCAACTCTTTATTTCTTATCAGGTCACAACTGTAAGTCGAGATCCCTGGCTGGCGCTATGGGGTGTTCACCCCACGGAAAAATTCGAAGCGGGAAGACTCAGGTCAGCTTGACCACCATCTTGCCAATATTCTTTCCTGCGAAGAGGCCAGGGAACGCGTCCACCGCCGGGTCAATTCCTGTCAGCACGGTTTCCTTGTTGATCAGTTTGCCGGTTCGGAGATAGCCGCCCACTTCCGCGATTCATCGGCAATGCGGTGAGGTTGGGTGGACGGCGGAAAAGTGTTACACGGACTGGCGCCTCACGGTTTCACGGTCATCTGCTTCGAGCCAGTCGAACGTGGTGTTCATTTGAGGATTCAGTCCGAGCCGGGAGCAGTTCTCCATGAAGTAAGCACGCTTTTCCGGATCTTTCATCAGGCTGCCGGCTTCCATTTCATCCGACCAGGCCTTGATTTCAGCCGCCGTTTTCGCCGTGCCGTTCGCCTGCAACCAGGCGCCGACGTCTTCATAATTGTTCGAGGCTTGAACGGCGGCCTTGAATTGCTCGCCGGTGATGCCCTTGAAACTGAAAAGCAGGTTGTCCAGGGGACAATCATAATGATATTCGCCCAGCGTTCCCGCCAGGCTGGCGCGGCATTTGTCCACGGCACGGCTGGCGATCACGAATCCGGCGAGGCGTTCGCGCGGGCTGTGCGGGGCTTGTTTGGTCAG
>CAZFOA010000229.1:0-5558 GCA_964520205.1 uncultured Verrucomicrobiota bacterium | reverse complement strand
CTGATGAACCCTGCACCCGGGGCGAATTCAAGCCTCTGCAGCGGGAACCGGTATTTGATGGTCGAGTTCCAGTTTCAGCGCCTTCAAAGACAAATGGATGTCCATGATGAACGCGAACAAGGAAACGATCAGCGAAGTCAGGCAACAGATGAAGAGCAGGCTGATCAATGCAGCCAGTTCGGCTTTGAGCAGCGCCATGAAGAACAGCGTGATGATCAGCACGGCGGCGAAGAGGACGCTGACCGTTGCCAGGATGATCGAAATCTGGATCAAGCGCGCCCGGCGAAACAGAATGGCCACCTGGTCCGCCAGCCGCGGCCGGTTGGTTTCATCGGCTTCGCGCATTTCCCGGATGAGCTGCCGCGAGCGGTCCACCGCGCGCCCAAAACGGTTCGTCAACGAGAGCAACAGCAGGCCGACGCCGGAAATCAAAATAACCGGCCCGATCGCCACCTGCAGCATCGGGATGAGTTCACTCAGTTTGGTTGTTGGCATAGATTTAAAGTGAGCTTGCCGGGTATCCTGATTGATTGCGAATCAACAAATCCGCGGCAATTGTTCACCGCTGGGCATGTCCAGAATCCGCTGGACGCCGATGGCGCTTTTCAACACGACCTTGGCCGCGCGTTGATCGGTGACCTCCCCGATCCGGCACGCGCCGGCGCCGCCGGTTTGCGCGCGCAGGATGGCTAGCGCGCGATCCACATCGCGCACCGGGACAAAAGCGGCGAAGCGGCCTTCGCAGGCGACTTGGTAGGGGTCGAGCCCGAGGATTTCGCATGCCGCGCGCACGTCCTCACGGACGGGAATTAATTTTTCCTCGACCCGCAGCGCCAGATTCGCCGCCTCGGAAATTTCGTTGAGCGCGCTCGTGAGTCCGCCTCGCGTGAGATCGCGCAGGCAATGGATTTCAATCCCGGCCCGCAGGAGTTCCAGAACCGGTTCGGCCACCGGCGCGGAATCGCTTTCGATCGTGCTTTCAAATTCCAACCCTTCGCGCACGGCCATGATGGCCATGCCGTGCCGGCCGAGGTCGCCGTTGACGAGGATCGCGTCGCCGGGCCGGAGGCTCTGCGGCAGGATTTTCAATGAATGTTCCACCGCACCAATGCCCGCGGTGTTGATGAACAGCCCGTCGCCTTTGCCCTTGTCCACGACTTTGGTGTCACCGGTGATGATTTGCACCCCGGCGCGCGCGGCGGCCTGTTGCATCGAGGAAACGATCTTCCACAGCGTTTCCATCGGCAGCCCTTCTTCAATGATAAAACCCGCGCTCAAATAAAGCGGGCGCGCGCCGCTCATGGCAAGGTCGTTCACCGTGCCGTGGACGGCCATGGACCCGATGTCGCCGCCGGGAAAAAAGAGCGGATGCACGACGTAGGAATCCGTCGTGAAGGCAAACCGCGCGCCGCCGGCTTCGAACACGCTGGAGTCATGCTGGGTTTCGAGCAGGGGATTGTGAAACACCGACACAAACATTTTGCCGATAAGTTGGTGCATCAGCTTGCCGCCGCCACCGTGCGCGAGCAGCACCCGGGGATATTGCTGGATCGGTATCGGACAGGCCGGGGTAAAATCAAGGGGTTGCATGATTGGGACAAAAAGCATCAACGCCGGTACCGGTAATATGCCGCGCACGCGCCTTCGCTCGAGACCATGGTGGCGCCGAGCGGGTGTTCCGGCGTGCAGCGCGTGCCGAAAGCCGGGCATTCGTGCGGTTTGATCTGTCCCTGCAACACGAGGCCGCTGAGACATTCGGAGGGTTCGTCCACGCGAAGCCCGGCCACGCCGAATTTCTGTTCGGCATCATAGGCCGCGTAGGGGCCGGCCAGCCCCAGGCCGCTGGATGGAATTTCACCGATGCCGCGCCACTTGCGCGGAACGACCTGGAACACTTCCCGGAGGAGATGAATCGCGGGCAGGTTGCCCTCCTGGCGCACGGATCGGCTGTATTGGTTCTCCACTTCGGCCCGATTCTTCTCCAATTGCTGCACGCACATCAACACGCCTTGAAGAATATCCAGCGGCTCGAAGCCGGTGACGACGATCGGCACATGATATTTCGCGGCGATCGGGAAGTATTCCTCGTAACCCATCACCGTGCAGACGTGGCCGGCGGCGAGGAACGCCTGCACCCGGCACTGCGGCGAACTCAAAATCGCTTCGATGGCCGGCGGCACGAGCACGTGCGACACCAGCAATGAAAAATTCCTGATGCCCTTCTTCGCGGCCTGGTAAACCGCCATCGCCGTCGCCGGTGCCGTGGTCTCGAAGCCGACCCCGAAGAAAACGACTTCCTTCCCCGGGTTCTGCTCCGCGAGCTTCACCGCGTCGAGCGGCGAATACACGATCCGGACGTCACCGCCCAGGGCTTTGACCGACAGCAGGTCCGTGGTGCTGCCGGGCACGCGCAGCATGTCGCCGAACGAGCAGAAGACCACCTCCGGCCGCGAGGCGATTTCGAGCGCTTTGTCGATCAATTCAATCGAAGTGACGCAAACCGGGCAGCCGGGACCGTGAATGAGCGTGATCTGCTTCGGGAGCAGTTCATCGATGCCGAACTTGACGATGGCGTGGGTCTGGCCGCCGCAGACTTCCATGATGGCCCAGGGTTTCGTCGTGACGCGGACGATTTCCCGGGCCAGCTTGTGGGCGGCATCGGCGTCGCGGTATTCGTCCATGAACTTCACGCCCCGGGTTCCTCCAGATCAGCCAGCTCTTGCATCTCGCGCAGATATTCAAAAACCTGGTTGGCTTCCTCCTCGTCCACGCGGCTGAGGGCGAACCCGACGTGCACGATGACGTAGTCGCCGATTTTCACATCAGGGACATAGGCCAGGCTGACTTCTTTGAGGATGCCGCCGAAATCAATTTTGCCGGTTCGCATGAGCGGATCTTCGCCGCTGATACTCACGATCTTTCCTGGAACAGCCAAACACATAGTCCTGATCCTACTTCGTCTCGCGCAGCGCGGCAATGATTTGGCCCAAAGCAATCCCGCCGTCGTTGGGGGGCACCCGCTGATGCCAGTAGGGCCGAAATCCGCCCGACTGCAGCCGACGCACGGTTTGTTCGGTGAGATAACGGTTCTGAAAGCATCCGCCTGAAAGCACAACCCGCTCTTCGCCGATGCGCCGCGCGACGGTCACGATGCTCTCCGCCAGCGCGTTGTGGAACTTCGCCGAGATTTCGCCGGGCGAAGCGCCGCGTTCCTTGTCGGCGAGAATCGCTTCCACAGTCGGCGCCCAGTCCAGGAGGATCGTCGGTTGCGAATCGTGGATTGCGGCTTTTTCCCGGCCGGCACCGACCCCGTCTTTCGGCCATTCGCCTTCCGCAATCCGCAATGGATACGCTTCGTCGGTTTCGATCCCCTCGAGCGCGAACTCCAGATCCATCGCCGCCTGGCCTTCAAACCGCGTCCGCTGGCGCAAACCGATCAACGCCGCGACGGCATCGAACAGGCGTCCGGCGCTGGAGGTGAGCGGTGAATTGAGCCTGCCGGCCAACATGCTTTCGAGGGTGGCGCGCTCGTTTTCGGGAATGCCGCGCAGCGGCGGCAGATGCTTCATGGCAAACGCCGCGCCGCCGGACAACTCATAAAGCAAACCCAGCGCGGACCGGCGCGGCTCCCTGACCGCCTGATCTCCGCCGGGCAGACGGAACCGGCGAAGGTGGGCGATGCGATCACAGGCGGCATCCGTGACCCGGAAGAATTCCCCGCCCCAGATGGTGCCATCGAGTCCGTAACCGGTGCCGTCCCAGGAAACCCCGAGCACGGGCGGTTCGAGGTCATTGTCCGCCATGCAGGACAAAACATGGGCGACGTGGTGTTGAACGCCGAGGTAGCGCAAGCTTCCGGCTTGCGGGGACGACTGCGCTGCAATGTCGCGAGCAAACTTCGTCGAAAGATAATCCGGATGCGCATCCGCGGCGACGAGCGACGGAGTTGTTTCGTATAGTTTCTCAAAATCCGCAATCACCCGGCGAAACGCCTCGAAGGCCTGGTCGGTCTCCAGATCGCCGATGTGTTGGCTGATGAAAACCTGGGGTCCGACGGAAAGCGCGATGCAGTTTTTCAAGTGCGCGCCAACGGCCAAAACAGGTTGAGAGTTGAGAGTTGAGAGTTGAGAGTTCAGCGTGATCGGCAGCGGCGCATAACCGCGGGCGCGGCGCAACACCAGTTCGCGGCCCAGCATCACGCGCACCACGGAATCATCGACGTGCCGGACGATGGGACGGTTATGGACCAGGAACAAATCCGCAATGCCGCCAAGCCGTTCCGCCGCTTCCCGTTCATCGATGCAGATGGGTTCGTCGCCGAGGTTGCCGCTGGTGGCGACGACCGGGGCGTCGAGCCGCGACAGCAGCAGATGATGCAGCGGAGTGTAGGGCAGCAGGACGCCAAGATGCGGGTTTCCCGGCGCAACGGTTTCGGTGATTTGAAATTTCAAATCTGAGATTTCAGATTTCAGGCGGCGGCGGAGCAGGACAATCGGCGCCTCGGGTGAGCGCAGCAGCCGCTCTTCGAGAGGTGAAACGGCGCAAACGGCCGTCACCGCTTCAAGCGAAGGGAACATCAAGGCGAAGGGTTTTTCCTCCCGATGCTTCAGTTCGCGCAAGCGTTGAACCGCCGTCTCATTCTGTGCGGCAACCATGAGGTGAAAACCGCCCAGGCCTTTCACCGCGACAATCTTTCCGGCGCGAATGGCGTCCGCGGCAGCCTCCAGCGCTTCGCGGCCGCGGCGGCGGGAGCGGGGATCGTCAATCCTGCCGTCGGGGACTGGCCGGGCGGGACCCTGGCGGCTCCACAGTTCCAAATGCGGCCCGCAGTCCGGGCAGGCATTGGGCTGCGCGTGAAAGCGGCGGTCGCGGGGATCGTCGTATTCCTCCCGGCACTGCGGACACATTGCGAATTGTTTCATCGAAGTGTTCGCGCGGTCGTACGGGAGCGCTTCGATGATGCTGAAGCGGGGGCCGCAGTGGGTGCAATTGGTGAACGGGTAAAGGTATCTCCGGTTCTTGGGATCGAACATTTCGCGCAGACAATCCGGGCAGGTCGCGATATCCGGCAGCACCAACGCGGTCCTGCCGCCGCCGGTCTCGCTCTCGCGGATTTCGAAGCCGGCATAGCCGACCGGATCGAGCCAGGAGGTTTCCAGGCTCTGAATGAAGCTGCGCGGCGGTTTTCCGGTTTCGAGGCGCAGCATGAATTCCTCCAGTCCGGAACGGGGACCTTCAATCTCAAGAAAGACGCCCTGAGGGGAATTCTTCACCCAGCCCGCCAGTCCGAGTTCGGAAGCCAGGCGGAAAACAAACGGGCGAAACCCGACTCCCTGCACCGCACCGCGAACGCAGGCCTTGAGTCGCGCCTCCGCCGGCGCTGCCGTTTTCATATCGTTTTCAAATTCGCCGCGGCAAGGTGCGCCCGCCGGCGAATTCCGGCGACACATCTCTTGGCCAAGATTCTACCCTTTTTGCCAGGGGATGACAATTGAGTTCAAACATTGAGTTTTTTGGGGTGCGTACGGGAGTTTCCCGGGAAATGATTTGTCAGTCCG
>CAZFOA010000228.1:0-5613 GCA_964520205.1 uncultured Verrucomicrobiota bacterium | reverse complement strand
ATGGGCGGACGCGGCAAATCGGGCGATCCCGAAGCCGTTGACCGCATCGACCTGCGCATGGGGGATGTCGTCAGCATCGTCGGACCCACCGGGTCCGGCAAGACGACGCTGATCAACGACGTGGAGCTTTTCGCGGACGCCAACACTCCCACGCGGCGGCGGATTCTGATCAATGGCGAGCGGCCGCCGGTGGAGTATCGCGATGACCCGTGCCGGAACCCCATCGCCCTGATTACCCAGCACACGACATTTCTCTCCGATCTTCCTGTGCGGGAATTTTTGACGACTCATGCTCGAATTCGCAGCGCGCGCGGGGCTTCCGTGGAGGGCATGTTGGAGCGCACGCTTGGATTTGCGAACCAACTCACGGGCGAGCCGATTCTCGTCGACAGCCGGATGACGGAGCTATCCGGAGGCCAGACACGCGCGTTGCTGATCGCCGACGCGACGATTATCTGCAACACGCCGATTGTGTTGTTGGACGAGGTGGAGAACGCCGGCATCCATCGCACCCGCGCGCTCGAGTTGCTGCGCGAGTATCGCAAGATCTTCATCTTCGTCACTCATGACCCGCGCATCGCGCTGCTGTCCGATTACCGCATCGTGATGCAGCGCGGCACCATCACGCAGGTGCTGCACACGGACGAGGAGGAGCGACGGCTCGCGGTCAAGGTAAGCCGGTTGGACGATATTCTGTCGGGTTTGCGGGATCGCCTGCGGCAGGGCAAGCGCCTGGGCGCGGACGAACTGGAGGGCTGGACATGCAACTAGTCATTTGCGCCGGGCCGGCCACGACGGGCAAAACGTCCGTTCTACGGCATGTGATCCGCAAGCTGCTGGACGCCGGCAAACGCCCCGCCTTTCTTAAAGTCGACGTCCAATATGCGGAGGAGGATGAGCAATTCGCGCGCGAATTCAACATTCCGACGCGCAAAGTGTATTCCGGCGAGCTGTGTCCCGACCATTGCAACGTGATGGTGCTGGGCGACGCGCTGACCTGGGCGCGGAAGGAGGATTGCGCCGTTCTCCTGGTGGAAACGGCCGGGTTGTGTCTGCGCTGTTCGCCGTACGTGGACGGCGGACTGGGAATCATCGTCCTGGAGGCGACCAGCGGAATGAATCTTCCGCTCAAGGTGGGACCGATGCTTTCATTGGCCGACGTGGCAGTGGTGACCAAAATCGACCGCGTTTCTCAAGCCGAGCGCGAAGTGTTTCGCGCCCGGATCCAGGATGCCGCGTCGGGCGTGCGCATCCGCGAAGTCAATGCGCTCCATGGCATCGGCATTGATCCCTTGATCCGTCACATCCAGGCGACGCCCGACGCGACCGAACATCTGCTCCTGCGAGGCAATCCGCCGGTGGGCACATGCACGATTTGTGTCGGCAAAAAAGAAGTCGGCTGGCAATCGCACTTCGGGGTGGTGCGTCCGCTGGAGAATCAAATGTTCTACCGGGGCGAGTAGGATGGCTGGGCGCGTCTATTTCGACAATGCCGCCAGCACGCCGCTGGATCCGCGGGTGGCGGAAGCGATGCAACCTCACCTGGCGGGCGCATTCGGCAACCCGTCGAGCTTGCACTGCGAGGGGCGTGAAGCTCGGGAAAGCGTTGCCTTTGCGAGGCGACAGGTGGCCGGTCTCCTCCATGCCGAACCAGGGGAGATTCTTTTTACGGGAAGCGGCACCGAGTACGACAACATGGAGTTGCTGGGTGTGATTGAAGCCTTGGGCCGGGAGCGAAATCACGTGGTGACCAGCGCGATCGAACACCCCGCGATTCTGGAAACCTGCAGGTTTCTGGAGCGGCATAGAGTCGAGGTGACGTTTCTGCCCGTGAATGGCGATGGGTTGGTAGATCCGGACGACTTGATCAAGGCCATGCGTCCGACCACGCGTCTGGTTTCGGTCATGGCAGCCAACAACGTGGTGGGCACCGTTCAGCCGATCCAGGAGCTTGGGACAATCGCCCGGGAACACGGTGTGCCGTTTCACACGGACGCCGTCCAGGCGGCCGGAAAAATCCCGCTGGATGTGCGGACACAACCGATCGATTTGCTCTCCTTGTCCCCGCACAAGCTGCATGGTCCGAAGGGTGTCGGCGCTCTGTATCTGCGGGAGGGAATTCCATTGGCACCGCTGGTTCATGGAGGCGGACAGGAACGAGGTCTGCGTTCGGCCACCGAGAACGTCGCCGGCATCGCGGGACTGGGGCGCGCGGCCGAAATTGCGGCCGCCGGGATGGCGGATGAAGCCGTGCGGCTGGTCAAACTCCGCGATCACCTGATCGAATCCGTGACCGCGTTGATTCCAAACACCTATCTGATCGGACACCGGTACCGGCGGTTGCCAGGGCATGTTTGTTTCGGCTTTTCCGGCTTGGAAGGGGAGGCGATCAAGCTGTTGCTGGCACTGGACTCCGCGGGTGTGGCGGTTTCGAGCGGCAGCGCGTGCAGTGCGCAACATGCCTCGGAGCCGTCGCACGTTTTGCAGGCGATGGGTTACGATCCATTGCGCGCCCGCGGCTCGCTGCGGGTGACGTTAGGCCGTTTCAACACGGAGGCCGATGTCGACCGGTTCCTGCAAGCGTTGCCTGAAGCCATCCGAACCCTTCGTCCGGTGACGAGTTATCCCGCAATGACAACCAAAGGAAGAATCTGATATGAACGTGACCGTAAATGATCTGCCGGGCTTGAACTGTGGAGTGTGCGGCTATCGCACGTGTGATGCGCTGGCGCAAAAGCTGCCCTCCGAACCCGATCTGTTGAAGCGCTGCATCCATTTTTCAAGCAAAACCAAAGCAGCAATGCCGTCCGTCGCCGTCACCGGGCCTTCTCCGTTGCCTTGTGGTTCCTGCGCGAATTCGGCGACTCGTTCTGACAAGCCGGCCTCCTGGCGGGACAGTCTGGATCGGGAATTTGATTTTTATCTGGACCATTTTCCAGCGGAGCCAGGCCCGCGCGAAATCATCATTCCGCACAATCCAATGCTCACGCGCGAGATGAACATCCAGCCAGGCGAGACGCTGATCGGGCGCCCCTTGGGGATGTCCTGCGGATGTCCCATCACGCATTGCGGGGTGGCGATGCAGGTGGACCATCGCACCGGGGTCATCGTGTGGTGCGTTACCGGACCATTGCGTCCACGGCAGGAGGGCTACAAGGATCTTGGTTATTATATTGCGGAAGGCTACGAGGGGTTGGTTTACAAAAGGCGTTGCGATCTCAAAATTGGGATGCGTTACTTCTTCCAGCCCAGCATGTGCATGCTGCAATGGCGGCACAGTGGGCTGATCAATTATCTGAACCGCACGCCGGACGCCTTGCAGATTCGTGTTGAGGGATTGTGGATCGGTTAAATTACCTGAACTCCCGTCGAGACCGAGAGCATCTCCGTAAAAAAATGCTGGTTTTCCGCGTAGATTGCCAGAACGCCCCAACTGGGAGTTCCTGGCCAACTCGCGAACGCGTCATTGAGGTTGCCTGCAATCTATTCGCTGAAGCCGGATTTCACGGAACACACCTTCGTGAGGTGTGTAGGCAGGGAACCAAAGCAGCTCACTTCAGGGCGCAGTCGCGCTGAAGTCGTGCGAATGAATTTTGGTTCGATGCTGAATCACCGGTCGTCGCGTCAAGATCATCCTCGCCCTGCTTCCCTCTGCGGTCTATCTTGACCCACCGCCCGGCTCCGGGGAGTTGCTCATAGGATTCTACGCACGAACGAGTTTTCACGGCAAATTATCCTGATGTAGCTGCACTGCTTTGTTGAAACCTCTTGGAATCGTCGAGAGCGGAAAAAACGAGCGGCCAACCTCCCACAGTGCCAAAGAATAGCGAAAATTTGGGTTGTGTCCAACACAAAATGCACCTTGTTTTTTGCTATACACTGGCCTGTGAAAAATCTGTGCCAGCACAGTGCGAGGAAACTGAACCTCGTCGGTCGCCAGGTCAGCCGATTGCGCAACCAACTCGGCTGGTCGCAGGAATTGCTGTCCGATAGGCTGCAGCTCGCCGGCTGGATCATTTCACGCAGTGGTGTTTCAAAAATCGAAAGGGGCCTGATTTACGTTCACGACTTCCAATTGTTCTTTCTGGCCCACGTCCTTGGAGTCGAACTCGTGGCGTTGTTGCCGCGGATTGATGTTCGGCACGACATTCACGAGACACTGCTTCAGCACATCCACAATGAAACGAACCCGAGCATGATTCCCGAATTGGAAAACAGCTCGATCACATTTGGCGCAATCACTCAACAGAGAAATTCGTATGGGAAATGAAACCAAACCAGAGACACCGGTCACGACCGAACGATTGGCCTATTCGATTCAGGAATCGGCCGACATGCTGGGCGTGAATTATTTCAGCGTTTACCGGCTGATTCAGCGCGGCAAACTAAAGGCGTGCCGAGCACTGCGCGGTAAATTGCTCGTGCCGCGAACCGAACTGATCAGGCTCCTGAACACCGAATGACACTGCTGACAAACCGCATCGGTTCGGTTACAAGGTGCAGAGCAAATGAAGATTAAACCCAATCCCCGCTACGGCGCCTTTGTCGTGGAACTGAAAAATTTCAAGCGTCGCTTTTGCAAATGGGAGGGCGTCGCATTTCGTGCCGCGCCGCTGGAGTTCGCCCGGCTGACGAAATTGCTTGATGGGAAAGGCGGCTTGCAGGTGGGCGGACGGTGGCTGGCGGCAGCACATTTCCCGGCCGTGAATCTTTCCACAACGCAGGAAGCCGCGGTCAAGGAGAGCAGTGCGAATTTCACCTACTACAACTTTGCGTTGAGTGACGTGAAGCCGAAGGTGATCGTCGGCGTGCGTCTAAAACTGGCAAGAGTGGTTGATTTGACGAAATCTCGCGGCATTCGAGCGCAACCGTGGCTGCGCCTGGACGAACTTCTTGCCGAGGACTGGCGCAAGGTCAACGACGCGGGCCATGAATCGCAGAGCCAGGCATTTGGCCGCGCGGCGCACGATATCGGCGCGGAAGCTTTGCTTGTCCCGTCAGCACGGGTTCGGGATGGAGTCAATCTGGTCTATTTCCCGGAATCGGTGGCCAGCCCAAGCGGCATTGAGATTTTGGGCGAAGAGGAATTAGCACGCTGGCTCAAGAAGAAATAGTGCAATAGTGCATGAAACTATGCTTGCACTTTGCCGATAACCTGTTAGAGTCTCGATATGAACAAGACATTGCGTCAGTTGTCGGGCGGAGTCGCGGCAAAGAAGCGAAACGGGCACGTTGCGCTCCGCTCCAAAGCCAGGGCTTTTCTCGGCACTGCGGCAACGGCTGGCGGTTTTCGCCGATTTGCCGTCAAAGACTTTTGCAGGGCCTACGCGGTGACTCAGGATACGTTCACCCGCCTGACGGGTTTCTCGCCGCGCGCGGTTGCCCATTGGGTGCAAGGGCGGAGGCCCAGCACTTCAACCGGACGGCGATTGACGGAGATGAAACGCATCTTTGAAGCGATGGAAAAACTGGTCGCTAAAGACGCCATCGGGCCATGGCTGAAAGAATCGAATCCAGCCTTTGACGGTTCGACGCCATTGCAGGTCATTGAGCGCGGAGAGACAGACCGCATTTGGCGGATGATCTATGAACTCCAGTCCGGCGAGCCGGGTT
>CAZFOA010000227.1:0-5685 GCA_964520205.1 uncultured Verrucomicrobiota bacterium | reverse complement strand
CTATGGGATAAAACCAAAGAAGTCACTGGCGCGCCGACCCGACCCGATGTATTTTGGCCCGGAACCCCACGCAAGCAGGCAGCCGCGCTGCTTTGGCTTCGTTGGGATTGCCGAACATGCGGATGAATCAATCGCAACTATGAAACGACCTTTGTTTGTTTTGACCGGACTGATCGGGCTGACCTCAATCAACGCGTTTGCGGCGGACCCGCCGCGGGGCAGCGTGCTGGAACTTCATTCCTGCGAGGTTTATGCCGGCGGCTGCGTCGTCTCCAGCGAGGCCACCCTGGGTGGACGATACATGCTGCGCGCGTGGGATTTCACCGGCGGTAGCTTCAATGGAATCGACCTGAACGGCCTTCAGTTGGCGGTCCTGCAGATTTCGCCGGATAATCTCGCCGCGCCGGACTCCCAATCCGGCGAAGCCATCCTCTACCTTCCGCAATCCGCGACGCCCCGCCAGCGCGACGCCCTCGCGGCCTGGCTCAAGTCAAGCCAGCCGGATCTCAAACCCGCCGGAATGCAAACGCGGATGGCACCGCTTCAATTCCTGCAAACCGGCCGGGGATGTTCCTTCTCGGCAGGGGATTTCATCTCCGTCAAGGCAAGCTCGTTCCAAAGCTGCGAAGCCGCTGCGTGCGGGGAATCGCTCTGGTATCAACCCCGCGCCGCCAACAGCCTGTTCACCGTCGCCCTGGATCGTTCCTCGCAAATCACGGAACCGCTGCTCAAACTGAGATGGGACGACGCCGGCAAGCGCAATATCTTCCTGGCGCAGTTCGGCCGGCCGGATTCGGCCAAAAACCGGTACGTCAGCCTGGACGATTGGTGCGCATCGGCCCAGGCCCGGTTCTGATTCGGGCGGTTGTCCAACTCGCGAAGGCCGGCGTTTTCACCCACAGAAATGCCCTTGCAATTCCAGCGAAGCCACCTATGGTTTTCCGAATCAGACCCGCGCGCTTGAGAATTGCCTCGCCGGCGGCACGCGGCGTCAAGAACCAGCGCCCGCCGGATTGCGGTTGGCGAAAAATATATGAGTGAGCCCACGAACCAAGACGGCTGCTTCATCTCACGCCGCTCCTTTCTCAAGACATTCGGCACCAGCGCCGCCGTCGCCGCAACCGCGCAAGTCGGGGCCGTGGCCAAGGAGCTGGAGAACGCGAATGCCGAAAAAATCGTCGGCCCGGAGGCGGTGCCGATCACGCTCCGGGTCAACGGCAAGCCGCTCAAGCTTCAAGTGGAACCGCGCGTCACCTTGCTGGATGCCCTCCGCAATTATTCCAGTCTGACCGGTTCGAAAGAGGTCTGCGACCGGGCCACCTGCGGCGCCTGCACGGTGTTGCTGGATGGCAAACCGGTTTATTCGTGCTCGATGCTGGCCCTTGAAGCCCAGGGCCGCGCCATCACGACCGTGGAGGGCCTCGCCACGGACGGCAAACTGAGCCGGGTGCAGGAAGCCTTCATCGATCAGGACGCGTTGATGTGCGGCTATTGCACGCCGGGTTTCGTGATGAGCGTCACCGCGCTGTTGAAGAATAACCCGCGCCCGACGGCCGACGAAGTGCGGCACGCCTGCGCGGGCAATCTCTGCCGCTGCGGCACCCAACCACGGATCATGCAAGCCGCATTCAAAGCCGCCGGCATTTCCACCGGCAGCAACACCGAGGTGATTTCTTATGCCCAACTGGCCTGAAAAGCGGGTTTACATCGGCAGCCTCACCCGCAGAATCGATGCCCCGGCCAAGGTGACCGGCTCGGCCAAATATTCTTCCGACGTGCAGCCGGAAGGCTGGCTCTACGGCATGATTCTGCGCTCGAAATGGGCGAAGGCGAAAATCACCAGGATCAATCTGGACCCGGCGCGCAAGGTGCCGGGCATCAAAGCCGCCTTGCCGGCCCGCGATGGCGAACGCACGGTCCGATACTACGGCGAAGAACTCGCCGCCGTCGCCGGCACCACCAGGCAAGCCTGCCTCGATGCCCTCAAGGCCATCGAAGTCGAAGCCACTGAACTGCCCTTCGTCGTTCGGGAAGACGAGGCGAAGGAAGAATCCGCGCCGCGCGTGTGGGAGGATGCCCCGAACGCCTCACCGCCGCACGTGGAGGAAAAGGGCGAGGTGGACAAGGCGTTTGGCGAATGCGCGGCCGTCGTTGAAGGATTCTTCACCACCCCGGTCCAGATGCATCACTCGTTCGAGACTCACGGCAACACCGTCTCGTGGGCGGAAGACGGGATCACCTGCTGGGCCTCCACCCAGGGCATCGGCAGCGTCGCCGAAGGATTGGCCGGAAACTTGAACGTTCCCCAAAGCCAGATCCGGGTCCTCTCCGAATTCATGGGCGGCGGATTCGGCTCCAAATTCGGACCCGGCGTTGAAGGCGGCCTCGCGGCAAGACTCTCCAAAGAGGCCAAAGCCCCGGTGAAGCTGATGCTGACCCGCTTCGATGAATCCCTCGCCGTCGGCAACCGGCCCTCCTCCTTTCAGAAAATCAAACTCGGCGCCGCCGCGGACGGCACATTGCACGCCTTTGAAATCGAGTCTTACGGCACAGCCGGCATCGGCGCCGGCAGCTCCACCGCAGGCGGCGGCGGCGGGGCCAATTTCCCCGCGCCTTACATCTATCGCGTCCCCAACACCCGCGTCAAACAATCCACCGTCGCCGTTGACGCCGGCGCCGCCCGCGCCTTCCGCGCTCCCGGACATCCCCCGGCGTCGTTCGGCATGGAATCCATCCTGGACGAACTCGCGGTGAAGCTGGACCTGGACCCGGTCGAGCTGCGCCTCAAGAACGATCCCTCCGAAATCCGGCAGAAGGAATACCGGCTCGGCGCGGAACGCTTTGGTTGGAAGGCAAAGTACCGGAAGCCCGGAAGTTCCGCCGGCCCGGTCAAAACCGGCGTCGGCTGCGCCGGCGCCACCTGGGGCGGCGGCGGCCGGGGCACCAAGGCCGAGGCGCAAATCAATCCGGACGGAAGCGTCGAAATCCGGTGCGGCACCCAGGATCTGGGTACCGGCACCAAAACCCTCATCGCCCTGATCGCGGCGGACCTGCTCGGCCTCAAACCGCAGCAAATAGCCGTGCGGATCGGCGACACACGGTATCCGCCGTCAGGCGCCAGCGGCGGCAGCACCACCGCCGCATCGGTTTCGCCGGCAATTTACGATACCTGCGCCAAAGCGCTCGAGGCGTTGCAGAAGCAAACCGGCGTCGCGGATGCCCGCGGTGAAAACTGGACACCGGCATGCAAGAAGCTTGGCGTGAATCCGCTGGTCATCCAGGGCCAATGGCAGCAAGGCCTGTCCTCCAGCGGCGCCGGCGGAGTCCAATTTGCCGAAGTCGATGTCGATACCGACACCGGTTTTGTCAAAATCAAAAAAATCACGTGCATCCAGGATGGCGGATTGATCGTGAGCAAACTCACCGCCGAAAGCCAGGTCAACGGCGGCATCATCATGGGAATCGGCTACGCGCTCTATGAAGAACGAATCATGGACCGCCAGAGCGGCGTGGTGCTCAACCCGAATTTCGAAACGTATAAACTGCCCGGACTGGCGGATGTGCCGGATATTGATGTGGTGCTCCTGGACATGCCGGAACGCGGGGTCATCGGCATCGGGGAGCCGGTCACCATCCCCACCGCCGGCGCCATCGCCAACGCCGTCGCAAACGCTCTCGGCGTGCGGGTCAGCAGCCTGCCCATCACTCCGCAAAAAGTCCTCGCCGCTCTCGGCAAAGATAAACATTCCGCATGAAACCCTTTCAATACGCCACCGCGCTCTCGCCCGCCGGCGCACGGGAATTGGCCGGCGAAAACGGAGCCTACCTGGCCGGCGGCAACGACCTGCTCGCCTTGATGAAGGAATACCTCGTCGAGCCAAAAATCCTGGTCAATATCAAATCGCTGCCCGGCCTGAATAAAATCGAATCGGACGGCAATGCCTGGACCCTCGGCGCCGGCGTCACCGTCGCCGAACTCGAAGATCACGAAGGTTTGAAGCAGCTCTTCCCCGGATTGCAGCAGGCGGCGGCGGAAGTCGGTTCGCGCCAGATTCGCAATGTGGCCACCCTGGGCGGCAATCTGGCCCAACACTCGCGCTGCTGGTACTTCCGCCAGCGCGATGTGCTTTGCCTGAAAAAGGGCGGCGATACCTGCTACGCCCGGCATGGCGAAAACAGATATCACAGCCTGTTCACCGGCAATACCTGCATCAGCCCCGTCGTCTCCAACCTTTCGATCGCGCTCACGGCGCTCGACGCCACGGCCATCGTCCGGCGCGGAGACAAGGACGTCCGGATGACGCTGCCCGAGCTTTACGCCCGGGCCTGGGACAATCCCACGGCCCACAACTCGCTCGAACCCGGGGATTTGCTGCTCAAGGTTGAAATCCCGGTCCAGGGACGGCGCAGCGCTTACTTGCAGATGAGCGAGAAATCCGCGTTTGACTGGGCGCTGGTGAGTTGTGCCGCCGCCTTCAAAGTTCAAGACGGAAAGATCAACCAGGCGCGAATTGTTCTGGGCGCAGTTTCGCCCGCGCCATACCAGGCCAAAAGCGCCAACGATTTTCTCGAGGGAAAAACCCTGGACGATCTGGAGGACAAAATCGCCGCCCAGGCAGCCGATCTGGTTCTTGAAAAAGCCCACGCCCAAACTCACAACGCGTACAAAATTCCCATCGCTCGCGCGCTGATTCGACGCGTATTGCTCCAACTCAAGGCGCAAGTATGAAGCCATCCCAGGTCTGCAAAAACCTTCGCACCAAGAAAATGTTCGTGCCTGCGCAGGCGGATGCCGTGTTCGCCCGGGAAAACGGCGTCCTGATGGATGCCGGTCCTTGCTGGTGCAACCGGACCTTGACGGAGACCGGCCCGGATGACAAGCAGGTGGGCCTCAGGATTTGCTCCGCGTCCCGATCCTGTTTTGAGGAATAGATCTGTCTCAAGAATTCCTGGCACCGGAGGAGCGGGTTGCGCGAGTCCCCATTTTTCAAAGCATTCCGTCAGTCAGGGGCTCGCAGAACTCCCCCTCTCCGAGAGTTTTGAGACCGCCTCGGAGTGAAGCTCCCTGACTTTTGGGGATTGGACGGTTTCGGATGGCGTCGGCGTCAAGGTCTGGCGCGGGCCGGCAGATCGAGATCGAGGTCCCGGAGATGGAACTCGCCCAGGGTGCCGTCGGGAAGCTGGAGCGTGAAGAGGTTGCCGTAATATCCAAGGTTCTTGCAAATCTGGCCGGTTCGGATCAGGCGAACCTTCTTAGGAAAGAGGGACAGCCAGCCTTTGATTCCTGCGGGGTTTTTTCGCATGCAAATCCGGAAAGCAGTCGAAATGCCAGAATCCTTTTGTCGCCAAAGAAAATTAAATTCAACGTCCGAAACTTCGACGGGCAAGGACGGTTGTTCCCATCAATTCAGGGACTTTCCACATGGAGCAGGACTTCGCCCGGTTCTCGCGGCCGATTTCGGAACGAAACCGCGGATATCCCCGTCCGGTTGCCAAGTGCCGAATCACTGGACACTGTCCTCGACTTTTGAAACACTCCGCGCCCGTGAAGCAATCGATCGTCACTTTGGATATGGAGGGAGTGTTGACTCCCGAAATCTGGATCGCCGTCGCCGAGAAAACCGGTATCCCGGAATTGCGCCGCACGACGCGCGACGAGCCGGATTACGACAAGCTCATGCGCGG
>CAZFOA010000226.1:0-5778 GCA_964520205.1 uncultured Verrucomicrobiota bacterium | reverse complement strand
AATACAACGAAGACCTGACTCAGGCGAACTGGACCGATCTGGCGCCCGACGTGCAAGCCACCGGGACAACCGCCACGGCCACCAATGCTGTTTCCAACTCCGCCCAGCGGTTCTACCGCGTTTGGGTGGTGCCGTTGCCATAAACTCCAGCCGACTCCTCACGGCAATCATTTGCTGCTGTGTTTAGGAACCAAACCTGTCTCTGGCGCATGCCAATTCGAATTCCCTGTGA
This sequence comes from uncultured Verrucomicrobiota bacterium, assembly GCA_964520205.1. Classification (GTDB taxonomy): domain Bacteria; phylum Verrucomicrobiota; class Verrucomicrobiia; order Limisphaerales; family BOG-1460; genus CAZFOA01. The sequence continues at coordinate 5,546 of CAZFOA010000226.1, read as the reverse complement.
ATCCTCGACCGGATCAACCAATGCTTGTTCAGAGATATTGCCCGCAAAGTTCCGATTTCGTGCCCGATTCAATGGATCTTTCGCGGATTTGTCTTGCCAGGCGCAGTCCTTTGGTTTCTCCTGAGAGCGTTCCGCGTGATAATTTAATCCGCAGAACCAAACCAGTCGTTGTGGGGGTAATAATATGAATCCTATCAGAAGCAATACGGCGCGGACTCGTGCTGGCGTTAAGCCGGCGCCGGCGTTGCTTTGCCTGTTGATCCTGCTGATCCTGGTTCAACCTTTATCCGGCGTGAGTTCAACTCTTTGGCCGAGCAACGCAGTGCCTGGATTGGCAGACTCCGGGGACCCGAGCTCACTGGAATTGGGCGTGAAGTTCAGCTCGGAAACGGCTGGGAACATCCTCGGCGTCCGATTCTACAAGGCAAGCGCCAACACCGGCATCCACATCGGCAATTTGTGGACGACCAACGGCACGCTGCTGGCCTCGGCTCCCTTCACCAATGAGTCCGCCTCAGGCTGGCAACAAATCAGCTTCACCAACCCCGTGGCGATCGATGCCGGCACGGTGTATGTCGCTTCGTACCTTGCCGCCAACGGACACTACAGCTACGACGCCGGTTACCTTGCAACCAATGTGGACAATCCCCCGTTGCACGCGCCGTCCAGCAGCGTCAGCGGCGGCAACGGAGTGTTTGCGAGCAGTGCCACCAGCGTTTTCCCCACCAATAGCTTTAATGCCGCCAACTACTGGGTGGATGTCCTGTTCCAAGCCGGCCCGGATGTGACCCCACCCACGGTAAACTCGGTGAGCCCTCGCCCGGGAGCAAGTTGGGCTCACGTCGGCGCCCCGTTGACAATCAGCTTCAGCGAGGCAATCGACCCTTCAACCATCAACACCGGCACAATCGTCCTGCGCGATGCCTCCAACGGCGTCGTGCCCGCCACGGTCAGCTACAATGCCGCGGCCAAAACAGCCACCCTCACTCCGTCCAGCCTTTTGACTGTGGCAACAAACTACACCGCAACGGTGAGCGGTGGAGTGAATGGCGTGGCCGATTTGGCGGGGAACCGGATGACGTCTGATTTCGTCTGGAGTTTCAACACGCTGCCCGCCAACCCGTACGGCGGCGGCTCCGGCGGCCCGATTCTCCTCATTACAGATCGCCGGAATCCGTTCAGTGATTACTGCGCCGAAATCCTTTTGACCGAAGGGCTGAATGAATTTGCACTCCAGGACATATCAACCGTGTCCAATCAAACCCTGGCCAGTTACGACGTCGTGATCCTTGGGAAGACGGCCTTGATCCCGTCGCAGGTCGCCATGTTGAGCACCTGGGTGAATGCGGGCGGACAGTTGATCGCCATGCGGCCGGACAAACAACTGGCCGGACTTCTCGGGTTGAGCGACGCGGGCGCAACCATGGCCAACGCCTATTTGCTGGTGAACACGTCTTCCGGCCCGGGCGTGGGGATTGTGGACCAGTCGATGCAATACCACGGGACAGCCGACGCTTACAACCTGTCGGGCGCAACCAGCGTGGCGACGCTGTATTCGACCGCCGTCACCCCGACAACCTACCCGGCCGTCACCTTGCAAAGCGTCGGCTCCAACGGCGGGCAGGCGGCTGCCTTCACTTTCGATCTGGCCCAGTCCATCGTTTATACGCGGCAGGGAAACCCGGCCTGGTCGGGAGAGAATCGCGACGGCCTCACGCCCATCCGCTCGGACGATCTCTTTTTCGGAGCGGCCGGCTTTGATCCGGAACCGGATTGGATCGATTTGCGCAAGGTACCCATCCCGCAAGCCGACGAGGAACAACGCCTGCTGGCGAACCTGATCCTTTCGATGAATTCCACCAAGCGGCTGCTGCCCCGGTTCTGGTATTTTCCCGACGGACGAAAGGCCGTGGTGGTCATGACGGGAGACGATCATGCCAAACATGGGACCCGGAATCGCTTTGATCAATTCCTGGCCGACAGCCCCACCAACGCCGTCCCGGGCGATTGGCAAAATATCCGCGGCTCGTCCTACCTTTTTCCTTACCCGGCCCCGATCGATGGCGGTCCTCAAGACGGCCCGATATTGACGGACACCGAGGTGTCCAATTATGTCGCGCAGGGTTTTGAAATCGGCCTCCATCTCGACACCGGTTGCACTGATTTCACCTGGGACTCACTTGATTCGATGTTCACGAGCGAACTGAATACTCTGGCATCCATGTACCCGAGCCTTCCCCCACCCCGGACGCATCGATGTCATTGCGTCGCCTGGAGCCAATACTCCGCGATGCCGGAAGTCGAGCGCGCGCACGGCATTCGACTCGACACCGGTTATTATTACTGGCCGGCGAGCTGGTCGGCATCCTGGCCGGGCGTGTTCACTGGTTCGGCCATGCCCATGCGATTTTCGACCGCCGACGGCAGCGTGATTGACGTTTATCAGGCGGCCACCCAGATGACCGACGAATCCGGCCAGGTTTATCCTTACACCACGGATACCCTGCTCGATCGGGCGTTGGGACCGGAGGGTTATTACGGCGCTTTTGTGGCAAATATGCACACCGATTACAATCCGTGGCCGCAGTGTGATGCCATGCTCGCGTCGGCTTCCAATCACGGAGTCGCGATCATCTCGGCGGATCAGTTGCTCACATGGGTTGACGCGCGCAACAGTTCTTCCTTTAACTCCATTGTCTCGACCAGCGGAACACTCACCTTTTCCGTCGCAGCGAATACCAACGCCGTGGGCCTTCAAGCGATGGCGCCCGTGCCCGGCGGCTACAGCGTAAGTCAGGTCAAATCCAACGGCATCCCGGCCGCATTCGCCCTAAGCCGGATTAAAGGCGTCCAGTATGCCGTTTTCCCGGCCCCAACCGGAAGCTACGAGGTTGATTTCGCAACTGACACAACCCCCCCAAGCGTCACCTCGATTCTTCCCGCCAATGCCACGCCGGGAGTCGGCCTGCGCACAAAGGTCAGCATCACCTTCAGCAAATCCATGAACGCGGCAACGCTCAACGCCTCCACGATCACTCTGCGCGACTCGTTGAACAATTTGGTGGCCGCTGCCGTCTCTTACAACCCCTCGACTCTTACCGCCCTCCTGGCGCCTCAATCCACCCTGTCGCTTTCGTCAACCTACACCGTCACGGTCCAGGGCGGCGCCGGGGGAGTCGCCGATGTCGCCGGCAATCACCTCCCGGGCAACCTGGCCTCGTCATTTGCCACCATCAATCAATTCGCATCCAGTATTTGGGATAATGCCGCCATCCCCGCCATTTTGTCGTCCAAGGACACCAACGTGTTGATCGGGACGGCCGAGCTCGGCACGGTGTCGATCGGCGACACCAACGCGGTCGAACTGGGGCTGAAGTTTCAGAGCGCCATGGATGGATTCGTGACCGGCATCCGCTTTTACAAAGGCGGAGCCAACACCGGAACTCACGTGGGAAATCTCTGGACGGCGGCAGGAACGCTGCTGGCCAGTGTGACCTTCAGCAACGAAACCGCCTCGGGTTGGCAAGTCCAGGCGCTTACAAATCGCGTCCCGATCTCCTCGAATACAACCTATATCGTGTCCTATCACACTCCGGCCGGCGGGTATTCGGTGGATCCGATGTATTTTGCGGGATCCGGAGTGGACAGCTATCCGTTGCGGGCGCTGGCTGACGGTGAGAACGGACCGAACGCGCTGTTCTCGTACAGCACGAGCAGCACTTTCCCCATAGCCAGCTTCAATGCCGCCAATTATTGGGTGGACCTCACTTTCGTCGGGAATACAGACCCCGGCACCAACCCCCCCGCGGTAACCTCCACGAGTCCGACCCCCGGCGCAACCGGTGTCAACCCCGCCTTGAACGCGGGTGTCGCCTTCAGTAAGGCGATGGATCCGTCGAGCGTCAACACAAACACCCTCGTCCTGCGCGATTCCTCCAATACCGTGGTGACCGCCACCGTGTCCTATAATCCCGCCACGTTCAAGGCCGTCTTGACGCCGATCAGCCGCTTGGCCTTGACGGCAACTTATAACGCAAATGTGCAAAGCGGTTCCACCGGAGTCAAAGATTTGGTCGGCAATCCCATGACCAATGATTTCGTCTGGTCTTTTACCACGGCATCCCAGCTGACCTTCAGCATTTGGAACGATTCATACGTCCCCGCGGTGGTGTCGGTCGATGACACGAATTCGACCGAGTTGGGCGTAAAATTCCAGAGCGCCGTAAACGGTTACATCACAGGAATCAGCTTCTACAAAGGTCTCACCAACACCGGACCGCACTTGGGAAACCTCTGGACCTCGGATGGAACGCTGCTGGCAAGTGTAACCTTCACGAACGAATCCGCCTCGGGCTGGCAGTTCCAGCCCTTTGCCGCGGCAGTGCCAATCGCCTCCAATACCACCTACTTGGCATCCTATTACACCCCGTCCGGATTCTACTCGGCGGATACCGGATATTTTGCCGGCTCGGGTTTTACGAATTATCCGCTGCGGGCATTGGCCGACGGCGAGGACGGCGCCAACGGAGTTTACAGCTACAGCACGAACAGCGTTTTCCCCACCAACACTTTTAATTCCGCCAATTACTGGGTGGATGTCACCTTCCTCACCAACGCGCCACCGATCGTCATCACCACGGCATCCGTGCCCGATGCCGTCGTGAACGTGCCCTACTCGGCAACACTCACGGCCAGCGGCGGAATTCTGCCTTTCTCCTGGTCCATCATCAGCGGCTCCTTGCCGCCGGGCCTGGTTCTCAACTCCGCCAACGGCGCCATCACCGGCACGCCCACCACCGCGGGCATTTTCAACTTCACCGCCCAAGTCACCGATTCCAGCAATCCCACTCAGAACACCTCCCTGCCATTCACCCTCGTCACATCCCTGGGAACCATCACGAGCATTTGGCCAAGCTCAGCTGCACCCGGACTCGTGGATGCCGGCGCCGACGCCCCGGTGGAGTTGGGGGTCAAGTTCGTCTCCGATGTTGCCGGAACCATCAGCGGCATTCGCTTCTATAAATCCGCCGCCAATACCGGCACCCACATCGGCGATCTCTGGACCACCAACCAATCGCTCCTGGCTTCGGCTGTCTTCACCGGCGAATCCGCCTCCGGCTGGCAACAAGTCACTTTCACCACACCGGTCATTATTGCAAGCAACACCGTCTATGTGGCCTCCTACCACGCCAACAACGGCCACTACAGCGCGGATTTGAATTACTTCTCCTCTGCCGGCGTGGACAATCCTCCCCTGCATGCTCTGGCCGATGCTGTCAGCGGCGGCAACGGGGTGTTCGCCTATAGCACAAACAGCATTTTCCCCACTCTATCCTTCTCGGCCGCCAATTACTGGGTGGATGTCGTGTTTGTCAGCAGCCTCGCCCCGGTTCTCCCGGCTCAGACCAATCTCGCCATCAACGAACTCACTTTGTTGACGGTCACCAACACCGCCATCGACGCCGACATCCCGGCACTGCCGTTGACCTACACATTGCTCGTCACCAATCTCGTCGATAACAGCGTCGTCACCAACGCCGCCATCA
>CAZFOA010000225.1:0-5798 GCA_964520205.1 uncultured Verrucomicrobiota bacterium | reverse complement strand
CGAATCCGGCAAAAATTGATTCGCCGCGGGCGGGGGAAATCTTTAAAGTGTTGTCCATGCCGGCAAGGACAATCATGGCGAAATGGCGAACCTCTCCCATTGTCCGGAACCTTCCCCACGGTCCGGCGTTCCAATAGCTGAGCAAGATGACATCGACCCTTTACACAGACGCGCGCGAGGTTTACCAACGCATTGCCGTCAACATCGGCAAAATCATGCAAGGCCAGGCTGATTCGACCCGCAAACTGCTGGCCGCCCTGGCCGGCGGCGGCCACGTGTTGCTGGAGGATTTCCCCGGCACCGGCAAAACGACCCTGGCCAAAGCCCTTGCGCGATCGATCGATGCGCGGTTCAAGCGCGTCCAATTCACCCCCGACTTGCTGCCCTCGGACATTTTGGGTGTTTCGATCTTCAACCAGCGCGACCAGGAGTTTCATTTTCACGAGGGGCCGGTCTTCACGAACATCCTGCTCGCCGACGAAATCAACCGTGCCTCGCCGCGCACGCAATCGGCGTTGCTGGAAGCCATGGGCGAAAGCCAGGTGAGCGTGGAAGGCGAGCGCCGCGACCTGGCCGGCCTGTTTTTTGTCATTGCCACCCAAAACCCGGTTGAATTCAGGGGCACGTATCCGCTGCCCGAGGCGCAGATGGATCGTTTCGCCATGCAGTTCACACTGGGTTACGTGCAGCCGGTGGAAGAGGTCGCCATTCTCACCGCGCAGGAGCACAACCATCCCCTGGATGAATTGAAGCCTTGCGCCTCGCTGGCGGACGTGCTCGCGTTGCGGCGCGCCGCGGAAAGCGTGCGCATCAGCGAAGAATTGAAGCGGTATGTGGTGGATCTGGTGGGCGCCACGCGGGCCGCCGCCGGGGTCCAGCTCGGCGCCAGCCCGCGCGCCTCCATTTCCCTGATGAAAGTCGCGCAGGCCCTGGCGTTGTTTGACGGCCTGGACTTTGTCATCCCGGACCAAATCCAGGAGCTCGCAGTCCCGGCCATCGCGCACCGGCTGGTCATGGAACCCCAGGCGCGCTTTTCCGGCCTGACCGCGCGGGGTGTGGTGGAAGAAATCGTAAAAAAGATCAAAGTGCCGGCCTGAGGGCGTGTTTGAAAACTCGAATCAAAACCGGCGCGTGAACCTGTCGATTCCGCCGATGACGCCCGATCTCCACACCGGTGTTTGGCCATGATCGCGTGAAGCTGGTTTTCAAATTATTCTACCGCTGTTACCGCCTGTTCTCGTGGCTGCGATATAGCATTCCGCGCCGGTTGACGGGGGCGGGACTGGCGGTGTCGGGCGCGCTGGTGGTCGCGGCGCTGACGGGTTTGGATACGGACAACACAGTCGCGTACCAGGCGTTTGCGCTGTTGCTGTTTCTGCTCCTGGTATCGGTCCCGTTCCTTTTCTTTTTCAGGGCGCGTTTCGCGGCCAGGCGGCTCCTGCCGCGGTTCGGCACCGTTGGCCACCCCTTCCGCTATCGCATCGTTCTGAAGAATCTCACCGCGAAACCCCAGAAAGGGTTGAGCTTGATGGATGACCTTTTGGACCCGCGGCCGCCGTTTGGTGAATGGCTGGCCGTGCAACTCGCCGACGAGAAACGCGTTCGCTCTTTCAAATTCAGCCAGCGCCGGCGTCAGAGCCCGTTCCGGCCGGCAACGGTTGGGCAGGGGAAGGTTCCGCTCCTGCCGCCGCATGAGGAAACCGAAGCCAGCCTCGAGCTGACGCCGCTGCGGCGCGGCCTGCTGCGGTTCACCGGGGTGACGCTGGCGCGTCCCGACCCGTTGGGGCTGGTTCGTGCGTTCGCCGGGCTGCCCTTGCCGCAGACCGTGTTGATCCTGCCGAAGTGTTATCCGGTTCCGCCGCTCACGCTGCCGGGCACGACGAAATATCAGGAAGGCGGCGTGGCGTTTGCCTCGAACGTGGGTCAAAGTGAGGAATTTGTCGCCCTGCGGGATTATCGCCGGGGCGACCCCTTGCGGCACATTCACTGGCGGAGTTGGGCCAAGGCCGGCAAGCCCATCGTGAAGGAGTTCGAGGACGAGTTTTTCGTGCGGCACACGCTGGTGCTCGACACCTTTATTGAGGACCCGCGCAGCGAACTTTTTGAAGAAGCCGTGTCGGTCGCAGCCTCGTTCGCCTGCGCGATCTCGACCCAGGAATCATTGCTCGATCTGCTGTTTGCGGGGCCGCAAGCTTACTGTTTCACGGCGGGACGCGGCCTGGCGCATGCGGACCAGATGTTGGAAATTCTCGCGTCGGTGCGGGCCTGCGCCGACCAGCCGTTCCGCACGCTGGAAACCCTGGTGCTCGATCATGCGGCGGCGGCGAGCAGTTGCATTTGCGTGTTGCTGGCGTGGAACGAAGAACGTCGCGAACTGGTCAGAAAGCTCAAAATGCTCGGCGTCCCGGTCCGGGTGCTGGTGATCACGGAACCGGGTGGAAGCGGGTTGCCGGACCCGGGCCCGATGCGGGACGAACCGGAGCGGTTTCACTCGTTGGAAATCGGGAGGATCGGGGAGGACCTGGCCAAACTGGGATGAAAACGCCACCGCTATTGCTGGGCGCTGCGCTGGTCTTCTGGGGCTGGCAAACGGATCGGCTCGCGGCAGCCACCGCGATGGCGGCAGCCTTGGAGGGCTCGCGGTTCGTCAAAACCCGATGGGATTTGTCGGACGAAGATTTCAACCGCATCTGGACTTTTTGTTTTATGCTGCTGGCGGCCACGGTGGTCTATGCGTTTGCCTCCAACGACGGGCTGTCGCGTTTCGACAGTTTCTTCAAAAATCCAGGCCCGGCGACTCACAACAGCCTTGGCGTCTTCACCGCCCAAACCATTCCAACCCTGTTCCGCTGGCTGCCGATGTTCTTTTTCCTGTTCGTGGCCGCCCAGGTGTACAGTTTGCGCGAGGAAATTCCCCTGCGGGCGCTGTCACTCGTCTCGCGTTGGGGCCGGAAAGCCGCGAAAAAAACCGGCGCGCCGCCGGCTCCAGCCCGCGGGCTGAATCTGTCCTTTCCTTATTTCGCCGTTTGTTTGTTTGCCGCGGCCAATCATGCCGGCGACAACAGCACTTACTTCTGGGGATTGTGCGTGCTGCTGGCTTGGGCGCTGTGGTCGCAACGGTCGCGCCGTTATGGAACCGTCACCTGGCTGGGCCTGTTTACGCTGGCCGTGGCGCTGGGTTATGGAGGACAATTCGGCATCGGCCGGCTGCAGGGTTTTCTCAACACCTTCAACCCCCAATGGCTTTACTCGTTCGCGCGCCGCGGAGCCGACCCCTGGCACAGCCGGACTTCGCTCGGACAGATTGGACGCATCAAGCAATCCGGCCGCATCGTCATCTGGCTCGAAACCAGGACCGGCCCTCCGCCGGTTTATCTGCGGGAAGCCAGTTATCGCTCCTACCGGTCGACGGTCTGGTTGGCGGGCCGCGGCAGGGACGATTTTCAGGGCATAAACCCGGAGGAAGCGAATGGAACGACCTGGGTGCTGTTGCGGGGCAAGACCAACACGGGCACGGCGAGCCTGGCTTGTTACCTTGAAGGCCGCACCCGGGACGGGGCGTTTGATCTCCTGCCCTTGCCGACGGGCAGCGGCCGGTTGGAGAATCTGCCGGTGTTCACCTCTCTCAGCACCAATAGCTCCGGCATGGTGCGCGCCGAAGGACCGGGGTTGATCCAGTTTGATGCGTCCTATGGCCCGGGGCGGACGATGGATCCACCGCCCAGGAGAAGCGATTTTGATGTGCCGGAAATGGAACGGCCGGCGCTCGATCAGGTCTTGTCCGAATTGCCGCTTCAGGGCACCAACACGGAGGAAATGTTGCGGTCAATCAATGGTTTTCTTCAAAGCAAATTCAACTACAGCGTCTGGCAGCAACGGCCGATTGGCACCAACGAGGGCGAAACTCCATTGACCCGCTTTCTGTTGCATACGCGCAGCGGTCACTGCGAATACTTCGCCACCGCCACGGTGTTGTTGTTGCGCGAACTCAAAATTCCCGCGCGCTACGCCGTCGGTTACATGGTGCATGAAGTTTCCGGCGGACATTACGTCGTGCGCCAGCGCGATGCCCATGCCTGGTGCCTGGTCTGGGATGAGCCGGCCAGGACCTGGCGGGATTTTGACACCACCCCGGCTTCTTGGGTGAAGGAGGAATCAAAACGGGCGTCATCGCTGCAAGGGCTTTCCGACCTCTGGTCACGGATGGTTTTTCAATTCTCGAAATTCCGCTGGGGCCAGACGCATTTGCGCCGTTACCTGATGTGGTTCCCGGCCCCGGTGCTGGCGTTGCTCTTGTTCCAGATTCTGTTCCGCCGAAACCGGCGTCAGCGGCGCCTCCAAACCACGGGAGCCGATGCGCGCGTCGTCTGGCCCGGCCTGGACTCCGAATTTTATCTCGTCGAAAGCAAACTCGCCGAGCGCGGGGTTTTGCGCCAGCCGAACGAATTGCTGGCTCATTGGTTGAACCGCGCCGGGAATGAACCCGCGTTGGCCGGCATCAAAGGCCCGTTGAACGAATTGCTGCGCCTGCACTACCGCTGCCGCTTCGACCCGCGCGGGTTGATTCCCGAAGACCGCCACCAGTTGAAACAGGGAGCCGCAGCCATTCTCCAGGTTCTGGACGGATGAACCGGGACCCGCTCATTTCGGCCCGAACGGCAAGGGCACGATTTTCGCCGTGATCTCGCGGCCGGCCGGTCGCAACGTCAATTCCGTTCCCAGTTGATTCGCCTCCCGGCGCACGTAGCCGAGCGCGAGATTGGCTTTCAGCCGGGGCGACTTCACCGCGCTCGTGATCGCTCCGACTTCTTTGCCGGCGTGAAAGAGTTTGTCGCCCTTGACCGGCAACGCCGTCAAATCCTCCGCCAGCCGCAGCCCGCGCAATTCCCGGTTTACATGGCCGAAACTATGGATGCGGTTGATCACTTCCTGGCCGATGTAACAGCCTTTATTGTAACTCACCGCGCGGCTTTCAATGCCGGCCTCGAGGGGCAGGGTGGTCGCATCCATGTCCGCCCCGAAACGCGGAATGCCCGCCTCGATCCGCGCGGTCTCGAACGCCTGCCAGCCGCAGGCACAACCGCCAGCCGCTGTCGCAGCGGCCAGCAGTTTGTCGGCGACCGCGCCAAGCGAAGCCGACGGCACGAACAGATCAAAACCGGATGAGCCGAGGCGAGGCTGGTTTATCAAATACATTTCGCCCGCCGCCGGGTCCGCCGCCGTGACGAAGCTGAACGGTTCCGGCGGAATGTCCTGAACAAGACCGAGGCCGAGCACGGCAGCTTTGGCTTTCGGCCCTTGCACGCTCAGCAATCCATAAAGCGACGCCACATCCGCCAACTGCACGTCGTCTGACACGATGTATTTTTCAAGCCGTGGTGAGACGGCGCCGGTCAATCCCGGTTCGAAATCCAGCAATAACTCGTCCGGCAGGCAATAAACATTGAAATCGCTCTCCATTTTTCCCTTGGCCGTTACCAGAGCCGCATAGCAACCCCGGCCAACCCGCAGGTTCTTCACATCGTTGGTCACCTGCCCGTGAAGGAAACGAACCCGGTCGGCCCCGGTCAGGCAAATCCGGCTGCGGAAACTCAAATCCAGGACGCCGGCGCTGTTGTGGAGGACCGCGAGTTCGCCCGAAGGGTCGCCGTAATGCTCGACGGCTTCGGCGCCGCCCAATTCAATGAACCGGGCGTTCAGCCGGCGATGCCATTCGTGGGAATTCAGATCAATCATGCCGTTCAATGTTGCCGCGGTGTGCCCGGGCGCAAAGAAGTTTTTTGCACACGCAATGCCCG
>CAZFOA010000224.1:0-5813 GCA_964520205.1 uncultured Verrucomicrobiota bacterium | reverse complement strand
CGGGGTTCTGATTGGCCCAGTCGCGCGGCACAAAATAGGATGTCCGCCCGCCGCCCGTCAGGTAGTAGCCACCCTCGAGGGAGGCGGAGACTTCCTTGACCAGCCCCTGGGTCTCCAGGGGAGTATAAGCGCTCGCTCCGGGATGAATGGAAAGGGCCTCAAACTTCCCCGCCAGAAATCCGGATACCTGTCCCGCGGTCGAGATCGAGTTGATAAACCGGACATCCCCGCGTTTGTAGTCGTTGTCTATTTCAAGGCCGTGTTTCTTCAATACCTCGAACGCCGAGAAGTAGGGGCAGCTGATCCGGCCGGCGGACAGGTGCTTCCCTTTCAAGTCCTCCACGGTGTTGATCGGCGAATCCTTCAAGACGACGATGACGTTTCGGCGCGGCGGGGCATCGCCGGATTGCCAGACGATCACGCAATCCAGCCCATTGAGCTTGTGTTGCAGGGATGGATATTGCATGCGTTGCGCGAAGTGCAGGTCGCCACGATCCAGCAGGGCGGCTTCCACGCCCGTGTTCCCCATCCTCGCAACGTCCACCAACTCGGTCTTTGCGCCGTATTTGGAGAATTCTTCCTGCAACCAGCCCTTTTGAGCCGCCACCACCGTCCATTCGTTTAACGGAAGTTTGGCTTCCCGATCGCTGTTGCGTTTGGCCGGCGCCACAGCGGTAGTATGAACCACCGCGTCAGTGGCGAATGTTCGGTTGCCAGCGGCCAACAGCAGTGTGACCGCCGCCAGATAGACTGATCGATTTTTCATAGTTCGTTTCTTTCTCTTTTTCTTGTTGGCAATAGTCAGAATCCCGGCTAAGCCGCCACGGCCAGCGGCGATCCCCGAAGATCGCGGGGGTGAGTCAGCGCTTTGACGCGCTTCAACCTCCGGCCCATGGTCTCGGCCAAAGAGCTCACTCCACCTCGGAATTGCGGCGGCGGCACGTTGTACTTGGTCAGAATGGCTGCAGCCTGTTCGTAGATCTTCTTCATCCGGTCGGCGCTGGGCACATCCACCTCTCCAGTGGCGCGCCAGGCCCGCCCGTGACCGAAGGGCAGGAACGGTGTGACCAGAGTTGGCACACCTTCACGGGCAAAATGTTCGACACCCTTGAGCAGGTTCTCGTCGCTTTGAATGCCTGCCACCAATTGCGTCGCCACTTCGCCTGAGAAGATCTCCCTGGCTTTCTTGAACGCTTTGATGTAGTCCGCAATCGGCCGTTTGCCCTTGGCGTTCGGCATCACATGGCGCCTCTCCTTCTCGTCATAAACATCCGCATCCATTTGAATGTCGGTGAACCCCGCCTCCGCCAGTTTGTCGAGCCATTCTTCATCCAACGGCGGCTCGATCACGGCGCGGCGATAAAGCAGGTTCGGCAGATAGCCGAGCTTTTGCTTGATGGTGTCGAGCACCTTGATATACACGCCGGCCCCTTTGTCGCGTCCCGGAAGGGTGCCGGAATCCACAGTCAGAGAAACATTATGGATTTCCGGGCCGATCTCCTGCACCGCCGCCGCGAAAGTCTCGGCCAGGTTATTCCAGTACTCCGGATCGGTGTGCAGGAGCTTGTGCTCGTTGTAATCGCCCGGGATGCAGCAGAACTTGCACTGGGTATTCGTCTTGGTATAGAGGCAGCCCCAGGCCGGCCAGATCACCAGGCCGTTGTAGCAGGCCACGGTGACGTAAGGGAATTTTCCGCGCGTAATTTTGAAAAGATCGCTCTCGTCGCGGTCCTTGGACGTGCCGCACGGCGTGATGATTCCGGACATGCCTTCGTCGATGAAAACCGTGTCTGTCTTTGGATCCAAGCCTTTGGCCGAGTGGAGCCGATTAAAGAAGTCCGGCTTTTTGTAAAATGTCGCATCCACGAAATATTCTCCGTTTTCAAACACGGCGTATCGGCCGCCGATGTCCTGCAATTCGAACGGAGATTCGTCTCCGTAACCGGTGAACGAGAACGGGCCGGTGATGTCGTCGGTGAGCCAGGTCAGCGCGATGGGATAATATCCCTCCTCGGTGATCTGGGCCTTGAGTTTGGGAGTGATTTTTATCCCGTGACCTTGGATGCGGATTTTTTTATCTACGATGCTGAGTTCTGACATAATGTGTCCTTTCTTTCCTGGCGATATTTGTGGGTTGGGGGTCTGTTAAAAGCTGTAAACGATCTGGCCGGTAATTCGATGATCGCCGCCATAATTGTTGTGGATGTAATTGATGTAGTCGTAGGCGATTTGAAGCTTGATCACCCGCTCGGTCTCGGTGGTCTCATAGACCCTGCGGGTCACGGGTTCGACTTGATAAAGGAAATAGTTGAATCCGATTGAATAGATGCGCCTGGCGTTGCTGGCGTTCCAGTCAAGGGACGCAGGAGTTACCGTCGTCACCCAGGACGGATCGTAATAGTCGAATCGAACCCAAGGCTGGAAGTCAGGCAGCGTCCGGGGCGTCCAGAACAGCGTCCCCACATAGCTGTCGGTGGTCCGGTGGCCGTTGGGCGCCGTTGCTGGGTTGTAGGCTGTTCCGTCGAATCCATCCTCGCTATGCACATATTCGAAAGTCAGAAGGAACGGCTTGCGCAACCATTGGAATTCGGGACCGAAACGGCGTTTCGTCGGACGCTCGCCATTCTTGGGACCCAGATTGCCTTCATAATAATCAAACCCAAATGACAGGTTTCTGAAGTTCGAGAAGTAATCCGGGAAGGGTGTAATGACCACTTTGCCCACGAACGCCACCGAAGTATTTGAGACAACGATCGTATTGGCTCCTGCGCCATTGAAGACCCCAACGGTATAGCCAATCAATGGGTTGACAGCGCTGGCAGCAGTGTTGCCCGACAACGGATTGAGCGTTGCCCCACCGGTTGGATCGTAGTGGTTAAAAAAGCCGCCTTGGGCAATGAAACCAATGTCACGTCCAAAGGTCCCGGGAATCCCCGACAGATACTGTGCCGTATAAATGGTCGGGCGGGCCAGTTCACCATTGATATTGTCCAATCCGTAAGGAACCAACTGCTGTCCAACTCGCAACGACAGGGTGTAAGCCGGTTCCAATTCCAGCTTCGCTGTCTTCAGGTCCCATTGCAGATAGACATCCGTCAATCCAATCGAACTGGCACTGCCGGTGCCGGTGGAGCCTCCCACGCTAACATTATAGGTGACGTTGCCGTCCGAACTCGGATCGTCCCGGAGTGCTCCGGCAAGACCAATGGTGGCATTGGGCGGAAGCGAGAAATTAAGCGACTTGGACACCGTATCGGCAAACCGCACGATCGCGCCACCCGTTACCGTCACCAAATGCGCGCCGTTAGCTGTGCTTGAACCCTTCGTGCCGACATCCCGCAGGATTTGTTCATTCAAGACGTCCTTCAAGGCATCGAGGTCCGATTGCCGAATGGACGGCTCGTTGTTGGTCAAACTGGCGGCACTCGAAGCATTGGCGGCTTTGGCGGCGACTTCCGCCTTGGTTTCCTTCAGTTCCTGCCGAATGACCTTCAACTCGTCACGCAGGCTTTGGACTTCGCCCGTGAGACTGTTGGTTTCATCGGCCTGAGCTGCAGCCAGCGGCGCCAATGAAAGCACCAGACCCAAGGTGATGATCCAATTTGATGCGGATTTGTTGAGGGGTAACGGCCGGCATTCACTGCTCCATACCGTTCCGAATTTCGCTCTGCGCGCCGCGGATGACTGAACTGGTTCCATGATAAATGAACTTTCGTTTTTTCATGCAACCTCCAGTTGCCTGGTCAGAAGCCACATTTAAGGTTTTATATCTGATTAGTTAAACCTCCAGTGGTCTGGTAGGAGTTCAAGAACTCCAGTTGTCCGGTCATCCTGCTGACATATTCCAATATCAAACTAAAACAACGACTATGTCAGTAAACAACGACTTGTTAGATTGTTGTTACAAACAATAGTTTCCGGCTCAAAGTACGCTAACCCTATGTTGCTATTCTTTAACCCTTTATTGTTCTCTCTTGAAAGGGTCAAAAACCATTCGCGTCCCACACTGTTTTCAGGGTCTGTGACGAATTGACTTCGTTCCGGATCGGCGACAGTTTTTCGTATGGCCTTTGATCGTGAGCAGATGAAGAAAACCGCGGCGGGACTGGCCGCCAAAGGCGTATTCATTGGCACGTCGAGCTGGAAATATGAGGGCTGGTTGGGCCAGCTCTACATCCCGACGCGATACGAGTATCGCGGGAAGGCCGCCAGAACACGGTTCGAGCGGGATTGCCTGGGCGAATACGCGGAGGTATTCAAGACGGCGTGCGTGGATGCGGCGTATTACACGTTTCCACGCCAGGTGTATCTCCAAAAACTGGGGGACGCTGTGCCCGATGATTTCCAATTCGGATTCAAGGTGACAGACACGGTGACAATCAAACGGTTTCCCAATCTGGACCGCTTCGGAGCAAAGGCAGGCCAGGCAAACCCCGACTTCCTCAACTCGGACCTGTTCGCAACCGAGTTTCTGAAACCGTGTGAACACATCCGCGCCAAGGTTGGAGTGCTCATCTTTGAATTCTCACAGTTTTGGGAAGGCGACTACGAACACGGGCGTGATTTCGTTGCGGACCTCGATTCGTTCCTTGGAAAGCTGCCGAAGGGGTGGCCTTACGCGATTGAGATGCGCAACAAGCACTGGTTGCGTGACGAATACTTCGGCTGTCTCGTCCGGCACGGTGTTGCTCACGTATTTAATTCATGGGATGCAATGCCGCCCGTCAGCGAACAAATGGCACTCCCAGGCAGCCGGACGAATCCAAACCTCTATGCCGCCCGCTTTCTGCTCAAGCCGGGGCGAAAATATGAGCAAGCGGTGAAGACCTTCCAACCTTACAACAGGGTGAAGGAGCAGAACCCGGACGCGCGCGCATCGGCCAAGGCCCTGATTGCGGAGGGAAAAGCAGCCGGGCCGGACCGCAAGACGTTTATCTACGTGAACAACCGCCTGGAGGGAAATGCTCTCGAAACAATTGCCGCTATGCTCGAACCTTGAAATGCGTTTCGATCAAACATCGCGCCGCAATGTCTCCGCCCCGCGTCCAGCGGGGCGGAATGGATAGCTCCAGAGGCTCAACCACGCCCATTGCGCCGCCGAACGCCCACCCTCCGCAGTGGCTCCTACGGAGGACGGGCGGCGCGGACGGCGCAGCGCGCCGTCCCTACCCACCCACTTTCATTCTACCTTTCCAAGCATGCCGCCAGAACAGCGCTTGACATTGTAAACGACTCATTATATACTTATCCCATATAATAAGTCTGATTACTGCCGCTCTCGCCGATGAAACTGACCTCCCGCAGCGAATATGCACTTCTGGCGCTGGTGTACCTGGCGCGGCAAAAGACCGACGCGCTGGTTTCAGTCAACACCATCGCCCGCGCCCAGCGCATACCGGTGAAATACCTCGAGCAGATCCTGCTGGCTCTCAAGCGCGCCAAATGCCTGCGCAGTTCCAAAGGCCAGCGCGGCGGCTACCAGCTCGCCCGGCCCGCCGACCAGATCACGCTGGCGGAAGTCATCCGGCTGTTCGACGGCGCATTGGCGCCAACCGAATCTGTCAGCCGCTATTTCTACGAACCCACGCCCATCGAAAAGGAACGGAAGCTCTTGCGCGTGTTCCGCGACATCCGCGACCTGGTCGCAAAAAGGCTTGAAACCACTTCCATCGCGGACATGCTCTAAGTGCCTTTGTTTGTGAATATAATATGACTAATCAGATAGGATAACTAGAATATGATTGATAGCATTTCCATCATGGGCGGACGCGGCAAATCGGGCGATCCCGAAGCCGTTGACCGCATCGACCTGC
>CAZFOA010000223.1:0-5858 GCA_964520205.1 uncultured Verrucomicrobiota bacterium | reverse complement strand
AGCACGTCGAGGCGGCCATCGAGGTCGTAATCGAAGAAAAAGAGGCCGAACTTCAAGAGCTTCTGGCTGGCCGGACCGACGCCAGCCTGGGTCGCCTCGTCGGCAAACAGGAGTGAATCGCGCTGGGCAACGTAGAGCGCGTTCATCTCATTGGCGTAATTGCCGATGGCGATGCCCAGCGTGTCGTCGTTGCGGAAGCGGGCGGAATCAATACCCATCGCGCCCCGAACCAGGCCGTAGGCGTCATAGGCGACGCCCGAGCGCGCGCCGATTTCCTTGAAGGTGCCGTCGTGCTGGTTGTGGAAGAGAAAATTCGGCACGGTGTCGTTGGCGACCACCAGGTCAATCCAGCCGTCGTTGTCCACGTCCACCGGCGCCACGGCAAGGGATTTCGCCATCGGCAATCCGGTGGCGGGATCCCTGATCTGAATGCCGGCCTGCGCCGACACGTCGGTGAAGCGGCCGTGGCCGTCGTTGTGATAAAGATACGGAAATGTGCCGGCGAAGTTACGGGGCGGGCCGTAGGCGCGCCCGATGTTGGGGAGTACGTAACTCTTCGCCAGGTCAATCTGCGATGACCATTTGACATAGTTGCCGACGAACAGGTCGAGCTTGCCGTCGTTGTCGTAATCAATAAACGCCGCGCATGTACTCCAGTCATTGGTCGAACCGCCCACGCCCGCTTCCTGAGTCACCTCGTGGAACTTGCCGTGGCCGTCGTTGTGAAACAGGTGATTGCCGCCGACCGCCGTGATGAACACGTCGTCCAGACCGTCGTTGTCGTAATCCCCGATGGCCACGCCCATGCCATAGAAACTTACGTCGAGACCGGAGCCTTTGGTAACGTCCGTGAAATGGCCATGTCCATCGTTGTGATAGAGCGCCATCGTGGTTGGCGATTTGCCTTCGGGAATGTGCCCCGGCCACCAGGTGGAATTGATGAAAAGCAAATCCGGGTAGCCGTCATTGTCGTAATCGAGGAAGGCCACGCCGCCGCCCATGGTTTCGGGCAGGAGTTTATCGCCGTAAGCGCCGTTGTTGTGCACGAAGGTGACACCGGCGTCCCTGGTGATGTCGGTGAATTTCGCAACGGGAATTTCATCCGCCGCCGGGAGCGCAACCGCGCCTGCGGCCAGAAGGAGTGCCGCCCAAATGGAATGGAGCGCGGCTGTGTCCCGCCTGAGCGGGATCAGCCCCAGCAGCTTAGCAGAACCAGTCGGCTGGAATCCGTCTGATGCCACAGAGTTTTTCAACGTGCTGCGGCTGGTGCTCCGCACACAGCCGCGCTCCGTCACCTCAAAATCGGTTTGAGCGGCATGCCCACAGGCTCCTTTGGCTTGTGCGAGACAGGATTTGTTTGGCATTTTGAAATCCGCTATATCTGTTATCAGCAACTCGAACATCAGGCAACATGACAATTAGAAATGCCTTACCAAGACGCTGGTTCAAATGGCTGCTTTGGTTTGGCTTTTGGACGCTGATCGGGTTGTCCTTCGCGTTTCAGTTTCACATTTCCAGCGCGAAAGCGGGGCTGGAAGTGACCTGGAAGCAGGCGGTCGGATATGCGCTGGGAGACTGGTACGTATTCGCGGCGCTGTCCATTCCGGTCGTCTGGCTGGCGCGGCGGTTTGATTTTGAGTCCGGACACCGGAGGCGGAGTCTCGCGGTGCATCTTCCCGGCAGTCTCCTGTTTTCGCTTGCCTACATGGTCTTGCGGGCAGGCATCGGGCGGTGGCAGAGCGAGGCCAGTTTCGCGGAGGCCTTCCAGCCGCTGCTGGTGAAGACCTGGCATTTTAACCTGCTCATTTACTGGGTCATTGTCGCGGTGAGTTTCGCTTTCAATTATTACCGCAAGTATCGGGAGCGCGAACTGCGGGCGGTGGAACTGGAGAAACGGCTGGCGCAGGCAAAACTGCAGGCGCTGCAGATGCAATTGAATCCGCATTTTCTTTTCAACACCCTGCACTCCATCTCCTCGCTCATGCACCAGGACACGGAAGCCGCCGACCGGATGATTGTGCGGCTGAGCGATCTTCTGCGCGCGGCGCTGGAAAGTTCCGACACCCAGGAGGTGACCTTGCGTGAGGAGTTGGATATTCTCGAGCGCTATCTGGGAATCGAACAAATCCGGTTCGGCAACCGGCTGACGGTGAAGATGGACATCGCGCCGGGCACGCTCGACGCCCGGGTGCCGAATTTCATTTTGCAGCCGCTGGTGGAGAATGCGATCTGTCACGGCATTGAACCGCACGCCAAACCCGGGCGCATCGAGTTGCGGGCGCGGCGCGCGGCGGGCGTGCTCACGCTGGAAGTGTGCGACAATGGCGCCGGCCTGCGGCCGGATGAGCCGGCCGAGGAAGGGGTCGGCTTGTCCAACACGCGGGCGCGGTTGCGAACCCGCTACGGCGAGGCCCACGGCTTCGAATTGCGCACCGCGCCGGGAGGCGGATTGCTGGTGCGGTTGAGCATTCCTTTCCGGTTGGCGGACCCACAGCCATGAAAATCCGGACACTCATCGTTGACGACGAGCCGCTGGCGCGCGGCCGGCTGCGCCAGTTGCTTCAAAACGAACCGGAAATCGAGATCATCGGCGAATGCGCCGACGGGCGCGAAGCCGTCGCGGCCATCGGGAAAACCCCGCCGGAGCTTATCTTTCTCGATGTGCAGATGCCCGAGCTGGACGGTTTTGGCGTGCTCGAAGCCGTGAGTGCCGGTCCCATGCCGGTGATTGTGTTCGTGACGGCGCACGACCAGTTCGCGGTGCGCGCGTTTGAAGTCCACGCGGTGGATTACCTGTTGAAACCGTTCGATCGCGAACGTTTTCAGAAGGCCCTGCGCCGCGCCGTCGAACAGGTCCGAAACCGCGACAGCGGCGCGGTCCGCCAGCGGCAGTCGGCCCTGCTCGCAGATTTGCAGTCGTCCCAACTGGCGGTGAAATCAGGCGGGCATGTCGTGTGGGTGAAGCTGGACGAGATTGACTGGATTGGATCGGCGGACAATTACGCCGAACTGCACGTCGGCTCGAAGTCGCACCTGTTGCGGGAGACGCTGGGCGCGCTCGAGACCCGGCTGGCCCCGGAGAAATTCGTCCGCATCAGCCGCTCGGCCATTGTAAACGCGCAACGGATCAAGGAACTGCACCGGCAGTTTTACGGCGGCTATGAACTGGTCCTCCATGACGGCACGCGATTGACGCTGAGCCGGCGGCACCGCAACAAGCTCAAACAACTCGGTCTGGGCTGAGCTTTTCGGCCCAGGTCGCCATTCATCCCGAAATCCGCACAGCTTATCCCAATAAGTTGGCTATTCCATTGGCATGGCGGTTTATTGTCAACCGTTCACCAACGTAAAGCCAGCCATCAGTCTGATCCAGACGCCTAAAGACATGAGCCGCATCTTCAATCGTCCAAACAAAACCCTCCTGACCGGCGGAGCCCTGGTTCTGGCGGTCACCGCCCCGATGTTTGCCCAGGAAAAACCGTTCATGCAGGGGGGCACTTCCCAGCCGCCACCACTGCCACCTCCCAAGGCCGCCGAACCCGCCGCCACCGGCACCAACGCCGTCGCCGCCGCGGACTCCAATCCGGTTGCGAAGTTTTTCAACGGAGAGATTCCCGGCGCGATTGCGCGCGGGAAGTTCAATCTCAACGTGCGTCTGCGTTATGAACAGGTGGACGAGGACAACCAGGCACCCTTTACCAAAAACTCCTATGCGCCCACGGTGCGGACGCGTTTTGGTTACACCACGGCTCCGCTCTATGGATTTCAAGGCATGCTCGAGGCGGTGAACGTTTCCGTGCTCGGACCGGAACGCAATTACAATGCCGCCGGCTCGAACGGCCAGGGCGCGCGTCCGCCAGTGGGCGACCCGCCGATGACGCGGCTTGACCAGGCGTGGCTGGGATTCACCAGCACCAATTATGTCAATTTCTCGGCCAAGGTGGGCCAGCAGCAGATCAACCTCGACAACCAGCGTTTCATCGGCGATGCCGGCTGGCGCCAGAACATGCAGACCTATGAAGCCGTCGGCGCCCAAGTCACACCGGTCAATGATCTGCATCTGTATTACAGCTACCTCTGGAAGGTGAATCGCGTTTATGGTGACGTGTCCGGTCTGCCGGCGGCCAACACGGACTTTGACTCGAGGTCACACTTGATCAACGTCTCGTATTCGGGATGGGAATACGGACGCTTCGTCGGTTACGCCTATCTGTTGGACCTGAGCAATGGCGCCGGGAATGCCAACTCCTGTGCGACGTATGGCGGTTACTTTGCCGGCGCGGCGCCCCTCAATGACAAGGTGATGGTTGACTATCGCGCCGAATTCGCCTGGCAGGATCAGTACGCCGACAGCCCGCTGAGATACAATGCCGACTATTACAACGTTGAACTCGGCGCCAATGTCAAACCGGTTGCCATTGGCAGCGGGTATGAAGTGCTGGGGAGCGGCGCCAACTCCGGCGCGGGCGGCGGACGGGTCGGCTTCAAAACCCCGCTGGCCAGCCTGCATCCATTCAATGGCTGGGCGGAAGTGTTTGTGACCCACCCGGCCAATGGTTTGCGGGACATCTACGAATACGCGCAGGTGACTTTGCCCGAGCAAATCCCGGTCCGTTTCATTTATCACAAATTCTACGCCGACTACGGCGGCGGCAACTACGGCCAGGAATTCGACGTGGTCGTCACCAAAAAGTTCGGCGTGCACTGGTCGGCCATGGTCGAATTCGCCGATTATCTCGGCGAAAACGCGCCTGCACCGGCGCTCACCGCCCCGGAGGTGAACCTTCAAAAATTCTGGGCGGCGGTGGAATTCAATTTCTGACATGAAACGGCCAGCCCATGGGTGACGCTGAAAGAAAACCCGCTGGCGGACCGGCAAAAACGAAATACGTGCGCGCCATCGGTCCGCGCTTGCGACTTCTGCTGTATTTCATTTTCGGCCTGGTCGCCATCCTGGCCGCCAACTCCGTTTATCTCAGCGCCATCACCTTCCTGGAATGGCTCAAGAACGACCCCAACACCACCTATCAAAACTGGTTTTACATGGTCATGTTCGGGACGCATCTTGGCCTCGGACTGTTGATCGTCCTGCCCATCGTCCTCTTTGGCATATTTCACATCATCAATGCGCATGACCGGCCGAATCGCCGCGCCGTCATGGTCGGCTACCTGCTCTTCTTCACGACCCTGGTGGTCCTGGTCACCGGCCTGCTGCTGACGCGCATTGACATATTCCAATTCAAGAACGTGGGCCTGAAAGACCCCCACCTGCGTTCCATGGCCTATTGGGCGCATATTATCACCCCCATCCTGGCCGTCTGGCTTTACCTCCTGCACCGGCTCGCCGGGCCGCGGATCAAATGGCGGGTCGGATTGCAATGGGGCGCGGCGGTGGGCGTCCTGACCATCGGCATGGTGCTCCTGCATTCGGCGCATCCGAAGAAAAATCAGGCCGGTTCGGTGGAAGGCAAAAAGTATTTTGAACCCTCGCTCGCCCGGACGGCCTCGGGCAATTTCATCCCGGCGCGAACGATGATGATGGACAGTTATTGCCTGAACTGCCATCAGGACGCCTACAAGGACTGGTTTCACAGCGCGCATCACTTCAGTTCGTTCAACAACAAACCGTATCTTTTCAGCGTGCGCGAGACCCGGCAGGTCTCACGCAAACGCGACGGCAACGTGAAGGCCGCGCGCTGGTGCGCCGGCTGCCATGACGTCGTGCCGTTCTTCAGCGGCGCGTTTGACAATCCCGATTACGACGACGTGCATGATCCCACGTCCCAGGCCGGCATCACCTGCACGGCGTGCCACGCCATCACGCACATCAACAGCACCAAGGGCAACGCGGACTACAC
>CAZFOA010000222.1:0-5870 GCA_964520205.1 uncultured Verrucomicrobiota bacterium | reverse complement strand
CCTCGATGCGGCGCGCAATCCAATTCGAGTGCCTGTGAGATTATGTGATTTAACATAGCAAAATAAATAATAGACTGGCAGACCTTGCGGGCGCTATGGGGTGTTCACCCCATAGATTTTTCAGGGCATGGCTCCATAGTAATTGGGTCTTTATGTTCACGCATAAGAAGATGAAAGCGGCTTTCGGCCGGGCAAACCGGAGCGGTTTCCACCATTTCGTGACTCCGGTGTTTCCCGGGAATCAGATCCTGGAGGCCGGGTTTGACGTTCTGGGTGGAGTATTGGTGGTGATTTTATCAGCGGGAGTGGTGTTTTTGATGCGTCTCATTCTGGCGACTTGATTGAGCCGGTTCCGCCCAGGTCCGGCTTCCAGCCGCGATTTCCCATTCGACCCGCCGCGCGGCCACGCCGCCGCAGAAGTTGACTTCGGGTCATTGAATCGCCTGTCACGCATTTTGGGCGGAGATATGTTTCAGCCTCGAGCGCGCCCGACGCCATTCACGGTAGGGTTACACCCCATAGCGAAGGGCTGGCACGCAACGTATGGTGGCTCTCGGGTTAAAACCAAACGACACACAACAGAAAGAAAATTACACCATGAAAAGAATCTATCCGCTCGTGCTCCTGGCAGCGACGGGCGCCCTGTTAATCAATAGCGCACCGCTGCGCGCTTCCGATGATGTGGACGACCGCATCGAGTCCTCCGCCAAGAAGACGTATGTGTTCAAAACCTACCTCAAGAACGATTCGATCAAGACCGAGTCCAAGAATGGCGCCGTCACGCTGACCGGATGGGTCGCCGAATCGTCCCATAAATCCCTGGCCCAGGACACCGTGGAGAGCCTGCCCGGCGTCAGAAGCGTGGACAATCAACTCACCGTCAAAGGGGCAAGCCCCGCCGAACATTCGGATGGCTGGCTGAGCACGAAGGTGAAGACCACGCTCCTGTTCCATCGCAACGTGAGCGCCACCGGAACTGACGTGTATGTCAAAGACGGCATCGTCAGCCTGCGCGGCGAAGCGTCCAGCCTGGCCCAAAAGGAATTGACCGGCGAATACGCCAAAGACGTTGAAGGCGTCATAGAAGTGAACAACGAAATGACGGTCTCCAAGACCCCGGCCAAGCCGGGCGAAACCATGCGCGACAAGATTGACGACGCCTCCATCACGGCCCAGGTCAAATCCTCATTGCTGTCCCACCACTCGACCAGCGCCCTGAAGACGAAAGTTGAGACGACGGACGGCATAGTTACGGTAAGCGGCATTGCCAAAAACGCCGCCGAAAGGAGCCTGGTCACCAAGCTCGTCACCGACATCAACGGTGTGAACAGCGTGATCAACAACATGACCATCGAGGTTACGGCTGCGTCCAATTAACTGACACTAAACCGGCGCAAGGCTGTTGGCTGGTGCGAACATGAAAACGCGCCAGCCGGCCCATGCTGGAGCCAAACAACTGAAAAAAATCATATGTTATACACAATTGCGGTAGTATTGATCATCCTGTGGCTGCTCGGTCTGGTGACCAGTTACACAATGGGAGGGTTAATCCACATCCTGCTGGTGATTGCACTGATCATGGTGCTGGTCAACTTCATTTCCGGGCGCAGGCGGCCGGCTTAAGAAGCTGTTAACCGAAGAAAGCAAATTGGAGATTCGATATGAACACAAAAGCCGTGGTTGCAGTCCTCCTGGTCGCCCTGGGCATTGTGGTGCTCGCTTACTCGGGCATCACCTTCACGACCCCGGGAAAGCCCGTCGAGTTCCTTGGAATGCACATTGAAACCACCCACAGCCACTTTATCCCGCCGGTCATCGGAGCGCTCGCGCTCGTCGGCGGGATCGTATTGCTGGCTGTGAACCCCAAGCGGGCCTGACAGCAGAGTCGAATCCGGTTGCAAAAATCAAAGCCTGAACGAACGCGAAGGCGAACGGCTCGGCCAATTGCGCAACCCAATGAAGTATCCTGGAAATAGACATGGAGCCGATACCTGGGAAAGGTCCAGGCGGAGTGTGTCTTTGAAGAACAAACCGTCATGAACGCTGAACTTACAAAAAAGGCACTGGAGAAAGTTGGCAATCCGAACGTCCTGGTCAATTTGATTTCGCGCCGCGTCCGCCAGCTCAATTCCGGCGGTGGATCGCTAAGCCGCCCCTTGTTGGCCGACACCGGAAATCTCGGGGCGGCGGATATCGCGCTTCTCGAGATTGTCGAGGGAAAAATGGGCTGGGAAATGCCGGAGTTGGTGGAATTGACGCGACCGGTGGGCAAGAAGCGCAAGAAGCATTAGGCCGGGGCCAAAGGCTCGCTCGCCGGCCGGTCAAAGCGGATCATCCGCGCATCAATATTATGATACCAAACCACGCCCGGTTCATCGATGCCATTGGCGGGAAGAAGAAGGTGAGCGTGCGGTTCTATTCGCAAGCCGACAGTGGAGTGCTGGATCGAGTCTGCGCGCCGATGGATTACGGTCCGGGAACCGGGATCAAGGACGGCCTCAATCGCTATTGGCTTTGGGATTACGCGAGCAACACGGGTTCTCGGACCCTGGGCCTGTTGCCGCAGCAGATCGTGGACTTGCAGGTGCTCGGCGAGGTGTTTGACCCGGCGCACCTGGGGGTCCGGCCCCCGCAGTGGTCCATCCCCCGGGATTGGAATTCGCCGCTGCAACCCATGGACGCACCCACCGGCGCGCCTGCTCCATTTACCGTCGCCGCACGAGCCGTTGGCGGGCAGGCGCAACGGTCCGAAACCACACTCGCCAACAAGGAATGAACAAATGAATGCGTTGAAACGCTGGAATCAATTAAAGGACCTGGAAGCCTTCCAGCATGGTCTGGACAGTCTTTTAGGCCGCCCTTCGGGTCACCGCTCCGAGGGTCAGCAGGAATCCATGGCGGTGGCCGAATGGTCCCCGCTGGTGGACATCAGCGAAGATGACCGGGAATATTTGATCAAGGCCGAGCTGCCGGATGTGAAGAAAGACGACGTAAAGGTCACCGCGGAGGCAGGCACGCTGACCATCATGGGCGAGCGCAAATTCGAGAAGGAGGAAAAGGGAAAAAAGTACCACCGCGTCGAGCGAGCTTACGGCACTTTCGGACGCAGCTTCTCGCTCCCGGATGACGCCAACCCCGCCAAAGTCAGCGCCGAGTTCAAAGACGGCGTGCTCACCGTGCATTTGGTGAAGGACGAGAAAGCCAAACCCCTGCAAGTCGAGGTGAAGGTCTCCTGAACGGGCGAAGACGGTCCGGCGAACCTGGCCTGTCGCATGCCATTTGGCGGAGACCGCGCTGGGCGGCATATTAAAAGAATCAACACAAGAATCACGCTATGGAGTTTAAGAACCTGGAAACCGCCGACAAAGATTTTGAAGACGCGTCGAGTTGCGTGTCCAAAACAACTCAACGAGCGAGGAAACCCGGGGCAGTTGCGAAAGCCCGCGTTCCGGGACACTTTCGGCGTTTGGATTGGAATGAAGTGGTGTGTCGCGGCGACTTCGTCGCGGATGATCGGCTTGGGCTTGAGCCATGGGAGGGGCCCGGCGGATTCCGAGCCGACGCATTTGTGAAGGCGATTTACCGGAGGGAACAAAAGTCTCCGACTGGCCGCAACCGGAGAATTCAGGCAAAAAAATAGTCTGTGAAGCTCATGGGCAATGCCACTGCAGCCAGGCCGCAGCAGGTTGTCCGTTGATGAGCCTGTCCTCGGCAACCCGATCGCGCCATGGGCGCCGAAACGTCAAAACCCGGAAATATGCCGACCATGAAGGCCAAGGTATTTGAAGTCATTCTCCATAAGCTGCCCTCGGGCAAGTCGCCGGCGACGGCCCTTGAAGAACAGATCAACGACTTCCTCGCGCAACACCCTGATCTGCGGCTGATGTCCACGCACATGAGCACCCTGGTCTCGCCCGCCGAGCCCAATGCCATGCCGAGGTCGGAGGAAGCGTCGATTGTCATTTTCTGCACGCTGTTTTACACCGACTAGAGAAGGGGAGTGATATTCGAGCAGCTCCCATCCTGCGGCCTGAAAACAGAACTTCCCGGCGGTCAATCGCTGTAAACGGCCAGTGACCGGCGCTTGCGGCTCAATTCTTTTTGGTTTCGAGGAAGCCGACGAGGCGGCGCGCACGCGCGGGGTGCCGCAGTTTGCGCAGCCCCTTCGCTTCAATCTGGCGAATGCGCTCGCGAGTCACATTGTACTGAGCGCCGATTTCCCCCAACGTATGTTCCCGGCCATCGACCAGGCCAAAGCGCATTTCCAGGATGTTTCGTTCCCGTCCCGAAAGACTCGTCAGGACCTGGTCCAGCTTCTCTTTGAGCAAACTGTAATTGGTTTCATCGGACGGATTCTCAGCGCTCTTGTCTTCGATGAGGTCGCCGACGCTCGCATCGCCATCGTCGCTCAGCGGGGCGTCAAGCGAGATCGGCTGCTGGGCCAGGTTCAGCAGCGCATGGATGCGCGAGAGGGGCAGGCGCATTTCGCCGGCGAGATCTTCCGGTGCGGGGTCACGGCCCAGTTCCTGCCGGAGCCGTTCCTTGGCGCGCCAGAGCTTGTTCATGAGTTCGATCATATGCACCGGGATGCGAATGGTGCGGGCCTGGTCGGCGATGGCGCGGGTGACGGCCTGTCGAATCCACCACACCGCATAGGTTGAAAACTTGTAGCCGCGCCGATACTCAAATTTCTCGACCCCTTTCAGCAGGCCGATATTTCCTTCCTGGATCAGATCGAGGAAGGATTGCCCCCGGTTGAGGTATTTTTTGGCGATGGAAACGACCAGGCGCAGGTTCGCCTCGGCCATGTGGGTTTTGGCCTGGCGCGCGCGGCCGGCGGCGCACTGCAGTTGGTCGAACATTTTATGGAACTCTTCGCGGGGCAGGCGGACGAACTGTTCGAGCGCGAGGATCTTGCCCCGTTCCTCCCGGAGCACGGCCTCCCGGTCGCGGGAATGCGGGCCGCCTTCCAACTCCTGGATGTGCCGCCAGCTGGCCTGAAATTTCTCGTGAACGTTGCCGGCCACGACGATCATTTCCTCGAGCACCTTGTGCCGGTAATAGAGCTTCGGGAAGGTGGCCTGGAGCTTTTTGTCGAGCTTCTGGAACTCGGCGAAAAGCCTTCCGCGATGTCGCGGGGAGTCGACCTGCTGCCATTGGGTGTAATAGTCGTCCACTTGCGCATCCAACGCCCGGATTTTCAGGACCAGGCCGCGGAGGTTCTTGAGGTGGCTTTCGCGGGTGGCCACTTTATTGTCCACCACGATACGGTCGAAACGTTCCCTGGGCGGTTCAGCCAGAAGCTTATCGGCAAGCGCACTGTGTTCCTTGGCGGTGAACCCCAGGCGATAAACCAGGCGCTTCACTTCGATCTCGGCGTCTTCAATGCGCCGGCAAATCTCGATTTCCTCCTCGCGCGTGAGCAGGGGCACTTTGCCCATCTGGTTCATATACATGCGAACGGGATCATCGAGGCCGTCGAATCGACCGCGCTCCTCCGGTCCCGGTTCCTCGGGCCTGGCCCTTTCGACCTCGGCGTCGGTTGCGATTTCGATTTCGAGGTTCTGGAGCCTGCTGTGGAGCTCGTCCAAATCATCCGGCGACACGCCGTCCGGCAGAAGGCCGTTGATATCGTCGTAGCTGACATGGCCTTGCTCGCGGGCCAGGAGGATCAAGGCCTTGACGGTTTCGGCCAGATTCACCGCCTGAACCAATGCCCGGAGAACGGGTTTGCGATCCTCACCGGCAGGGACGTCCTTGCGTTGAGTGGCGGAGCCGGTTTTGACCCCGCCATCGCGGGTGTGCTTCGGCTGCGAATCAGCGCGGCGGGCGGTCTGGATGGCAATCGTGGAGGGCCGTCCCGGGCGGCG
>CAZFOA010000221.1:0-5928 GCA_964520205.1 uncultured Verrucomicrobiota bacterium | reverse complement strand
TTACTGCGGATTCGACAAGCGCGCGCGGCGCGACTACGGTTTGGCGCATGTCGCGCGATTACGTGTTGCAGCCGTTCCGCCCGGCGGTCCATTTGCAGATCGACTACGCCGGCGAGTTGAACGAACAGCAGCTGGCCGCCGTGACCGCGCCGCCGGGGCCGTCGCTGGTGATTGCGGGCGCGGGTTCGGGCAAGACCCGCACGCTGACCTACCGGGTGGCGTATCTGCTGGAACAGGGAATTCCGGCCGACCGAATCCTGCTGCTGACGTTTACGAACAAGGCGGCGAAGGAAATGATGCGGCGCGTGGCGGAATTGCTCGGGCAGGAGCTGGCGTCGCTCTGGGGCGGGACGTTTCATTCCGTCGGCAACCGCATCCTCCGCCGGCACGCGACCTTGCTGGGATACCAGAGCGATTTCACCATCCTGGACCGCGAGGACGCCAATCACCTCATCAAGGCCTGCGTTGCCGAGTCGGACATTGACGTGAAAGCGACGCGTTTTCCCAAGTCGGAAGTGTTGGGCGACATTTTTTCACTGGCCGTCAATGCGGGCGCGACGGTGCCGGAGATTTTGGAGCGGCGTTACGGTTATTTTTCCGAACTGGCGCCGCAGATTTCCGACATTGAAAAGCGCTATGCCGCGCGCCGGCTGGCGACCAACTCGATGGATTTCGACGACCTGCTCGCGCTGTGGCTACGCTTGTTGCGGGAACACGAAGACGTGCGCGAACAGTACCAGCGCCGCTTTCAATTTATTCTCGTGGACGAATATCAGGACACGAACCGGTTGCAGAGCGATCTCATTGATCTGTTGGCGGCGCGGCAGCGCAATCTCATGGTGGTGGGTGACGATGCGCAGAGCATTTATGCGTGGCGCGGGGCCAATTACGAGAACATCCTCAAATTTCCGGAGCGTTACCCCGGAGCCAGCGTTTACAAGATTGAAACCAATTACCGGAGCACTCCGGAGATTTTGAATGTGGCCAACGCGGCGATCACCGCGAACGTGCAGCAATTCACCAAGCAACTGGCGCCGGCGCGCCAGCCGGGCCAGAGGCCGGTGCTCGTCACCTGCCTGGACGCGTCACAGCAGGCGGTGTTTGTGGCGCAGCGGGTCCTCGAACTGCGCGAGGAAGGGGCGGATTTAAACCGGATGGCCGTGCTGTATCGCTCGCATTTTCACGCGCTGGAGCTGCAGTTGGAACTCAGGCGCCGCAATATTCCGTTCAGCATCACGAGCGGCATCCGGTTCTTCGAGCAGGCTCATATCAAAGATGTGGCGGCCTACCTCAAGTTGGCAGCCAATTCCCGCGACGAACTTTCGTTCAAGCGACTCGTTCAACTGTTGCCGGGCATCGGCGGCAAAGGGGCGCAGAGGCTGTGGCAAATCTTTCTGGCAGAAGTCCAATCTCCGAAGTCCGAAGTCCAAAGTCCCATTGCCACGGCGATGCAGGGTTGCGCCGGGAGTGTGCCGAAGAAAGCGGCGGTGGCCTGGGCGCAATTCACGGCCACCCTCGCCCAAATGGAGGCGAAAAGCATGCGGACGGACGCCGCCAAAATGATTCGTCTGGCCATTGAGGCCGGATATGAGGATCATTTGAAAGCGAGCTATGCCAATTATCGCTCGCGGCTGGAGGACCTCGAGCAGCTTGCGGTTTTCGCGCGGCAGTTTCAAACGGTGCAGGACTTCCTGGCCCAACTGGCCCTGTTGACCAACCTGGAAGCGGAGGCGGAGCAACCCGCCGGCGCTGATGACGAACAACTCCGGCTCTCGACGATCCACCAGGCGAAAGGTCTGGAATTCGATGTGGTGTTCCTGATCATGCTCTGCGACGGGCTGTTTCCTTCCGCGCGTTCGCTGGAGTCGAAAGAGGGCGAGGAGGAAGAGCGGCGCTTGATGTATGTGGCGATCACCCGCGCGCGCAATGAGCTGTACCTGAGTTATCCCCTGATCCGCGCCGCGCCGGGCCATGCCGGGGACACGATGCAACAACCGTCGCGTTTTCTGGGTGAGATTCCAAAGGAATTGATCGAGGAATGGAATTTGCGCGACTATTGACGCTTGTTAGCCGGCAGATTTCACAGTCCGAGCGCCGGCTCGGGGGACCCGGCCTGCACGGCTGAAGGAATCGTCGTTGTAAACCGCGTGCCGATGCGCGGCGCAGCGTCCGTGTTTGCGTCGGTGCATGAAATCGCCAGGTTGGCGGAGGCGGCAGCACGAACAGAAACAGGTTGAATGTCGGGGGCCTACCGCGTATTCACACCCCATGCGCCTCTTGATCCTGTGTGTCCTGGCGGCCATGGTTGGCGGACCGGCGGCTCCCGCAATGCGCGGAGCGGAAGAAACCTGCGGCGCCTGCGACCGGCAAGTCCTGGTGAGTGGAACCTTTCATCATGGCACAGCCCGCAGCGGATCGGCAGTTGCCGGCGCCCTGCCCCACCGTGATGCGGTGAGTCTCGACGACATTTCCGGGACGAATTTTACGCTGACCGTGCCCCGGCTCGACCCCGGATCGTACCTCGTCCGGCTCGGCTTCGCCGAAATGGATTTCACAAACCGCGACGCGCGCCGGTTCGACATCACCTGCGGGGATGAGATGATCGCAACCAACCTGGACATCTTTGATGCCGCCGGGGGCATGGGCAGAATGTGTTATGTAACCCATCAAATCGAGCATCCGGGCGATGCACTTCGCGGCCCGCTGACGTTCACCTTCACGGCGGGCAAGGAGAACGCCAAACTGAACACGTTCGAAATCAAGAACAGTTCCGGCACCATGCTCATCTCGATGAAGGCGGCGGATTTGATCAGCACGACCGACGATGCCCTGCTGAAACCTCCGGTCATTGCCGGAACGGAATTCTGGAAAAACCCCGATCTGCCGATTGAAACCCGGGTGCAGGATCTCGCGCGCCGCCTGTCGTTGGCCGAGAAGGTCGCGCAACTCCGCAACAGCGCCCCGGCTATTCCGCGGTTGGGCGTGCCGGCTTATGATTATTGGAACGAGTGCCTGCACGGCGTGGGGCGCGCCGGAATTGCCACTGTTTTCCCACAGGCCGTCGGCATGGCGGCCACCTGGGACGTTCCATTGATCCATGACGTCGCGGATGCCATCGCCACCGAAGCCCGGGCCAAACACAACGCTTACGTTTCCGCCCACAACGGTGACAGCGCCCGCTATTACGGCCTCACATTCTGGACACCCAACATCAATATCTTTCGCGATCCGCGCTGGGGCCGCGGCCAGGAAACCTACGGGGAAGACCCTTTCCTGACCGCGCGGCTGGCAGTGGCTTTCATTCGAGGGTTGCAGGGTGACGACCCCAAATATCTCAAGGCGATGGCGTGCGCCAAACATTTTGCGGTGCACAGCGGCCCCGAACCGGACCGCCACAGTTTCGACGCTGTGCCGCCCGAGCGCGATCTTTACGAAACCTACCTGCCGCACTTCGAAGCCGCCGTCCGCGAAGGCCGCGTCGGCGCCGTGATGGGCGCCTACAATAGCGTTGACGGCGAGCCGGCCTGCTCCAATCCGTTTCTACTGACGCAGCTGTTGCGCAAACAATGGGGCTTCACCGGCCACGTGGTGTCGGATTGCGGCGCCATCTACGACATCTTCGCCAATCATCAGACCGTCGAAACCTCCGAGGCCGCCGCCGCGCGCGCCGTGAAAGCCGGTTGCGACCTTTGCTGCGGCACGGATTACAACAGCCTGATTCGCGCGGTGAAGCAAGGGCTGATCGCCGAGTCGGAAATCGACACGGCGCTCGGCCGGGTGCTCGGGGCGCGGTTCCGGCTTGGCTTGTTCGATCCGCCGGACCGGGTGCCTTACGCGCAAATTCCCATGACCCAAAACGACAGCTCCGAACACGCCGCCCTGGCGCTGCGCGTGGCGCGCGAGTCCATAGTCCTGCTGAAAAACAGCGGCCTGCTGCCATTGGACCGCGCGCGAATCCGGCGCATCGCCGTCATCGGCGCGAACGCGAACTCCGTGCCCCTGCTGCTGGGCAATTACAATGGCACGCCTTCGAATCCGGTCACGATTCTGGACGGCATTCGCAGCGTCGCCGGCACAAACATCGAAGTGATTTACGCTCCCGGCTGCCCATTGGCGCTGCGGCGGGATGGCGCGGATCAGCCCGGCGCCGACCTGGCAAACGACGCCGTTGCCGCCGCGCGGTCCGCCGACGTGATTCTGTATGTTGGCGGCATCAGCTCCCGGCTTGAAGGCGAGGAAATGCGGGTGGATTACGATGGGTTTAGTGGCGGCGACCGGACGCAGATTGAATTGCCAACCGTCCAGACGGATTTGCTGCGAGCCTTGAAGGCGACAGGCAAACCGGTCGTGTTCGTCAATTGCAGCGGCAGCGCCGTCGCGATGCCGTGGGCGGCGGAAAACCTGCCGGCCCTGCTCCAAGCCTGGTATCCGGGCGAGGCCGGCGGACGCGCCGTGGCCGAAGTGCTCTTCGGCGACGTGAATCCCGCCGGGCGCCTTCCGGTCACATTTTATCGTTCGACCCTCGATTTGCCGGCGTTTGACAACTATTCAATGTCCAATCGGACCTATCGATACTTCGATGGCCGGCCGCAGTTCGCCTTTGGCCATGGACTGGGTTACACGCGATTTCAATACAGCCACGCCGCGCTGGACGCGGCGAGCGGGAGCGCCGATGCCTCCTTCAAACTGACGTTCGAGCTTACGAACACAGGCTCGCGCGATGGCGACGAAGTCGCGCAGATTTATTGCCGGCACGTGAATTCCGCTTTGCCACAACCAAAGCTCGCGCTCTGCGGCTTTGCGCGCATTCATTTGCCGCGCGGCAAAACGGCGAGAATTGCGCTCGAAATCCCCGCGGAACGGTTTCGCTGCTGGGACACGGCGAAGAGCCGTTACTTCGTTGAACCCGGTGACTACGAACTCCTCCTCGGCGCGGCATCCGATGACATCCGGCTCCGCCTGCCGTTGAAAGTCGCCACGCCCTGATTCACGTCCCCAGTCCGCGCTCCTGCTTACAAAAATGTAATGTTCAGGTAAGGCTGCCGTCATCGCCGCAGTGTCTATGGATTATCGAACAATAACCATACACAGCGAAAACCTGCAGCAAACCATGAAACCATTATCCTCTTATTTGAGCCGCCGCCTGGCGATCCTCACCCTGGGCAGCGCCGTCGCCCTGGCCGGTTCCGCCACGGTTCTCACCCAAAAACTGAAAGCAGAGTCCCCCATCGCGCCAGTCAGCCTCACGGTGGATGACCGGCCCGAAGCACGCGACGCCGGCGGGCGCTTCAGCTTCGCGCCGATCGTCAAGAAGGTCGGCCCGGGCGTAGTGAAGGTGTTCGTCACGACGCGAGCCCACAACGCGGCCACGTTCGGCGGACCGGGCGCCGACGACTTCTGGCGCCATTTCTTCGGCGACTCACCCGAGGGCCGTTCGCCTCGGCGCGGATTCCCAACGCCGCGGCAGGAAGGGGTCGGATCGGGTGTGGTCGTCACCAAAGACGGCTATATCCTGACCAATAATCACGTGGTGGACGGCGCTGATGAGGTGAAAGTATCCTTGCAGGACGGTCGCGAATTCAATGCCAAGGTGGTCGGCCGCGATCCCAAAAGCGATGTGGCGGTGATCAAAATCGAAGCCACGGATTTGCCCGCGCTCACGATGGGAAACAGCGACCAGATCGAAGTTGGGGACATCGTCCTGGCGATCGGCAACCCTTTCGGCATCGGCCAAACCGTCACCACGGGCATCGTCAGCGCCAAGGACCGCAGCAGTATGGGTCTCGACTATGAAGATTTCATCCAGACAGATGCCGCCATCAACCCCGGCAATTCCGGGGGCGCGCTCGTGGACGCTGATGGACGGCTCATCGGCATCAACACCGCCATCCTCAGCCGCAGCGGCGGCAACCAGGGCATCGGCTTCGC
>CAZFOA010000220.1:0-5935 GCA_964520205.1 uncultured Verrucomicrobiota bacterium | reverse complement strand
CACGGGACAAGAATGTCCCGCAAACCCGCAGACAAGAATGTCTGCGCTACATCAACCAAATCATGCGCAATTCGCTCAACCTTTCGTCCGTTTTCCATTGCGGTCAATTCGCCTGATTTCCTGCGCCGGATTCTCCTTGAAGGCCGCCGGTGGGTGTCGCACATTGGTGTCGCCAGGGCCCATGGACTGTGGACTTACGAACCCCGCCAGGGCCGGAAGGCAGCAACGGTAGTTTGCTCGACATCTGCCGTGGTCACCCTGGCCTTTAAATTTAAGATTTATGATTTGCGTTTGACGATTTGACTTGATTCGCCGACCCGTTCGTAAATCGTGAATCGAAATTCATAAATCGCAAATGGCTTATCAGGTAATTGCCCGCAAGTATCGCCCGCAGCGTTTCAGCGACGTGGTGGGACAGGAGCATGTCACGCGAACGCTGACCCATGCGATCGAGCAGAACCGTGTCGCCCATGCCTACTTGTTCTGCGGTCCGCGAGGCACGGGGAAAACGACCATCGCGCGCATCTTCGCCAAATGCCTGAACTGCACCGGCGGTCCGAAGGTGGATTTCGACGACGCCGACCCCAAATGCAGGGAGATTGCCGAAGGCCGGTCGCTGGACGTGCTGGAGATCGACGGTGCGAGCAACAACGGCGTGGAGCAGGTGCGCGAGTTGCGCGAAACCTGCAAGTACGCCCCCGCCTCGTCGAAGTTCAAAATCTACATCATCGACGAAGTCCACATGCTCTCGACGGCGGCGTTCAACGCGCTGCTGAAAACCCTCGAAGAACCGCCCGGGCACGTGAAGTTCATGTTTGCGACGACCGAGCCGGAGAAGGTGCTGCCGACCATTCTCTCCCGCTGCCAGCGGTTTGATCTCCGGCGCATTCCCGCGGCGTTGATCGTCAAGCACCTGGTTCACATTGCGAACCTGGAGCACGTGAAGGTGGAAGCCGCGGCGCTGCAGGCCATCGCGCGCGGAGCCGAAGGGGGAATGCGCGACGCGGAATCAACGCTCGACCAGCTCATCAGCTTTTGCGGCGATAAAATCGAAGAGCCCGACGTGCTCTCGATGTTCGGTCTGACGGCGCAGGGCCAGCTCGTCGGGCTGGCCCGCGCGGTGCTTGACGGCGAAGTGGAGCAGGCGCTGCGGCTGCTGAACGAACTCGCCAACCATGGCAAGGATCTCGGCCGATTGCTCTCGGATCTGCTGAATCATTTCCGGAATCTGCTGATTTTTCAGGTTTCGCGCGGCGACCTGACCTTGCTGGAAGTCTCCGAGGCAGAAACCGTTTCACTGCGGGAACAATCCACGGCGGCCGGCACCGGCGCCTTGACGCGCATCATGGAAGTGTTGACGGACACGGAAATTCGCATGCGCGACACGGCCTCGAGGAAAATTCTTCTCGAAGTTGCGTTGCTCAAGGCCATTGAAGCGCGCTCGGCCGCGAGTCTGGATGCCGTTCTAAACCGGCTCCAGGAGTTGCGCGGTGACAGCGCCGCGGGGGTCCCGCCCGCCCCTGCTCCAACCCTGGAAAAGACGCATTCGACCGCGTCCCGGATTGCCGCGCCCGGCGTCAAATCAGGGGCGGCGGAGAAACCAGCCATCGCGGCCACGAGCGCGCCGGCGGATGCGGCATCCGCGGATTCACTGGAGTTGCTGTGGGCCAAACTGATTGAGTCCGTGGGTCGCGCCAGCCCGTTCACGCGGTCGTACCTGCTGGAAGCGCATCCGGTTTCGTTTGCGAAGAATGTATTCACGATCGGTTTTGATCCGCAA
Source organism: uncultured Verrucomicrobiota bacterium (assembly GCA_964520205.1). Taxonomy (GTDB): domain Bacteria; phylum Verrucomicrobiota; class Verrucomicrobiia; order Limisphaerales; family BOG-1460; genus CAZFOA01. The sequence continues at coordinate 4,155 of CAZFOA010000220.1, read as the reverse complement.
AATGAAGATCACATCGGGCTGGTGGACAATGCGCGCAACCATGCGCTGCTCCAGACCAAACTGTCCGAGCTTGGGCATCCCAACGGACAATTCAAATTCATCAAAGCGGAAGCGCCTGCCCGCCGGGCCGCAACCGTGGCGGAGGCCGCTGCGCCCGCCGGGGCCGCCGCAGCCGCGTCCGCGCCAAACGCCGGTTCTCCGCCGCCGCCCGCGAGAGAAAAATCGGTTGCGGCGCCAATCAATCAGGACGATTTCAAAAATGATCCCTTGATTCAAAAGGCACTGGAGATATTCCGGGGGCAGATCGTTGATGTCCGCGCCTGATCCGTCCCAAACCCCAACCCTCAACCCTCAACTCTCAAACCGACGAATGTCCAGCATCGGAAAACTCATGAAGCAAGCCGCGCGCATGCAGCAGCAGATGGATCAAATCCAATCGCAGCTCTCGCAGCGCACGGTTGAAGCAACAAGCGGCGGCGGCGCAGTCAAGGTCGTGGCCAAATGCGACGGCTCAATTGCCGCCATCAAAATCGATCCGCAGGCGATCAACCCGGCCGAGGCGCAGTTGCTGGAAGACCTGATATTAACCGCCGCGAACCAGGCCTTGGGCCAGGCCAAGGACATTTCCAACGCGGAAATGGGCAAAGTCACGTCCGGATTCAGCTTGCCCGGATTGGGATGAAATCAGGAATGCAGGATGCAAACTGTCCGGAGGATCCGGCCCGGCTGCATCCTTAATTGTCATTTTGCAGCCCATGCTACCCGAACCCATCACCGCGCTCGTTGCCGCATTGAACCAGCTGCCCGGCATCGGGCCGCGTTCCGCCGAACGCATTGCCCTGCACCTGGCGCAAGCGGAAACGGGGGCGGTGAAACAACTGGCGGAGGCGATTCTCCTTGCCCGCGAGCGCATCCAGTTGTGCGCCATTTGCGGCGCTCTGACCGAACCGTCGCCGTGCGCGATTTGCCTGGACACGCGCCGCAACAGCTCGCTGCTATGCGTCGTCGAGCAGCCGGTGGATATTCTGAGCATAGAAAAGTCCGGCACTTTTCACGGCAAATACCACGTGCTCGGCGGAAAGATTTCACCCCTGGACGGAGTCGAACCCGAGGATCTGCGCATTGCCGACCTGGAAAAGCGGCTGGTGGACGAACCGGTCAAAGAAATCATCGTCGCACTGGGAACGGACGTGGAAGGAGATGCGACCGGCTACTATCTGGCCAAACGGCTGGCCCGCCCCCGTTTGAAAATAACGCGGATCGCGCACGGACTTCCTGCGGGCGCGGGGCTGGAGTTTGCCGACGAACTGACGTTGAGCCGCGCTTTGGAAGGCCGGCGCGAGATGAACTGATCCTGGCCGCGAAAAGGCGCCAGAGGCCAACAATGGAAAATCGACACTCGACCGCTGCGGCCCATCCGCTTTACGATACTGGCGACTCTTTGCGGCCAAAATGAGCACTCCCCAAGCGGTTGTCTTCGACCTCGGCAAGGTGTTGGTGGATTTTGATTATTCCATCGCGGCGCGCCGGGTTGCGGCGCATTCGCGGCTGGCGGTGGACGAAGCCGGCTTTTTCAGCGAGCAGACTCCCCTGCTCCTGCGGTACGAACTGGGGTTGATCACGACGCAGCAGTTTTTCGAGGCCGTCCAGGGCGTCACCGGCTTTCTCGGCACGGCGGCGGAATTCGGGGAGATCTTTGCCGACATCTTCACAGAAATGCCCGAAATGGTTGAGCTGCATGCCCGGTTGCGGCGGAAGGCGATTCCCACCTGGATCTTTTCAAACACCAACGAACTCGCCGTCTCGCATATCCGCCGGCGTTTTCCGTTCTTCGCCCGTTTCGACGGTTACATCCTCTCGTACGAACACGGCGCCATGAAACCGGACGCGAAACTCTACGAAGCCGTCGAGTTCCAGACGCGGCGCCGGGGCGGGGAGATTGTTTATATCGACGACCGCCCGGAGAACATCGCGGCGGGCGCGGCGCGCGGCTGGCAAGTCGTGTTGCAGGAATCGCCGGAAAAGACGCGGGCCGCCCTCGAAAAACTGGGACTGCTGGATCAGGACTGACCTTCGGGCCGATCTTCCCGCTGATGGCTCAACAGCGTCTCGAGTGAATAATCCGTATCGCGGATCGAAAACAGCCGTTCGGCGATGTCGTTTAGCGCCAGCCGCGTGGTCTCAAACCGTTCCGACAAGGTGCTGAAAATGGTCGCCAGTTCATATCGCTGCGCCAGCCGGTGATCGCTGGCCACGCCATACTGGGTCCGCCCGAGCGCGTCGTAATACTTCAAGTCAGGAGCCCCCCGCACCTCGGCGCGAAAACGGATCCGGTCGGGAAAGACGCCGGACAGGAACAGCGAGAAATTGCCGATATGCGCCCGGATAAAAAACCGGGCGCGCTCATCGGCCTTCTCCAAAGCCGAGAGCATTTCGAAAAAATACTCCATCGGATCGGCCTGGCCGGGAACGACGCAGCGGGCCCGTTCGGCCCGCGCAAACTCCGCGAGCACCTCGGCCACGTAATCCGCCACCGAACGATCCAGAATCCCGGACCGCCGGAAAACACTGCGCACGAGGATATAGAAATAGAACCGGATGGAAACGCGCAGGCATCCATTGTGTTCCAACAACGCGTGCAACAGCGCTTCGTCATCCAGGATCAAATCCCGCGATTCCTCATCCGCCAGCAACCGGATCAGGCACTCGACGTTGCCCAGGCGGCCGCCCAGCACGGAAAGAACAAAATCCACGTCCTCCGCGGCGAACTGCGTCCGGCAGTTGGGTTGAATCATTTTCATCATCTTCGCGACGCCGTGTCATTCCAGCCGCCGATTCTGCGCCGGCGCCGGCGTCCCGGCTTCACATCCGCTCTAATCTGGAGCAGAACCGGTTCCACGCAACTTGTTGCACCGGCCAGAATCCGGCACCCGCCAGCATCAGGCCCAAGTCCATCATCGGCAACTGTTAAGATAAGTTAATCCCTATTCCTCAATTTTCGAATTCGCGATGTCTGGCGATTTTGGCGCAGGCTGTTGCATGGGTTTCAGAAAATGGGCATCTTTGACCCGACGCCGGTTGGCGTCTAAGCAGTGACGCAATTCATTGAATCCGGGGATGCTCGAATTCCGGCGCGTTCAAAACGCCAGGCGATGGATTGGAGCCTGGTGCTCATCAGCCAGGGAATCGAAAGCACGGTGGATTTTGCCGCGGAATCCGGATGGGGATTGATTGTTCCCTCGCCTGAACATCAGCGCGCGCTCGACCTGATCCGGCAGTATCGCCTGGAGAATGCCCGCTGGCCCTGGCGGCAGCACATCCGAGCGGCCCTGCTGTTTGATTGGGGCAGCCTGGCCTGGGTGATTCTGCTGTGTCTGTTTTTCCGGTTGGACGACAGCGGAACGGCATTGCACGACGCGGGCCTGATGGACGGCGCGGCCGTTTCCCACGGCGAGTGGTGGCGGCTTTCGACGGCAATATTTCTGCACGCTGATCTCGGTCATCTGGCGGCGAACGCCGGGTTCGGGCTGGTTTTGCTGGGGTTGACGATGGGGATGTATGGAACAGGCGCCGGCTTGCTGGCCGCCTACCTCACGGGTATTGGCGGCAACGTATTGGCGTGGCTCATTGACCCGGCCCACCGCAGTCTGGGCGCCTCGGGGATGGTGATGGGCTGCGTGGGCCTGCTGGCCGCACACTCGTTCACGACTTCGCGGTTTAATCCGCGAATGCCGAAATCCGTGGCGGGTGGAATTGCCGCGGGCGTGATGCTGTTCCTCCTCCTCGGCTCGAGTCCGGGAACAGATATCGTCGCCCACCTGGGCGGGTTTATGACCGGAATATTCCTGGGAAGTTTATTGAGCCGCTGGCGCCGGTTGTCCCAGAATCCCGGGGCCAACGTGTCCGCGGGCGCGCTGTTTATTCTGCTCGTTACGTTGACTTGGTGGGCGGCATTGCGCCATCGCGGATGAAGAATTGCCTTGCGCGAGGCGGTTTGGATATTCGCCGACAGGTTTTATCCATCGTCCGGGCTCGATTTCGCCCGCGCAAGAACAGTTGGATGAGGCGCACAATAATTTCCATGCCGATGGCGGGTTTTGGGGTGCGATTAAAATTGGGTGCGGCCGCGGGAACCGGAATGCTGCTTTTGGGCGC
>CAZFOA010000219.1:0-5960 GCA_964520205.1 uncultured Verrucomicrobiota bacterium | reverse complement strand
CTATCCGCGCGAATTGTTCCAACCGGATCGACAACCCGTGATTCAGCCGTGACGCACCTTGCCGCTGGTGGTCAGATTCAATTCGGCAACCAGGTCGAGCGAGGTCGGCACCTTGTGACTTGAAAGCCGGCGGCGGCAAAATGACAGGATGTCCTCCGTCACCGAAGGAGGATTGCCGTCGCGCAACTGCACCTCGGCATGGACCACTTCGCCCAATTGAGGATGGGGCCTGGTGGTGACGCGCGAACGCAGCACCGCCGGGTGCTGATCCAGGACTGCGGCGACTTCCTCGGGAAACACCTTGTGGCCGGCCACGTCAATCACGGTCTTGAGCCTTCCGTCGATGACGATTCTCCCGGCGTCGTCCTGATGCGCCAGGTCGCCGGTCAGGAACCTGCCGTCGCACAAAACCTCTTCGCGCCGCTTTTGCGGATTCAGATAGCCCGCAAACATGCCCGGACCCCGCAAGGCAAGCTGTCCGGTCTGGCCAGTGGCGACCGGTTTCAGGTTCTCGTTCAGGATGGCCGCGTCGAACCCGGGCAGCGGGCGGCCCACGGCCTCGGGATGCTCCATCGCGTCCTCCAAATTCATCAGGGGCAATCCCACTTCGATGATGCCATAACCTTGCGCCACCGCCACGCCGTACCGCGCAAAAAAATCCCGCGCCGACTGGGGATGCAGACGGCTCGAAACGGACATGACGCGCCGAAGTTTAGGCGGCAAGGCGCGCCCGGATTTCTCGGCGGTCAGCATCCGCACATGCATCGGTGTGACGTATAAAAAAGTGGCTTCGTGCCGCAGGGCCGTGTCCAGGATGCTTTCGGCCAGATAATCCGGCCCGACAACAATCGTGCTGCCGACTTCAAGATAGAGGAGGATGGTGGCAAAAAAATGATAAGACATCGGCAGAACCCAGAGCACCCGGTCTTCACACGTCAGCCCCAGTCCCTGATTCGCGGCGCGAGTCCGTTCGAGCACTCCGTCATGCGTCAGAATCACCCCTTTTGCCGCGCCGGTTGTGCCTGAAGTGAACCGCAGGAAAGCGGCGTCCTGGACCCAGGGCGCCAGGGGAACTGGAGGCGCGGCCATTTGGGTAAACCGCAAAGAAACGCCGCCCGGCACTTTGATTTCGCAGGTTGATTCACCGCTCGGAGCCCGTCCACTGCCGTCGTCCAGAATGGCGCGAAGAGGCGCGCGCGCCAGCATGGCCGACATTTCGTCCGGCTTCAACAAATGGTGGATCGGCATGACGACGGTGTCGCAGCCCAACGCCGCGAGGGCGCCGATGACGAAGGCGCGTCCATTGCGGCCCTGCATTCCCACGCCCTGGGCATGGCCCATGCCCAATCGGGCCAGCTCGCCCCGCACAACTTCGATCTGGCGCCAGAGTGACTGGTAATCCATCGAGCCTTCGGCATCGATGATCGCAATCCGATCGGGCCATTGGCGGGCGGCCTGGGAAAGTGTGTCGTAAACGTTCATTGTAATCTGAATCTTCCGCTAGCGATTGATCCTGAACCTGATCTTGATTTTGTCATCCACAAAGAGTTCCCGGAAACTTTTCACGGGGTCATAAAATTCATTGATTCATCTCTTTCCGAACCTGCCCCACCGCCGCCTCGACGGACCGCCCCGAGGCTTGGAAGGCAGCGACGGTTCCCGCCGCCCAACCCGTCGCCAACGCGGTGCCGATGACTCGGGCTGAAGTCATCGCCCCGGCCGCGGCCGAGAGGCAGCGGCCGGCGACCCACACGTTGTCCAGCTCCACCGCCCGGAGACAGTCGGCCGGGATTTCATAATAGTCACGTTCGTTGAAATAAGTCATCTCCGGCCGCGGGCTGTTCCTCCAGCGCTCCATCGGCCAGCAACCGCGAGCAACCCCGAGGGCGGATTTCCGCGCCCCCGACACATCTTCGTCCGCCAACTGGGCCCGTCCCCGAAGGCGCCGACCGGACCGAATTCCAAGTTGCGGGGCGACGGAGGCCAGGCGCGCACCCCGGCAGGAAGCGACGTTCTCGACCAGGAATTCCTGCAGCTGATTCACCAGCGCGCGGGCCTCGCGTTCCCAGCCGGAAACCTGTTGCCAGAGCGGACGGTCTGCGTCCCCAAGCGCCAGACTGAGCTTGAAAGCGAAGCGACCGTCCCGGCCTGTGCCTGGCACGAATGAAAGCCGTTCACAGCTTGCCGGCAGACGACCCTTCTCGACCGCCCCGCGCAGCTCGCGTCGAATCTCGATCAAACCGCGCTCCACCAGGCCGGGATCGAGGCCCTCCAGGACGAAAACCAGCGAGGCCGCCTGGTCTGCCGCGCCGTTTTCCGTGCCGGCACCGCCGAGGGCCGCGGCGGTCGCTTCACCGCTGCAATCCACCACCATTCCCGGCCGGAAATGGATCAGTTCATTCCAGGCCAGTGCGCGGACCTCGATAAGTCGAGGACCGTCAGCCTGCGCCTCCGCCACCGTGGCGTGCAGCACCACGGTCACGTCTCCCATCTCGCTCACGATCGCATCCGCCACCCGGGCGAATGCGGGCGGGGCATAGGACAAGACCCAAAGGCCGTTCTCCAGCCGGATCAGTTTCGAACCGGCAAACCGCTGAAGGCGCGAGCCGAATTCCTGTGCGAACCCTCCTGCGACCGGCGTCGCTTCCGGGTTCAGCGTGTCCCGCAGATAAAGTCCGCAGATCGTGCCGACCTGCGCGGCGGTGGCCAGGCCGCCCAGAAAACCGTAACGCTCCAACAATACCACCCGCGCGCCGGCGCGGCCCGCCGCCGCCGTCGCCGCCACGCCCGCGGCGCCGCCGCCGATGACCAAAACATCGCAGGAAATCGTTGTGAAACCGATTCGCAGCGCGTGGGTCACTCGGAACTCCATCTCATGTGCTTGCCATAGTTGCGCAGATATTTCCATTGCGGCCGCACGTTGAGCAGGACCGTCACTTTCTGCCCCCAGCGGACCACTGGTTTGCGCCAGTCCGCGGGCGAGGTCCACTCCGCGCGCCGCCGCGCGATGCGATCGAGCTTCAACTCGGTATCCTGAGCCAGCGCGGGCGAAAGATAATAGGCAGGCTCGAAAAGGTCCTGGTCCGGTTTCACGTGGCCTTCCTTCACTGCGGTTTGGGCCAGCGGTGTGCCTTCATAGATGCGGATGCCGATGGTGGCAAAAATGGCATTCGCCGGCGCACAGCCGTTTAGGAAGCGCTGCGTCTCCTCGACATCCGCCCAGGTTTCGCCGGGGCCGCCGAACAGCAGGTAAACCGCAAACGGCAATTTGGCATCGTGCGCCGCTTGCAGGGCAATTCGAGTCTCCGCCTGCCCGAATGGTTTGTCCAATGCCGCCAGCATCTTGTCCGAGGCGACATCCTGCCCGAACTCGACGCCTTCACAACCCGCTTCCTTCATCGCGCGCGCCAATTCCGCGTCAAAACCTGTCGGGTTGCAGAAGGCCGACCATCGAACCGGCAGGTTCCGGCGGCGAAGTTCGCGGCAGATCGCCAGGGCGTGCGCCCGCGGGTCGTTGAAAACGCTGTCGACGAAAAAGAAATGGCGCATCTTCATCCGGGTCACGACCGTTTCGACCTCCTGGACGACGGCTTCCGGCGGACGCAGCCGGTAGCGGCGCCCCTCCAACTTGGGATAAATGCAGTACGAACATTTGAAGGGACATCCCCGCTTGGTTTGAACACCGACAACTCCCCCCCGCCTCAGGTAGTGCCGATAACCGCAGAGTTCGTGAGCCGGCATCGGCAAGTCCGCCAACTGCTCGATCGCTCTGGCCGGTGCGGCGGCAATGCCGTCGCCCTGGGCGGCGGTGACAACGCCTTCAATCCCCGCCAGCGGGCGCCCCGCTTCGAGCCGCGCCAGCACTTCCGGAAATGCGCGTTCGCCCTCGCCGATGACTCCGCAATCAGGTTTGAGCCGCCGCATCCAGCCCTGGGGCGAGACGGAAAAGCCGCTGCCACCCAGAATCAACGGCCCCGCAAAAGAGCGGCGCACCACATCCGCCAGGGCTCGCACCTCATCAAAATACAAACGCGGAGCGAAGGACCAGCAGTTGTCGAGATTGCGGATGCCAAAGGCCACCGCCTGGTATTCACCCTTCTCCAAGGCTTCCTGCAGCGCTCTTTCCGGTGTCCGCGCCGTGCCCATATCCAAAAAATCCACCTCGTGGCCGGCCGCCCGGGCGGCGGCGGTGACGCACAGCGCTCCCAGCGGCGCCACCGGATAGGGGGAGCGTTCCCGGTTCGTTGCCACCAACAGCACTTTCATGGTATCCCCTCCTCCAACAAGGCCGAGCGCACTCCGCGTTCCAGAACGTCCACTTCCGCCGGACTCATGCAGTCCTCCACCCACGACAGAAGCGCCGAGAGTCTGCCGCTGAAATTCAAAAACACCACGGTCAATCCCGGCGGCCGCCAGGTGGGCACCAGGTGGGTGACGTCCAGAATCCGGCCGCCAAACAGCTCCGTCATGCCGCCGCAGGTCTCGCCTGAATCCGAGAAACAGAACGTCGCAAACTTGCCGCGGGTCGGTTTGCCGAGGTAGTTCACATAGAACCCGGGGGGCATCGGCTTGAACATGTCCAGCGCCGCCATGCAGGATTCCGGGAAACGGTCGCGGATTTGATTCGTCATTTGCCGGCCCAGTTCGCCGAGGATGTCGCTGAGCTTGCCGCAGTGCTGCGGCTCGATGCGGTAGAAAAGAATGGACAGATGGTTGGAAAAGATGGGGCCATTGGAACCGCGCCGGCGGGTATCGTGGGGCGCCGGAACCAGATAAGCGCCGGTCTCGTTGCCTCGTTGGACGGCGATGCTGTGCAGCGCCCTGAGGGTGGCGGCGAGGTAGAAGTGGCTGCGCCGAAAGCCGGCGTTGAGGCGCTGGCAGCGTTCGGCGATGCGACCGGTCTCCTCCTGTGTAAAGGATACGACGCGGTAATGATTGCGGAGTGACTTGCGCGGAGGCCCCGGCGGCAACAACGTGAAGATCGGTTCACGTCCGGACTCGTGCAACCACTCCACCGAACCGCGCGCCATCTTGACGTTCGGCCACCAGCCGGCCAGGTCCCAACCCATTTGTTTGGGGTTGATCAAATCCTGAACCGTGGGCGCCCCGTTCGCGGCGCTGCCCGCATTCAGATGTCTCAATATCAAATCCACTCCGCGCGCATCCAGGAGGGTGTGGTTCCAGGAAAGGAAAAGGCGGCTGATCCCATCGGCGTGGCGCACCAGATCGAACGTCAATGCCGGACCCCGGGCCGCGTGCAATTCGCGGTCCGCCACCACCTGAGGCAGCGGCCATGGCGCCACGTCGCTGCCATTTGAATCCTGGTGCTCGTGCAGGATCACCCTCGGCTCGGGCACCGTCCGCCAAAGCGCGGGAAGCAGCGGCACGGGGCGGACGATGCGGACCCGGGCCAGCCAGTCCATGATGGGCGAAGTGGCGATGCGCTCGCGCAACAGTTCCGCGTTCAAGCCGTTTCCCAGCCGGTGCACCGCGCAGCAAACGTTTCCCGGCAACCCGAACCGCCTCATGCGGCGGTCCTGGCCGTGCATGAAGTAGTCTCCGGCAGCCAATCGAATCTGGCGGGGAAGATCAGGCATAGGCGGCAGCCAGCCCGGTGCTCAGGGCGTGGAATGTCCGTTTCGGGCCAGCTCGGCGATGCAACTGGCGAGCGTGGCCATTGAGGTCAAATTGGCGCCCGTGAGGTGCGAATCCGGCACCCGGACGCCGATGACGCGCTCGCAATAGAGCAACAATTCGACCAGCGCAAACGAATCGATGCCCGCCTGGGCGAGAGGGCTGTTTTCATCAAAAACCGCGCCTTCAGCCACAAAGTTGGTCCGCGCAAACTGGCAGAGCTGCGCGGCGATGGTCTTGGGGTCCTTCTCGAGAGTCATTGCTCGGCCTGGCCGGTTGCGGGGTTGCGGTCGATCGCGGTTGCTACGACATGGGCCGGCGAAGAC
>CAZFOA010000218.1:0-5961 GCA_964520205.1 uncultured Verrucomicrobiota bacterium | reverse complement strand
GTTTCTGCGTTGGGCGTGCTCTCGCATCTGACAGAAGGGAAGATCAGTGCATTAGTTGCCGCACGAAAGCTCGTTCCCTTTCGGTTTACCTTGGTTGGCGACAAGCTCGATGAAGACTGGCGCACTTTTGTCGCCATCAATTCCGAAACGGATCATTTGCCTATGGGCGAAGAAAGAAAGCATTGGTCAGCAGAAGCGCTGGCTGCGAAAGACATCGAAATACGAAAGGCGGAAGAATTATATCGGCCACAAGCTTTGGAGGCCGCGAGGCGCCTCATTCGGCGATATGAAAAATCCGCCTAAGGCGCTAGAGCCAACGCCACTGCGCGTCACGCCGACTGCTGACGCACCCGTCGCGCCGCGCAGCGTCGTGGCTTACCTCTGAGGTGGCAGGGGTCAGGCAGTGGTCGGTCCCGGCAAACGGGAATAAGGTCCTATGTTCTCTACTCATCATTGCAATTTTGCCAGTTCTTCCCGGACCAGTCCAACGAGCGGTTTAATCGTGTCCCGGCTAAACTCAAACCGGCATCCTGCCGCCTGAAACAGTTCCGGCAACGGTCGTGAGCCGCCGAGCTTGAGCGCCTTTTTGTAGTCGTTCAAGGCTTTCGCCTGGCCGTGTTTCGAGTTGGCCCAGACCTGCAGCGCCCCGAGTTGCGCGATTCCATACTCGATGTAGTAAAACGGATGGATGAAAATATGAAGCTGGCGATGCCATAACTGCGCGCGGGCTTTCTCGCGGCCGCTCCAGTCCACATCCCCGCCAAAGCGGTCCATCAACCCGAGCCAGGCCGCCGCGCGATCCGCGCCGGTGTGCCCGGGATGGGTGTAAACCCAGTCCTGAAAGGCGTCCACCGCCGCAATCCACGGGAAAATTCCCACGATGCCTTCCAGATGCGTCCGCCGCGCGCGCCGGGCATCCGCCGGCGAGTAGAACTCCTCGATGAACTTGTTTCCGAGCAATTCCATGCTCATCGAGGCGACTTCGCAAAACTCGATCGGCGCGCTGCGATAAGCATACAAATCCTCGTCCCGTGTCGCCAGAGCATGAAAGGCATGGCCGGCTTCGTGCAGGATGGTTTCCACATCGCGCTGCAGGCCGACGGCGTTCATGAAAATGAACGGCAGCCGTGCTTCCGCGAGAGTGGACTGGTAGCCGCCGGGGGCTTTGCCTTTGCGGTTCGCCAGGTCGAGCAAACGCAGGGTTTGCATCTGCTGAAACCCCCCGGCCAGCTCGGGGTCGAGACGGTCGAAAATCTTTTGCGTGCGCGAAATCATCTCCGCCACTTCCGTGAACGGTTTCAGCGGCGGCCGGTTGAGCGGATCCACCGCCAGGTCCCACGGACGCAGCGTCTCGAGTTTCAACTGCCGCTTCCGTTCCGCCTGAAGCTCGCGCACGGCCGGCATGAGTTCCGTTTCAATCGCATCGCGGAATTGCCCGCAGTCGGCCGGCGTGTAGTCAAACCGGCCCAATCTCCGGAAGGCGTAATCGCGATAGTTTTGAAAGCCCGCGTTCCGGGCGATTTGCCGGCGCAACTCGATGAGCTGGTCGAAAATCTCCTCAAACGCGCCGGCGTCGCGCAGGCGCCGGTCCGCGACGAGTTCCCAGGCTTCCTGCCGCAAGGCGCGTTCGGGTTCCTCCAGATACCGGCCCATTTGCACCAGGGTTTTCTCCTCGCCGCGGAACGAAACGGTCATCGCCCCGCTCAGCTTCTGGTATTGCTGGCTCAACTTCGCTTCTTCGGTTTCCAGCGCCACATTTTCCGGGCGGAACAGCTCGACCTGGTTTTTCGTGTCCCGGTCGAAGACGTCAAAGCGGCGCTTCGGCAGTTTCTTGCGTTCGGGATGCGCGATATAGATTTTGGCCAGCTCGAACTGCCGCGGCTTGAGCTGCGGTTCGAGGTTTTCGATGAACTGCAGGTAGGCCTTTTCCGCATCGGCGTTGTCCGTGTGACACGTCATGGCGATGTAACGTTTCGACGCTTCCTCGTCGAGCGCGGCGCTGAGTTCGCTCCAGTCGAGCAGCCACGCCTCGAGCGCGGCGGCGGTCTTGCACTCCGTCGCGCGCGCCAGCAATTGATCAAACCACGGCTCGATTTGCCGCCAGTCGCCGAGATCGATTTGCCGCGGCAGAAACCGGCGCGGCCGGCCGGCCGGCAGCGTGTCGAATGGCAATAGATTCATGCGCGGAAGATACGCCAGGCCGAAGGAATGAAAAATGAAATTCAGGAGGAAGTTCGGGGAGCAGCGGGAGCTGTCCTATGCCTGCCGGGGCTTTTTGAGTGACTATTGCGAAACCAAAACATCCAACATCCAACATCCAACATCCAACAACCAACAACCAACAACCAACAACCAACAACCAACAACCAACAACCAACATTCAACATCGAACATCCAATGGCTCCGCGCTTTTTGTTTGCATTGGATGTTGGGAATTCGATGTTGGTTGTTGGATGTTCGCCCGGTCTCACCGCCACTCGTGCTTCGGATATCGGCGCTGCAACTCGGATTTGAGGCGCGGATAATGTTCGCGCCAGAAACCGGCCAGGTCCTGGGTCACCTGCACCGGTTTCATGCCCGGCGTCAAAATGTGCACCAGCACCGGCACCCGGCCCTGCGCGATTTTTGGCGTCTGGGTCACGTCGTAGAGCTCCTGGATCCGCAAGGCGATGTGGGGCGGATTGGCGGCGTCATAAGTGATTTTCGGCGTCCGGCCGTTGGGCAGCGACAGCCGTTCCGGCGCGTATTTGTCGAGCAATTCTTGTTGCGCGGCTGAAAGCCAGGATTTCACCACCGGCTTGACTTCGCGATCCTTGATCTCCTTGTAACCGAAAGCGCCGTGGCAAAGCTGTTCGATGAGGTGCCGGCGGTCGGCGTCCGTAATCGGCGGCAGTTGCAGCTCGGGACACCATTTGCCGAGCAGGTTGAGGCGCAGAATCCATTGTTCGACGGAGTGGTCCCATTCCTTGAGCACGAGCCGCCCGGCGGCGACCTCATCGGCAAGCAAACGGGCGGCGGCATCGGCAGGCGGCGGTTCGACGCGTTTGGCCGAGAGTGCCAGTCCGCGAAAGCGAAGTAATTCGGCCGCGATGACGCGTTTCATGGTGGCATCGAATGAGACGTGAAGCTCGGATTGCATGTCTTCCGGGAACAAATCCCGGAGCCAATCCGATTCGACAGCTGTCGCCAGGGAAAGGATCGTATTCATTTCCTTGTCCTTGCCTTCCACTTCGCGGATTTCGGCGGCGACAAACAGCGGGCTGTGTTGGACGGCGCTTTCACGCGCCAGCACGCCGCGACGGCCGTGGACCAGTTCGCACCGCAACGTTCCCTGATCCAGCCGCCGCGCCACGCGGTCGGAAAATCCGATGAGCACGCACTTTTGGAGCGCTTCGTCTTTGACCTCGCGCGGTTGAACGTCGAGCCCTTCGCGTTTGGCGATGCGCAGAAAGTGATCGAACAGCGGGCCCACCTGGCGCGTGGTGACGGCGTGAATGCCCAGCTTGCGGCAGGCTTCAAGGCGAAATTGGTTCTTCGCGGCATAAGTCCACGCCCGCATCAGAATCCAGAAATCCGACGAGGCTTTCTCGCCCAACAGATCCTCGCGAAACCCGGCGGTTTCCCGATCCACATGACGCAACAGGAGATCGCGGCCCTGCGTCAAGGCGGCCACGAGCGCGGCCTGGTAAACACAGCCGTATTCCTGCGCCGCCAGCAGCATGCGGGCGTAACGCGGATGGACGGGAAACGCGAGCATCTTGCGCCCGATCGGCGTGATAGCCGCAGAACAGGCATCCGCCCTGCCTTTGGGAGCGCCGGTCTCCGACCCGGCGTGATTCGGGTCAGACAAATCCTCGGCGCGCCGGATCGGAGATCGGCGCTCCGGTTCAATGCCGGGCAGGCTGGAAATCTGTCCCGCTTTCAACGCGCCCAAATCGGCCAGCAATTCTTCCGCGTGCGCCAGGCTCTGTTCCTCGGGCGGTTCCAGCCAGCGAAACTTTCGCAAATCGTCCACGCCCGCGGCTTTCAGCGTCAACACCACTTCCGCCAGATCGAGGCGCTTGATTTCGGGCAGTTCCTGCCCGGGCCGATGGCTATGTTCCTCCTGGGACCAGAGCCGGACGCAGACGCCGGGCGCGGTCCGGCCGGCGCGGCCGGCGCGCTGGTCAGCCGACGATTGGCTGATCTTTTCGATGAACAACGTGTTGATGCCGCGGTAAGGATCGTAGCGCGGAATCCGCGCCAGTCCGCTGTCGATCACCAGCCGGACTCCGTCGATGGTCAACGATGTTTCCGCGACATTGGTGGAGACGACCACTTTGCGCTGACCATACCGCGCCACGGCGGCGTCCTGGTCCTGGGGCGAGAGTTCGCCATGCAACGGCAGCAAAATAAAGCCTCTGGCTTCATCCGTGTGCCGGATGGCCTCAAGGGTTTGCGCGATCTCAAAACCGCCGGGCATGAACACGAGGACATCGCCGTCGCCGCCTGAGGCAACGTAATGGCTGAACGCATCGGCCGCCTGGTCCCAGACCGGCCGTTTGTCCAGGTAACCCGGCCGGGCGGCGTATTGGATTTCGACGGGGAACGCGCGGCCTGCGGCGCTCAGGACGGCTGCGGGCTTGAGGTAGGGAGCCAACAAATCCGCATCCAGCGTGGCGGACATGACCGCCAGCCGCAGGTCGGGCCGGCGTTGTTCCTGCAAACCCAGCGCCTGGGCGAGAGTGATATCGCCGTAAAGATGGCGTTCGTGGAATTCATCGAAAATGACCGTGGAAATGCCGGTGAGTTCCGGATCGTCAATCATTTGCCGGAGCAAAACACCCTCGGTGACGAAGCGAATCCTGGTTTCCGGCGAGGTGAAGTTTTCGAAGCGGATCTGGTAACCCACCTCGCGTCCGAGTTTGACCCCGAGTTCCTCCGCCACGCGCGCGGCGAGCAGCCGCGCAGCCAGGCGCCGGGGTTGGAGGATGACGACCTGCCCGTCGGCGAGCAGCCCGTCCTCCAAAAGCATTTGCGGCACCTGCGTGGTTTTGCCGGAACCCGTCGGCGCGGAAAGGATCAGCCGGTTGCCTGAACGCAGCGCGGCCAGGATTTGCGTCTGGATTTCCCAGATCGGAAGCGAAGGTTGAGGCACGATGGCAGCGGGCGGTGGCGAGGTTCACTGGAGGCGAACATGGCGCAGCACCAGGGCCAGCAGAGTGACGACCAGCATCATTCCCGAAGGCATGAACTTTTTGGTCTTGGTCAAGCGCAGGCCAAAGACTACCAGCAGCGCCGCGAGGAGAATGTCGGCAACGTAAGGCTGAAACACGACGCCCGTCGCGCACAGGCTGAGAGCGGCTGCAAAGGCCACGGACATGATCAGCGAAATCTGGCTTTTGGCCTTGAGAAAGCCGATCAACCCGCCGATGACAAGCAGAACAATATAGATCCAAAGGACGTTGCTTGGTTTCATAATGATGATTGTGTCGTGGCGGGAATGTAGCCATGACGAGGCGCAAAGGGCACAAAAAAATCACACCTTATCCGGCTTGCACTTCCAGGCCGAGGATTTCACCCGGCTGGCATTCGGCAATGATCTCGAGGGGACGGCAGCAAATCTCGCAATCGGTCGTGAATCGCTGGGAGGAGATGCTGGTGTCCACCGCGACTTCAAAAGCCTGTCCGCAATACGGACATTGGACCGATTCCGAAACTTCCATGCACCCAGTCTAGCTCCACTTCGGAAAAGAGCCAAATCCAGACGCGTGGATTCAACCGGAGCAGCCCCCCATCTTTGGCCCGCGAATTCGTGGTGGGGGGCGAGAGCACCCGCGAGCCGGCCTCGGCGCGTCGAAGTGGAGCGAAGCCGGCTCGTCGGTAGCCTCGCCCCACCAAAATGTACCAGTACCCATCATTGGGCAGCGGCTGAATTTGGAGATCTCGGAGCGCGGAGCATTGCTCCGCCAGGATATGCAT
>CAZFOA010000217.1:0-6015 GCA_964520205.1 uncultured Verrucomicrobiota bacterium | reverse complement strand
GGAAAGTCGCCTGAACCCGCAGGCTGGAAAGCCTGCGCTACGTAATAACTGGAAACGCTCTAGTGTCCGTCTGAGGAGAACGGACTCCACCAGAGAAAAGTTTTGCCTTGCGGTCCCGGCCCTTTTCCACTGGGTGTCAACGAATCATTAATAAAGTCACGCTGTTTGATGAATAGCGCATGGCCGTCCAAAGCCAAAATGATTCCACCCTTCTTGCTATGAAGCAGTCCGATGCCTTCCTGCCCGTTTGGATAGTTGGATCCATCGTTGTATTCATTCGCGTTGGGAGTTGGTGATCGTATTGGGTTTCCATTTGAGTCTACTCCCGTCATATATTCATCGGGTTCCCATAGCAGGTAGCATTGGGAACTCCAAACCTGGGTGGTCTTGGCAGTTTTAAACAGGTATACGCTGACCTTGGGGTATGGAAAGCCGCATACCGCACCGTTCATCAGATAGGTGGATAGCCCTTGATTCCGATGATTGGGGTCACTGAACGGGAAATTCCAGCTCGGGCTTTTGGCATCCGATGGGCAAACATAAGCCCCGGAGTTGGGCATGTATTTAAACCAAAGCCCTGTCTTGTAGGCTGTGTCACGGGGCCAATGTGCCGTATCCCTCCAATTCGGAACCCCCGTAAACGCTGCCCCGTTGGCGTCCTTCCCACCAATTCCATTATCCGTGTAGAGCCAGCCAGGAGGAACTCCGGTACCGCCCCAATTGGACCAAGCCATGGAATCGTTGAAGTCGTCGGCATACATGCGGCAGGCGATCCCCATCTGTTTTTCGTTGGCGATACACTTGGTGCGCAGCGCCTTGTCTTTTGCGGCACCCAACACCGGCAGCAGCAACGCCGCCAGAATCGCAATAATAGCGATGACGACGAGAAGTTCGATGAGCGTAAAAGCCTTGGGCGGGAAGTCCTGGCCGATTTGTCCATCCGCCGGGTGGGATTTTGGCATCGAAGCTGCCTTTCGAGATTCCATTGATGAAATCTGCTTCACGCTTCCATTTAACAGCTCCGGGTGCTGCTGACAAGTGTGAAGTGTGGGTTTGTCTTTTCAAGAAGAAGGGGCGCCTGTTCAGCGCCCCAGCTCTTGCTTTATGAACGAAACTTGCCTGCCAGCTCAATGGCCGTCGCTGCTGAAGGGATTCCACCAAAGAAACGTCTTGCCGCCCGGTCCTGGCCCTTTTGTGGACGGGATGTTTGAATCATTTGCAAAATCCGCCTGCTTCATGAAAAGCGCATGGCCGTCCAGAGCCAAAATAATTCCACCCTTCCTGCTATGAAGCAGCCCGATACCCTCGTTACCAGTGGGAGGAGCGTTCGGATTATTGGACCCGTCGTTGTATTCGTTTAGATTGGGGGTTCCTGCGCGTGCCCCCGTGGCGGTCATATACTCATCAGGTTCCCACAGGAGGTAACATTGTGAACTCCAAACCTGGGTGGTTTTGGCTGTCTTGAACTTGTACTTGCTTTCCGGCTCCGGAAAGCCAGCCACCGCGCCGTTCATCAGATAGGTGGAAAGCATTTGTGCGCGCATATTGTTCTGATAGCTCGGGCTCTTGATGTCCACCGGGCAAAGATAAGCCGCGGAGTTGGGCATGTATTTGAACCAAAGCCCGGTCTTATAGGCCGTGTCGCGGGGAAATTGTGCCGTGTTCCTGGGATTCGGAATCCCGGTAGTCGCAGCCCCGCTGGCGCCAGGTGCATTCCTTGTATAGAGCCAACCGGGCGTTGTTGAGCCGTTGCCATCCCAATTGGGCCATGCCATGGAATCGTTGTAATCATCCGCATACATGCGGCAGGCGATCCCCATCTGCTTCTGGTTGGCGATACACTTGGTGCGCAGCGCCTTGTCTTTTGCCGCACCCAGCACCGGCAACAATAACGCCGCCAGAATCGCAATAATAGCGATGACGACGAGAAGTTCGATAAGCGTAAACGCCTTCGGCGGGAAGGAACGGCCATCTTGTTCATCCGTTGGGCGGAATTTCGGCCACCAGCCTGCCTTTCGAGATTGCTCTGATGAAATTTGTTTCATGCTTCCATTTAACCATCCCTGGTACTGCTGACAAGTGTGCGTCTGTGCGCACAGGGGATGAAAGCGCAGCTCGACACGGCTATTCCATCCCCTGGCAAAAGGGGCAGTCGCTGCGCTCCCCGCGCCGCGTTCTGAGGCGCAACTCAATACAACACAATATCTTGCCTGTATTCGTTTTGCCTCTTGAACGCGTCGAGGCCGGCGGCGCAGGCGCGAGGACGCTCGCCCGCCCTTTCCGGGAGTTCTACGCTCCGGCCCCGACCAGTTCCGGTTTGCGCTCCCATCGCCGCGGCGCACGCTCGGGCAAAGCCGTATCCACTTTGGCGTAGTAAGTATCTTCGCCCAACAGGTCGTCCGCCGCCCGTTGGAAGGCGCGCGAGGGAGCGACGGAAAAGCGTTCGTGGGTTTCCACAAAAACCGACTCTCCGGCGGGGCGGACAAAGCAGAGAAACAACGGGCATTTGCCGGGGTGCGCGGCGACCAGTTCCCGCACCGAATCCAGTTGGCCGGGCTGCAGGTGCGCCGTATGCAGGCGCAGGTGCACTTGCTTGGTGAAGCGCCGCGGCGCGTCTTCCAGCGGCAAGATTTCCTGCGGAAAAATCTTTGGCTTTTCGTCGCCGGCGTTGACCTCGCCGATGACCAGAACGGCCGAGTTCGGGACCAGCAGCTCGCGGTACTTGTCGTAGCTCTCGTTGATACAGAGCACCTGGACCGAACCTTCCAGGTCTTCGAGGGTGACGATGGAGTAAGGTTTTCCGCTCTTTTTTGAAATGCCCTGCTGGACGGCGGCGATCAGGCCTCCGATGCGGGTCAGGCTGCGATTCGGCACCTGCTCCAGCGTCGCGGTGTTTGACAGCGCGTATTTTTCCAGCAGCGCCGCGTACGGAGTGAGCGGGTGGCCGGTGACATAAAAGCCGAGCAGCTCCTTCTCGTGCGCGAGCAATTCGTGTTGCGGCCATTCCGGCAGACCGCTGACGGATTCCGGCATGGCCGGCGCCTTTTCCTCCAGCACGCCAAAGAGCGAACTTTGCCCGCGCTGCCGGTCGGAAATGATGCCGGCGGCGCGCGCCAGCGTGCGGTCAATCTGCGCAAACAACGTGGCGCGCGTTTCGCCCAGGCAATCGCCGGCGCCGGATTTGACGAGCGCTTCCAGAATTTTCCGGTTGACCGTCCGCCCGTCCACGCGCTCGCACAGGTCCGAAAGGGATTTGAATTTTCCGCCGTCCCGCCGCGCTTTAAGCATGGTTTCAACCGCGACTTCGCCCACACCTTTGATGGCGGCCAAACCGAAACGGATGACTTCGCGCGTCCCGGCTTCCGGGGAAGGCGCCGCTGCCGCCGGGCCGTCAGAACCGGCGCTGCGGAAGGCGGGGGAGAAATGCACCTGGCTCTCATTCACGTCCGGGCCGAGAACCTCGATGCCGAAGGCGCGCGCCTCGGCGATGTATTGGCTGAGCTTGGCCGTGTCCCCCATGTCGTTCGTCATCATGGCGCAGAAGAATTCGACCGGATAGTTCGCCTTCAGATACGCGGTCTGGTAGGCAACGATCGCATAAGCGGCGGCGTGTGACTTATTGAAGCCGTAGCCGGCAAATTTTTCGAGCAAATCGAAAATCTGATTCGCCTTGGCATCGGGAATCCGGTTTTTCTCCTTGCAACCCTTCACGAAGACGGCGCGTTGTTTCGCCATCTCCTCGGGTTTCTTCTTGCCCATCGCGCGCCGCAGCAGATCCGCGCCCCCGAGCGTGTATCCCGCCAGCACCTGCGTGGCTTGCATCACCTGTTCCTGGTAAATCAAGATGCCATAGGTTTCACGCGCAATCGGCTCCAGCAGCGGATGCTCGTATTCAATTTTTACCTCGCCATGGCGCCGCCGGATGAATTCCGGGATCAGGTCCATCGGCCCGGGGCGATAGAGCGCCACCAGCGCCGTGATGTGCTCGATGGAACTGATTTGAAATTTCCGGCACAAATCGCGCATGCCGCCAGATTCCAACTGGAAAATGCCGAGCGTATTGGCCTTGTTGAGCAGGTCGTACGTCTTCGCGTCGTCGAGCGGCAGATGATCGATGGGCACCTCGATGCCGCGCATCTGTTTCACCATCTCGCAGGTGTTGCGAATCACCGTCAGCGTTTTTAACCCGAGAAAATCCATCTTCAGCAGGCCGAGGTCGCCCACCGGCCCCATGGCGTATTGCGTGACGATCACGCCGTCCTCGTCCTGCTTGAGCGGGAGCAGGTTCACCAACGGCTGGTCGCCGATCACGACGCCCGCGGCATGGACGCTGGCGTTGCGCGTGAGGTCCTCGAGCACCAGCGCGGTGTCGATGAGTTCGCGGGTGACTTCCTCCGTTTCGTACGCCTGCTTGAGTTCCGGCGACTGCTTGAGCGCCTTTTCCAGCGTCATTTTCAAGTCGAACGGAATCATTTTCGCGAGCCGGTCGCATTCGCCATAGCTCAAGCCCATGACGCGGCCGACGTCGCGAACGACGGATTTCGCGCCCATCGTGCCGAAGGTGATGATCTGTGCGACGGCATCGCGCCCGTATTTCCCGCGGACATATTCGATCACATCCGCCCGCCGGTCGTCGGCGAAATCAATGTCAATATCCGGCGGATTGACGCGTTCAGGGTTCAGGAACCGCTCGAACAGCAGCCCGTAACGAATCGGGTCCACATTCGCGATTTCCAGCAGATAGGTGACAATGGAACCGGCGGCGGAGCCGCGAGCCACGCAGGCAACGCCTTTGCTGCGGCCATGCTGGACAAAGTCGGCGACGATCAGGAAGTAACTCAGAAACCCGGTCTCTTTGATCACTTTGAGTTCGAGCTGAAGGCGGTCGATCACGGCCTGGACCGCCGCAGCCACAAGCGGGTCAACGGTCGAGAGTCGAGGGTCGAGAGCAGCGTCCGCCCCCGGCTCCCGGCTTTCGACCTTTGACTGGCTTTGATACGTCGGCAACCGGGCCGGGTCTTCCAGCCGTTCGACCACGAACTCCTGTCCCTCGGCGCGCGCGTGGATGCCGTAACGTTTGCGCAGACCTTCGGCCAGCAAATGGCGCAGATACCCTTCGCGGGAGAAATGTTCCGGCGGCTCAAAGACCGGATAATGCAGTTTGCCGAACTCGATTTCGACATTGCATTTCTCGGCAACTTCCAGGGTGTTCTGCACGGACTCCGGCACGTCGGCGAACCGTGATTTCATCTCCTCGGCCGAGCGCAGGTAAAACTGTTGCTCGGCGTAACGCATCCGCTTCGTATCGGCGAGCTGGGTCTGGGTGCCGATGCAAATGAGGCAGTCATGACCGTGCGAGTGGGCTTTTTCGACGTAATGAACGTCGTTCGTGGCGACGAGTTTGAGGCCAAATTCCTTCGCCCAGGGAATCAACTGGCGGTTGACCCTGGCCTGTTCGGGCAAACCGTGGTTCTGCAGTTCGAGGTAGAAATTTTCCGCGCCCAGCAACTGTTTGAACCAGTCGATCGCCGCGCGCGCTTTCGGCAACTGTTCTTTCTGGATCCAATCCGGAATTTCACTCGCCAGGCAGCCGGACAGCGCGATCAATCCCTCCTTGTGGGCCACCAGGAGCTCTTTATCAATGCGCGGTTTATAGTAATAACCCTCCAGGTGCGCCGCGGTGGTCAGCCGGATCAGGTTTTTGTACCCGGCTTCGTCCTTGGCCAGCAGCACGAGATGGTGGTAAACGTCGCGGCCTCCGGCGCCGGCCTTTTTGTCGAACCGGCTGCCGGGCGCGACGTAAACCTCGCAGCCGATGATGGGTTTGATGCCTTTGTTCCGCGCCGCCTGATAAAAATCGATGGCGCCGTAGAGCACGCCGTGGTCGGTGATGGCGAGTGCGGGAAACTTCAATTCCCGGGCCTTGTCCATCAGCCGGTCCAGCCGGCAGGCGCCATCGAGCAACGAATACTCGGTGTGCAGATGCAAATGAACAAAGTCCGCGTGCGACATGAA
>CAZFOA010000216.1:0-6033 GCA_964520205.1 uncultured Verrucomicrobiota bacterium | reverse complement strand
CGCTCCCCTGCGTGAAATGCCGTGTAGCGGCTACGGTTTTGCTTGAAACGCTCTATTGTTGCGCCAGGTCGATCGAGTTGAACAGGCTTTCCAGGCTGTTCAACGGCGCCTCTTTCTTGGGATTCAAAATCTGGCGCAAATAATGGAGCGCATCCGGAATGGTCCGGACCGACTTGGGCAGAGTTGCGCCGCTGGCGTTGGCGTGGCCGCCGCCCTGAAATTTCTCCGCGACTTTCAACGCCTCGCCGTTCCGGCTGCGGAAGCTGACGATGATCACGTTGTTGGCGCGCCGGAAGAGAGTCACCAGCACGGGGAAACGGGTCGCCTCCTGTTCGAGCAGTTGATGGACGATCAGGTTGTTGTTGCCAACGACGGTCTCGACGAAGCCGACGGCGGGGCTGATTTCGGTGACATTCGCTTTGCTCCAGTCGAAGCCGAGCGGGTTTTCGACGCGGCGCTTCACTTCCATGACCTCCAGCAACGGATGATCGATGAGCTTTTCGATTTCGCCGTTCAGCAACGCGTGCAAATTCCAGAACTGATAAATTTTCACGAGGTTGGCGTAATCGCCGGCAAGCTCGAAGTCGGGGTCGTCTTCCAGAAACAAATCAGACACGTTGTTCAAGTGGACCAGGCGGTCGAGCGCGGGCGACTCGAGACCCGCTTTGCGGCAGAGATCGTAACAGAGCAGCCCGGCGGATTTCTTCAGATCGTGGATTAACAGCGCGGTTTTCGGCGCGGTTTCGGTGGCATGATGGTCAATGACGACCCAATTGGGAAGATCGAGGCGCGGTTCAAACGTGAAATCCGTGACCCAGGCGGATTTCTCGCGCAGTTCACGCTGTTTCCAGGAATTATAGTGATGCGCTTCCAGCCGGACTTCCGCATTGAACAGTTTGCGCGCAAGCCGTTGCAGCAGCACGCCGGCAAGCAGCCCGTCGAGATCGCTTTCATGCGTGAGAATCACTTCCGGCCGAGGCAAGAAACTTGTCATCGCTCCAAAACCTAATTGAATCTCAGCGCACTGACCAGCAAGGAATTGGCCGCGAACACTCCCGTTCGCAATCGGGGCACTGTCTTCCAACGGACCGCGCGACGTCCCGGCGCGCAGCGGATTCGAGTGTCCACAACCGATCGGAATACTCCGCCCTCCAACGCAATCCAACCTGCTGCGGGCGCGGACCGCCCGTGCTCCGGGGGAAGTGCGTCGAGCTTCGCCTTTGTTTCACTGCCTGCGGCAAAATTTTCTCTTCTCCCCGCCCCGCGGTTGGCACACACTTTCAGCCTTGTGAAACTATTCGATTTGTCGGGAGAAGTCGCGGTCGTCATTGGCGCCACGGGCGCGTTGGGTGGCGCGATCGCGGAAGGACTGGGCGAGGCCGGGGCCGGGGTGGCCGTGTTGGGCCGCAACGAAGCGCGCGGTCAGGCCCGCGTCAAAGCCATTCAGAGCCAAGGGGGGAAGGCGGCCTTCTTTTCCGCGGATGCAGTGAAGCGGGAAAGTCTTCATGCCGCGCATCAGGCCATTGAGAAGTCCCTCGGCGCTCCCACAATTCTGGTCAACGCCGCCGGTGGGAACGATCCGAAAGCGACGGTCACGCCGGACAATTCGTTCGACAAAATTCCGCTGGAAGCCTGGCGCGCCAATTTTGATTTAAACCTCGTGGGCGGCGCGTTGCTGCCCTGCCAGGAGTTTGGGCCCGCCATGGTGGCCCGCGGCAAGGGCAGCATCATCAACATCGCCAGCGTCTCCGCGCATCTGCCGCTGTCGCGTGTGGTTGCCTACTCCGCGGCCAAAGCGGCGTTGCTGAATCTTTCCCTCTTCCTCGCTCGCGAATGGGCCGCGAATGGCGTGCGCGTCAACACCATCACCCCCGGCTTTTTCCCGGCTGAACAAAATCGCAAACTGTTGTTCAACGACGACGGTTCGCCGACGGCTCGCGCGAAATCCATTTGGGGGCATACGCCGATGAACCGCTTCGGCGAACCGCGCGAGCTGGTGGGCGCCGCAATCTTCCTCGCCAGTCCGAAAGCCAGCGGTTTCATCACCGGCGCAGACATCCGCGTGGACGGCGGATTCCTAAGCCAGACGATTTAATGTGTTGCCACGAATGGACACGGATTCAAAACAAAGATTTGACGTGAAGTTCGCGTCATTTTCCAGCCCCTTCCCTCCGGGTCCGCCAGCACTGCTTGCCATCAGAATTTTTGCAGGCCGTGCAAACTCTGCGGAGTGCGACCGTCCCGGTCGCAGCAGGCCTGCAACGGGTAACGGCCCAGGGAATCTCCCCAATTCTTCGACGTGGTGGAGCCGCTGCGCCCGAGGACGGGCGCACTCCGTCCAGCCGCGGCTCCGCTGCGCTTTGTCCATCCGTGGTTTATACTTTTGTCGTGACCAGCAAATCAAACATCGCCGCTTCCAGCAAACTTACTGACTGGCAGGTCGCAGAGATGGTCGGCCAGGCCTGCCCGGTCGAGAGTTGCCGCGGCAAACGCATCCTGCTCATCGTGCCCGACGGCACCCGCACCGCCCCGGTCGGGTTGTTGTTCAAAACCCTGCACCGGCAAATTGCGTCCGTGACCCATGCATTCGACGTCCTGGTCGCGCTCGGCACGCATCCGCCGATGAGTGAGAAAGCGATTTGCGGGCGATTGGAAATTTCGACCGCCGAGCGCCGTGGCCAATATGCCGGCGTTCAACTATTCAACCACGAATGGGACAACCCGTCCGCGCTGAAGGAAATTGGCGTCATCCCGGCGAAAGATATCAGTCAGTTGACCGATGGGTTGTTTTCGATGGATGTGCCGGTCGAGATCAACAAGCTCGTCTTCAATTACGACAAGGTCGTCATCCTCGGACCGGTGTTCCCGCACGAAGTCGTCGGCTTCTCCGGCGGCAACAAGTATCTCTTTCCCGGCATTGGCGGCCCCAAGATTTTGAATTTCTTCCATTGGCTCGGCGCGGTCTGCACCAACCCGATGATCATCGGCAACAAATGGACGCCAGTCCGCAAAGTGGTGGATCGCGCCGGGGCGATGCTCGAGGTGGACAAACTCTGTTTCGCCATGGTCGTTGCGCCGGACAAATCCCTCGTCGGCCTCTTTGTCGGCACACCGGAAGCCGCGTGGGACGAAGCCAGCGAATTATCGAGCCGGGTCCATATCACACGCAAGCCGCAGCCGTTCCGGACGGTGCTCTCGTGCGCGCCGCCGATGTATGACGAACTCTGGGTCGCCGGCAAGTGCATGTATAAACTGGAACCCGTCGTGGCCGACGGCGGCGAACTCATCATCTATGCGCCGCACGTGCGCGAGATTTCCGTCACGCACGGCAAATTGATCGCCGAGGTAGGTTACCATTGCCGCGATTATTTCCTCAAGCAATGGGACAAGTTCAAACATTATCCCTGGGGCGTGCTGGCGCACTCGACCCACGTCCGCGGCATCGGCACCTTCGAAAATGGCGTCGAGATCTGCCGCATTCAGGTCACGCTGGCCACCGGCATTCCCGAAGCGACCTGCCGCAAGATCAACCTCGGTTACCGCGACCCGAAGACCATCCGCCCGGAGGAATTCGCGAATCGGGAAAAGGAGGGAATCCTGCTGGTGCGCCAGGCTGGCGAGACGCTTTTTCAATTGGAGCATCCGCCGAAATGGGCCGGCGGGAATGGAAAATAACTTCGTCTTGCTGGAACGATTGCGCTTTGTAGTATAACCTAATGGGACTTGTGAACGCGCGAATCACATTGAAGAATCCGAAACTTCCGGCATTGGAGCCGGTCGAAGTCGAGGCGATGGCCGACTCCGGGGCGGTTCATCTCTGTATTCCCGAGCATGTTCGTCTTCAACTTAAACTCGAGTCGCCAGACAAGAAGGAAGTCACCCTCGCTGACGGCACCAAACGACTAGTGCCTTACGTGGGCCCGGTGGAAGTGCGGTTCAAAAACCGCGTCGGATACGTTGGCGCACTGGTGGTGGGCGATCAGGTTCTGCTGGGAGCGATTCCGATGGAGGATATGGACCTCGTCATTCTGCCCAAAGACAGGCGTTTGGACGTCAACCCTGCGAGTCCCAACGTCGCTTGTTCGATTGCAAAGTAGGCCGGTGTCCAAAGCTGCTTTGTTTATAGTGCGCCCGAATGCGCGTCCTGAAGGATCAAAAAATTCTCTTTGAGTTCCGCCCGATTCCCCGCCACCATGCGCGCTCGCTTGGATGCTGAATTCCGCAATCCGAATTCCGCATTCCGCACTTGAATGAAACGCACGCATCATTGCAACGAACTGCGCCCGGCGCATGTCAATCAGACCGCGACCCTCTCCGGCTGGGTCCACTCGCGCCGCGACCTCGGCGGCCTCATTTTCATCGATATCCGCGACCGCGAAGGCCGCACCCAGACCGTGTTTGATCCGTCGGTTTTGTCGAAGGAACTCTTCGAGCAGGCTGCGTCGCTCCGCAGCGAATGCGTCGTCAGCATCACCGGCAAGGTCCGGCAGCGTCCGGACGGGACGAACAACCCGAAAATCCCGACCGGCGAAATCGAAGTCATGGCCCAGTCGGTTGAAGTGCTGAACATGGCTGAGGTGCTGCCGTTCCCGGTGGACGACCCGGAAGTTGCCAGCAAAGTGAATGAAGAGCTTCGCCTCAAGTACCGCTACCTCGATTTGCGCCGGCCGGAAATGGCGCGCAATCTTCGCCTGCGCAGCAAAGTGGCCAGCGCCATCCGCGTGTTCATGGACGAGCAGGGCTTCCTGGAAGTCGAAACGCCGATCATGTTCAAGTCCACGCCGGAAGGCGCGCGCGAGTTCCTTGTTCCCAACCGCCGTGAGCCGGGCACGTTTTACGCGCTGCCGCAGTCGCCGCAACAATTCAAACAGATGCTCATGGTGGCCGGAGTGGAGCGGTATTATCAGTTGGCGCGCTGTTTCCGCGACGAAGACCAGCGCGCCGACCGGCAGTTGGAATTCACCCAGCTCGATCTGGAGATGAGCTTCATCGAGCGTGAGGACATCTACCAACTCATCGAAGGCGTCTTGAAACGCATTTGGAAAGTCGCCTTGGGGCTGGACATCCCGACGCCGTTCAAGCGGATTTCGTTTGAAGAGGCGCTGAATCGTTGGGGCATCGACAAGCCGGACGCGCGTTTCGGCATGGAACTGGCGGATCTTACCGAGGATTTTAGAGCCAGCAAATTCAAAGTGTTCAGCGGCGCGGTTGCCAATGGCGGTGTGGTGAAGGCGCTCAACGCAAAAGGCCTCGCCGGCGCCACACAGGGCCAGATCGAAACCATGACCGAATACGCCAAAAGCTTCGGCGCGAAAGGCCTGGCTTACATCAAGGTCGAAGGCGGCGAATGGAAATCGCCCATCGTGAAGTTCTTCAACGACGCCGAGAAAGCGGCACTGACGAAGAAACTGGCGATCGAGGAAGGCGATTTGATTTTGTTCGCCGCCGACCAATGGCTGAATGCGTGTGAAATCCTCGGCAAAATCCGGCTCTACTGCGCAGACGTCTTGAAAGGGCAGGGGAAGCTGACGATTCCCGCCGACCGGTTTGAATTCTTGTGGGTGGTGGATTTCCCGCTGCTCAGCTTCGACAAGGAGCAGAACCGCTGGTATTCGAGCCATCATCCGTTCACCGCGCCGGTGGCGGAGGATATTCCACTGCTCAAGACCGACCCCAAAAAAGTCCGTGGCCAGCATTACGACATCGTGGTGAATGGAACGGAACTGGGCGGCGGCTCGATTCGTATCCACCGGCCGGACGTGCAGAAAACGGTTTTTGAAGAAGTGCTGCAAATTCCGCCGGACCTGGTAAAGGCCCGGTTTGGTTACATGCTCGAGGCGTTCAAGTATGGCGCGCCGCCCCACGGCGGCATCGCGCTCGGGTTCGATCGTTTGATGGCGATTCTCTGCGGCACACCCAGCATCCGGGATGTCATCGCCTTCCCGAAGACCGCCAAAGGGACGGACCTGATGACCGATTCACCGGGCGCGGTTGAGCCCAAACAACTGCGCGACCTGCATCTGGAATTAAAAG
>CAZFOA010000215.1:0-6039 GCA_964520205.1 uncultured Verrucomicrobiota bacterium | reverse complement strand
CTAGTGGACGGTCCTGCGCCGCTTTGCCCCCGGCGGCTCGCGGTTGATTTGCAGCACCGCGGGCGCGCTCGAATTGCCGTTTCGATCCACCGCGGTGACCGCGACAACGTCAGGCGGAACGCCTTGGATGACCCGGAACGAAACGTTGGCCGGCAGAATCTCTGTCCGCCACTCGGCGCCAGTCCGGGTTTGCCAGGCCCAAAATCGCACCGGAACTGTTGACGCCGTCATCCACGAGATTTTGGGAGGAAGCAGGATGCCATTTCTCGATAACAAAGCCGGCTGGTCCGGTCGCGAGTTCCCGAGCCACGGCGACGCCGGGACCAGCGCCGGTTGCGCGTTGATGACCTGCTCCAGTTTCGCGAGCAGCGAATTGTTGTGAAGCAGGCTGGTGGTGTTGTAAAGCAGGTAACCGGAGTCGCCGATTTGGTGTCGCGTCAGCCGGATTTGATTGGGGATTTCGTCCGGCAGCCATTGGCTCGCTTTGGCCACGTCCAGACCGGGCCAAAGGTGGCGGTGTTCTGAATTCTGTTCCGTCCACCAGTCCAGCAGCGCCGGAAAGCTTTGCTCCTTCGATTTGATCGGCCAATACAGTTGTGGGGCGAAATAATCGAGCCAGCCGTTGTCCAGCCATTTGCGGGAATCCGCATAAATCTGAGCATAGGCATCCATCCCTCGAATCTGCGCGGGATGTCTCGGCCGCCAGATTCCGTGCGGACTCACCCCAAACTTAACCCACGGCTTTGCGGCTTTGACGGATTGATAAACCCGCTCGATAAACAGGTTCACATTCTCACGCCGCCAATCCTCGCGGCTGAATTTTCCACCCGCACCGAATTTGCTCCAACTGGCGTCATCCGGGAAATCCGAGTCCACCCCGGCATCCACCCGGTCCGGATAGAAATAATCGTCGAAGTGCACCCCATCGATGTCGTAGCGCCGGAGGACATCCATCACCACGCTCAACGAGTAATCGCGCACGGCGGGTTCGCCCGGGTCCAGCCAGAGATACTTGCCGTAGGACTTCACGAGTTCGGGATGAGTTCGCGCGATGTGGTTGGCCGCGAGCGGTGACTTGCTGGAAAAATGCAGCGCGCGATAAGGATTGAACCAGGCGTGCAATTCGAGTCCGCGCCGGTGCGCCTCCTCGACCGCGAACGCCAGCGGATCATAAAATGGCCGCGGCGGCCGGCCCATCACGCCGGTCAGGTATTCCGACCACGGTTCGATCGGAGACGCGTACATCGCGTCACACGCGGGTCGCACCTGGAAAATCACGGCGTTCAATTTGATCCGGGCGGCGCGGTCCAGAATCGCCAGCAACTCCTGTTTCTGGTCCGCGACGCTCAGGCCGGGCTTCGAGGGCCAATCAATATTGGCAACGGTCGCAATCCAAACGCCTCGAAACTCTCTGGGGATCGCCGGCGGAACGACGCCTGATTTTTCATAATTCACCGCGCGGCATGGCGAATCGAAAAAGGCGATGGCAGCGAAAAAGATCAGGGCGGCAATGGAACTCGAAAACCGGCGGTTATGAGCACTTGGCGAAATCATGAATCTGCCCGCGCAGGTTGGCCGCCGCGCCTCGCTTTATCAACGAGTAATTTCAAGGCTTCCCCCGAACCAGGCGGGATCCGGAAACGAGGGGGGCACCGGGACAGCGGCGCTGAAGACGCACGCACTCTCCCGCCGCGGCGGGACTGTCGCGTCAAGCCACGCCATTAGACGACGCGACAGGGTTTGGATTTGGAGGGTTCGCGTCCGACCTCAGAATTCATGAAGAATTATTCAGAAAGTTGTTGAATCCGGGTGGGTTTTGCGGTAGTAAAACTACTAGTTCGGTTTAATGGGTATTTAGGGATAGGTCGATCGGCACAATCCAAATCTCGGTTCCTCACCATTAGTTGTGCTCCGGTAAACAGCGTAGCCCTGTATATTGTGGTTTTTCCACTTTACTAATTCGGCTAACTTTGGTTGTTTAAAGAAAATGTATCTCAAGAACTTAACGGTTTTAGGATTTAAGTCCTTCGCCGACAAGACTTCGCTCAATTTCCAGCCTGGCGTCACGGCCATCGTGGGCCCCAACGGTTGTGGTAAGTCCAACGTGTCCGACGCTATACGTTGGGTACTGGGCGAGCAATCCGCCAAAGCGCTTCGCGGCGGGGAGATGGCCGACGTGATTTTCAACGGCACGGATTCGCGCAAGCCGCTGGGCATGGGTGAAGTGTCGCTCACGCTGGGTGGGGTGGACCAGGATCAACTGCGTGCCGCCGGGGTGGTGGTGGCGTTCAACGAAGTGACGATCACGCGGCGGATTTTCCGCGACGGCGGCAGCGAGTATTTCATCAACAAAGTTCCGTGCCGGCTGAAGGATATTCAGCAGTTGTTCATGGGCACGGGTGTGGGCCGCGCCAGCTACAGCATCATGGCGCAGGGCCACATCACCCAAATTCTTTCCAGCAAGCCCGAGGATCGCCGCCTGATTTTTGAGGAAGCCGCGGGCATCACCAAATACAAGAGTCAGAAGAAAGAAACGCTGCGCAAGCTGGAGTACACCGAGCAGAATCTGCTTCGCGTTTCCGACCTGATCCGCGAAGTCAAACGGCAGATCGGCTCGCTCCAGCGCCAGGCCGGCAAAGCCCGCCGGTACAAACATCTCGCCCAGGAACTCCAGCATCTCGACACCCAGCTCGCGCGCCATCAATTCGACGTGCTGCAATCGGAGATTGCCGGGAAACAGTCCCGCGCCGAGCAATTGCGCGATGAGATCGCGTCCGGTTCGGCCGCCGTGCTGCGCTGCGAGGATGAGATCGGGCAGTTGCGCGACCGGCTTTCGGAACTGGAGCGGCAGGTGGGCGGCATGCAACAACGCGGGCTGGAGTTGAAGGGCGAGACGGACCGGCACGAAAGCCGGATTCAGTTCAATGAGGAACGTCTGCGCGAGTTGGCGGCGCAAGACTCGAAGGTCCTGGCCGACATCACGCAAGCCGAAGAGCGGCGCAAGGCGGCCGCCGGCGAACTGGCCGGCGTCTCCGGGCGCCTGGCGGATTCCGAGGCGGCTTTGCTGAAGCATCGGCAAACCCTCCAGACCTGGCAGCAGGCGCTGCAGGCTGTCGAAACCGATTTGCAGACCCGGCAGGAAGCGCTGCGCACGGCGCAAGCCGGCGCGTTTGCGGCGGCGCAGGATTTGACCCGCCTGCGGAATGAAATCACCGCGCTGGATCTCCAAAAGCAGGGCAACACGGTCCGGCTCGAAAAGTTGTCCGCTGAAAAAATTCAACTGGAAGAAGAGCGTTCGCGCCTGGAAATCCGGCTGCGGGAATTTGCCGCCAACGAACAGGCGGAGAAACTCAACGCGCAAACCCAGCGCGGAACGGTCGAAGAACGGCAGCGGCGGCTGGGCGAAATCCAGAAAGAACTGAACGACACCACGCGGGAGCAGGACCTGCAGTTGCAGGCCCAGGCGGAGAAGCGCTCGCGCCGGGACGTGCTGGAACAATTGGAGGGTTCGCATGAAGGGTTCGGTGCGGGAGCGCTGGCTGCGTTGCAGCGCTCCCGATCCGTCCTCGGCTCACTGGCCGAGCACATTCGCGTTCCGGACGATTACGTCATCGCGATCGAGAACGCGCTGGGCCATCATCTGCAGCTTGTGTTGACGGAAAAGCCGGAATCCGCACAGCAGATCCTGGCCGATCTCAGCGCCAGCAAGGCGGGCCGGGCCAGTGTGGCCGCGCTGGCCGTCGAAATGCCGGTAACGCAGCTCGGTTTTTCGGGCGACATGGCTCCGGGCGCCGACGCGGAGTCGGTGCGGAACCGGCTGGCGAAAAATGAAGTCGTGCCGGCGTTGGGACTGATCCAGGCCGATCCTTCGGTGGAGAACCTGGTGAAGAGTCTGCTGGGCCGCACGTTTATTGTTTCGGACCTGTCCGCCGCCACAGCGCAGTTGCAAAACGGGCACGCCGGCTGTGATTTTGTCACGCTGTCGGGCGATCTGCTCAGTCGCCACGGCATTTACACGGGCGGCTATTTGAACGGAAACGGCAACAGCCGGGCGCCCTCGTCCATTCTGGGCCGCAAGAACCAGATCGTCGGGCTTCAAGCCGAACTGGCTGAAATTCAGGAGCGGATTGCGGAACTCAGCCGGCGGAAAGGCGCGTTGCAAAGCGAGCAGACGGAATTGCAGGCAGGTCTCCAGGCCGCCCAAACCGAACTGAACCGCCAGGAAGTCGCCATCGCCACCCGCCAGGGAGAATTTACCGCGCTGGAAAACTCGAGCCGGCTGTTGCATCAGAAGATCGACACGGTCGTTTACGAAATTCAAAGTCTCGCGGCGCAGGAACAGGAGGGATTGCAGCGGCGCGGCGTGCTCTCGGAGCAGGCCGGGAACCTGGAAATCATCGAGCGCGCGCAACAGGAGCAGGTGGCTGCGCTCACCACCGAGCTGGAGAAATTGCGCGGGCGGCGCGACTGGGCGAATGCCGGGCTGACGGAAAGCAAGATCGCGCTGGCCGCGGAGGAACAACTGGGCGCGTCATTCCGCCAGCAAAAGGGCGCGCTGGAGCAGCGCCTGCAGGAACTGGCGCAAGGACTCGAACAGTGGCGCGCCGAATGTTCTTCCTTTGTCGGACGCCGGGAACAGGCCGGCGCCGAAATCCAGGAATCCCGCGTGCTGATCGAGCGATTGCGGCACGACCGGGAACAGTTGAACGCGCAAACGGCCGAACAGCTCGCGCACAAGCAGACGCAGGAAGACGCCATCGCCTCGCGGGAGGATGCTTTGCGGGAACAACGCCGCAGCCTGGCGGAGCTGCAGCAGCAACGCGGCGTTCTGGAAGTTGAACTCGCGCAGAAAAACATGTCGGTGCAGAACCTGCGCGAACGCATTCAACAGAAATACCAGGTCAATCTCGACACGGTGCGCAGCGAGTGCATCACCATTACTGTTGCCGATGAAGGTCCCGCGAAAGTTCACGTCATGACGCCGGAGGAAATGGCGGCGGCCGGCGCGGCCACGGATTGGACCGCCGTCGCGCAGCAGGTGGATGCGCTGCGAAAACAGCTCGATGAAATGGGGCCGGTCAACCTGGTCGCAATCGAGGAGTACGAGGAAACCGAGCAACGCTATCAATTCCTGACCAAGCAATACGACGACCTGGTCCAGGCCAAGGCGCAATTGATGGAAGTCATCAACCGCATCAACGTCCAGACGCGGCAGATGTTTGCCGAGACGTTCGAGAAAATCCGCGACAACTTCCGGACCATGTTCACCGAAGTGTTTGGCGGCGGCAAAGCGGATTTGGTGCTGGTGAATGAAAACGATCTGCTCGAGAGCGGCATCGACATCGTCGCGCGTCCGCCCGGCAAACAGCTCCAGACGATCTCCCTGTTGTCCGGCGGCGAGCAGACCATGACGGCGGTGGCGCTGTTGTTCTCGATCTACCAGGTCCGGCCCAGCCCGTTCTGTGTGCTCGATGAATTGGACGCGCCGCTGGATGAATCCAACATCAACCGCTTCATTCACATCCTGCAGCGTTTCCTGGGGCATTCCCAGTTCATCATTATCACGCATAACAAACGCACCATCGGCATGGCGGACATCCTTTACGGCGTGACCATGGAAGAACACGGCGTCAGCAAGATCGTCAGCGTCAAATTCCACAAGACCGGCGGACCCGAAGCCGCGCTGGAAGCGCCGGTATCGGTGAAAGCAGGGGATCAGGGGGAAGCCGCGCCCCAGAAACCCGAACAGAGCATCGAAGTTTTGATGACGAATTAGGGGATGCTATAGGGGTAATTTGGTGTGTTGAGCATTCTTGCGCCCACAATAGGATGTCTTGATTTTGCTTTTTCAACGACACGGTAGGGCGCGTCACTCCGTGCGCGCCGCCGGCAGCAACCAGACTGCGAAATTCGCCAATTTGTTTTTGCGACGGTGTCGGCGCGCACGGAGTGACGCGCTCTACCTTCACCGCAATTGGGCAACAGGCCATCAATTCGATTGGAGCGCGGAGCATCGCTCCGCGCGAATTCAGATAGGAA
>CAZFOA010000214.1:1511-6054 GCA_964520205.1 uncultured Verrucomicrobiota bacterium | reverse complement strand
TCTCGCATTGATGGCCAATGGCACCGTGAGCGCCTGGGGAAACTTTGGCGGCTACGGTCTGGACGCCGTTCCTGGCGGACTGAACCGCGTCGTCGCCATCGCCGCCGGTGCCGCTCACAGTTTGGCGCTGAAACGCGACGGCACCGTGGTCGCCTGGGGCCTCGACAATTACGGCCAGTGCGATGTTCCTCCAGAACTCAACAACGTCGTGGCCATCGCCGGGGGAATGTACCACAGCCTGGCGCTGAAACGCGATGGCACCGTGGTCGCCTGGGGCAACAACGGCCTCGGGCAAACGGACGTGCCACGGAAATTGACGCATGTCGTGGCCATCGCGGCCGGAGGCTTTCACAGCCTGGCGCTGAAGCAGGACGGCACAGTGGTTTCATGGGGTGCCTACGGGCTTATACATTGCTCTGTCCCGGCGGGACTGAACAACGTGGTGGCAATTGCCAGCGGTGATTACCACAGCCTGGCACTCAAACGCGACGGCACCCTGGCTGCCTGGGGCCTGAACGGGGGCGGACAATGCAACGTTCCCGCGGGAATGAAAAACGTCGTCATGATTGCCGCGCGGGGAAACCACAGCATGGCCCTCGTGAGCGATAATCTGCGCCCGCCCTTCCTCTCGAATTGGCGAATCCTAACGCCCTTGAAGTATTAGGTAAACGCCCGGCTGCGCCAATTCCCGGTGGGCCCGCCTGGCAGCCCGGCAAAAATCGTTTTCCCCCACAGGAGACGAGGCAACGAGTCTCTGAATCATTCGGCTTTGAGGGTGAAATTCAGAGACTCCTCATGTCGTCTCCTGCTTTTTAAACAGGCTGCTGGAGCGTTTTAAACGAAACCGTAGCCGCTACACAGCATTTCGCGGAGGGGAGCGCGGGCTTCAGCCCGCTTCGAAATCGAATGGGGACGCAACGTTGAAGCGTCGTAAACGCCGCGCTCCGGCTACAACTGTCTTGAAAACGATCTAGCGCCTGAATTTGCTCCGCTGACTTCCTTCAACCGCTGGCGCGGATGAGTTCGCGCTCGGTTTTCAAGCGCAACTGGCCGCAGGCCGCGTCGATATCGTGGCCTTTTTCACGGCGCAGTGTTGCGGCGACGTTCTGTCTTTCCAGGGCGGCGAAGAAAGCTTCCTGTGCGGGCTCGCCGGGCCGTTCCCAGGGCAAGCCTTCCACTTTGTTGTAAGGGATCAGATTCACCTTCGCATGGAGCCGGCGTGCCAGCGCCGCCAACGGTTTGATCTGCCCCAGCCCATCGTTCACCCCGGCAATCAGGATATACTCCAGGGTGATCATCCGCCCTTTCTTTTGCCGGTAATACTCCCCGGCAGCCAGGAGTTCCTTGAGCGGATACTTGCGGTTGACCGGCATGATTCGGTTCCGTATCTCATCCGTCGCGCCGTGCAGCGAAATGGCGAGGCGAAACTGGAAGGGTTCATCGGCCAGCTTGCGGATCTGAGGAGCCAGCCCGCTGGTGGAGACGGTGATTTTCCGGGCGCCAATTCCCCCGCCCCACGGTGCATTCAGAATCGCCAGGGCGTTGAGCAGATTCTCATAATTCGCCAGCGGCTCCCCCATGCCCATGACGACGAGGTTGTCGACCAGGCGCGGGGTCGTCACAGGCGGCAGGTTGCTGGTTGCAGGTTGGGCGCCATCAGACGCGAAACTTTCAACCTGCAAACTGGAACTTCCCGCTTTGTTCCACCGTTCGACCGCCAGAACCTGTTCCACAATTTCATCCGCGCGCAGGTTGCGTTTCCACCCATCCAGCCCGCTGGCGCAGAATGTGCACCCGTACGCGCACCCCACTTGCGTGGAAATGCACAACGTGTGACGGTCGCTAGCCTCCCCATGGAGGGCCGGGTTCGCCGGAATCAGGACACTCTCGACAAGCGAATGGTCGCCGAGTTGCCAGAGAAATTTTTGCGTGCTGTCGAGCGCGCCTTGCTTGCGGACCAGTTCAAGAGGCTGCAACGAGTAGTGGGCCCGCAACTGTTCACTCAGTGCCTTCGGCACGTTCGTCATCGCTTCCCAGGCTGTGACGCGTTGAACATAAAGCCACTTGAGCAATTGAGAAACACGATAAGCCGGCTGGCCCCAGGCCCGAAACCGGGCCTCGAGTTCGTCTCGGGTCACTGATCTGACATCGGGCAGCACGATGACACTCTAGGCGAGAAGGAAATGAAAACCCAGCCGGATTACTTCGTGAGGTAATACTTTTCCGCGTATTCTTTAACCATCCGCGCGGTCGTGAATTGCGGCACGAGCGTCACCATCGTGCGCCGGATTCTCTGGATCCACTGCCGCGGCACACCCTGTTCATCCCGCGCGTAGAACAGCGGAATGACTTCGCTGGTGAGGGTCCGGTAAAGATTCATGCTGTCCACGCGGTCCTGCTCCTCGACGGAATCGGCGTGCGCGTCTTCACCGATGGCGAAGCCGTTGGTGCCGTCATAACCTTCGCGCCACCAGCCGTCGAGAATGCTCAGATTCATGCAACCGTGACACCCGGCTTTCATGCCGCTGGTGCCCGAAGCTTCGAGCGGCCGGCGCGGGTTGTTCAGCCAGATGTCGCAGCCGGACACCATTTGCCGCGCGACGTGGATATCGTAATTTTCGATGAAAACCAGGCTGCCTTTCAGGTCGCTGTATTTGCTGAGATGACTGATGTGCTGGATGTAACGCTTGCCGTCATCATCGCGCGGATGCGCTTTTCCGGCGAAGATAAACTGGATCGGGCGCGTCTTGTCGCGCGTGAGCCGCACGATATTTTCCATTTGCTGAAAGATCAATGGCGCGCGTTTGTAAGTGGCAAAGCGCCGCGCAAAGCCGATGGTGAGCGCATCGGGGTTCAGCAGGGAATCAAACACGATGTAATCGCCGTGCATGAGGCGCTGGCCCTGAATCAAAAGGCGGCGCCGGCAGAATTCGATCAACTCGCGGCGCAGGTTGTAGCGCAAGGCCCAAATTTCCTCGTCGGAAATAAATTCCGGATCGGCCATCTTTTGCCAGAATTCCGGCGAGTTGACCTGCGCGCCCCAGTCGGGCGCGCCGGACGCCTTTGCAGCCCCCGGGCCGCCCGCATCGCCGCTGAGTTTCCGCCGCCAGAACCGCCGCACCGGGCCTTTCATCCATCCCAGCAAATGAATGCCGTTCGTGATGTGCCCGATCGGCACCTGTTCCACCGGCCTGTCCGGATAAAGCGAATGCCACATGTGCCGGCTGACACGCCCGTGAAGCTCGCTGACGCCATTGGCGGAGCGGGACAATTTCAACGCCAGCACCGTCATGCAGAACGGCTCGTCCCCGTTCTTCGGGTCAACCCGGCCCAGGGCCATCACTTCGGAAAACGGCATGGTCAGCTGCTCGCGAAACCGGTGCAGCGCGTAGTCCACCAGGCTGGCACTGAACCGGTCGTGGCCGGCTTCCACCGGCGTATGGGTGGTAAAAATGCATTCGGCCTTGGTCTGCGCCGCCGCTTCCTGATACTTCTTTCCCGCGGCCATTTTTTCGCGGATCAACTCCAGCGTCAGGAACGCCGCATGGCCTTCGTTCATGTGAAACAGCGACGGCTTCAGGCCCAGCGTCCGCAGCAGCCGCACCCCGCCGATGCCCAACAACACTTCCTGCATAATGCGGGTCGTGCTGTCTCCGCCGTAAACACGCAACGTCAAGTCCCGAAAATGCTGTTCGTTTTGCGGAAGATTGGCGTCGATCAGATAAACCGGGACGCGCCCCACGTTCACACGCCAGGCGCGGAAGAAAACCTGGTGCATGTCGATATCCACCTCGCAGATCACCGGCTCGCCTTTGGCGTCCAAAACCGGTTCCATGGGAAGGTTGCTCGGATTCAGAAGCGTGTAATACTCCGTCTGCCAGTTGTTGGAATCAATCGCCTGCTGGAAATAACCTTCGCGGTAAAAAAGACTGATGCCCACAAAGTTCAGCCCGAGATCGCTCGCGGATTTGGCATGGTCGCCGGCCAGAACCCCGAGACCGCCGGCGGCGATGGGCAGGGTCTCATGGAAACCGAATTCGGCTGAGAAATACGCCACCGAATTCTGGCGGAGCGACCGCGCATGCTGGTGCGCCCACGTCGCGCTGTCGCTCAGGTACGCGTCAAATGCCCGCAACACTGCCCGGACGCGCTCCGAATAGTCATGGTCCTGCAAACGGACCCGGAGTTCGTAGTCGGAAATCTCATGCAGGATGGCCACCGCGTTGTGATACAGATTCTGCCAGCAGCGCGGAGAAAGTTCCTGAAAAACTTCCTGCGCCTCCTGGTCCCAGGTCCACCAGAGATTCCGCGCCAACCGGTTCAGCCCGGCCGTCAACTCGGAGAGTTCTTTGCCTGTCAGTGGTTTGTTTGACATAGTTTTTTCAGCAAATCCCGACTTCCCGCCATTGGCCGCCCACGGTACGCAGCCCGCGTCTCCATCGCAAATCATTTTCCTCGAGCAATTCTTAAACGAGAGTGGATTCAGAGCCTCCTCGCGTACATGTTGCCCAAGTCGTTCAAGGACCAAAAGGTGGGGCGCGTC
>CAZFOA010000214.1:0-1411 GCA_964520205.1 uncultured Verrucomicrobiota bacterium | reverse complement strand
AGGTCCGTGGCGTAACCTTGATTTCCCACCACCCACACATTCCCGGTCAACGGTTGCCAGACGGCGTCGCTCAAGTTGTCCTTGTACTGCACCTGATAGCTCTTGCCGGTCACAGTCGGCCAGGTCAGCGTGGGACTCTGGCCCGACGTCGGAACGAAGACAACCTGGCCGGCGAATGCCGGCGCCGGATTGGCGGTGCCGATCCGCAACGCAAACAGGTCCGCGCCCTGATTGAAATCCTGAGCGACAAGATCGGAAGCCCAGCTCAGGAATACCAGCGTCTGGCCGTCGCCGCTGAACTGCGGGGCGAGTGACCGGTTGTTTCCAACCAAATTGCCAGAAATGCTCGGAGCCAAAACGGTGGTCACCCCACTCTGCCGGTCGTAAAGATAGATATTCGGAACACCATTGCTGCCGCCGGCGACGATGTTGCTGGCGGCGCTGCGATAAGCCACGAACCGGCCGTCGCTGCTGATCGCGGGAGAATCCGAAAACCCATTCCCGGCACCGGAGCCATCCGAATTCTGGCTGATCAGGATGTTCGTCCGGTTCTGAAAGTCATAGAGGTAAACGTCGGAAACACTGTTGGTGTCGATCGGGACCTGACCGGTTGCGGTGGCATAGACGAAGAGCCGCGCATCGCCGCTGAACTGCATTCCCAGGTGCGAACCGGACAGTGGCGGCCCGATCATCCAACTGGTATTGGCAGAGCGATCAATCGCATAGAATCCGTTGGTACCGCCAACCACAAATCCATTAGTGCCAGAATACACGATTCGGTTTCCATCCGGACTGATTGCTAACATCCAAGGCAAAACCATGGCGTTTGTGTAAACAATCGCAGCCGCCCGCGAATCCCAGACAAAGAAATATGGAGTTGCGCCCGGGCGACCTGAATAGGCGACATAATAGCCGTCAGGCGTCAGGGTGGCAGTGGATACACCGCGAGGTGCCAATGTGTAATTCGTGCCCGCTTGCATATCGCGCAGCCAAAAGAATTGAGATTGAGGTGCGGCAAAGCTCGTCGTGCTGGTCCGGAATAGAACGTAACGCCCATTGTTGCTGATCATCGGAGAGTTGGCATTGGTGATCCCACTCGATGGGGAAGAACCACTAGCATTCCCGCTCGCCAGGACTGTGGTTCCTAATTGCAAATCACGGACGAAAACGCTCTGGACATTGGTTTTGCCATTCGCAACGAGATTGTCAGCGCTGCTGGTGAAGGCTACATACCGGCCATCTCCGCTGATGGACGGATCGGTGGAAAAGCCATCGGCGCCAAACGCGCCGTTGGTGTCCACACTCACCAGGGTATTGGTGCCACTAAGAAGGTCATGCACAACTATACTCGGGTAGGTGTTGGTGTCATTGGCTACCAAGCCCGCGGCCGAACTGGAAAATGCAATGTATC
>CAZFOA010000213.1:4125-6078 GCA_964520205.1 uncultured Verrucomicrobiota bacterium | reverse complement strand
GCGGAAGACGACGAAGAGGTTCATCTTTGTTACCTCCGTTTGCTTCTGTTCAAATCTTGTGGGAACCGAATTGGGCAGGGGAATGATCGGCAGAGGAATGGGGACGGGGGCGGTGGATCAACTTGATCGGAGCGCGGAGCATTGCTCCGCACGAATCCAGGCTGGAAGCTGGCGGAGCAATGCTCCGCGCTCCGAAAAGGAGGCGGAATTGAGAGCCTCCTCACGTCGGCTCCTACGTATTCAACGGACACCAAGAATCGAACATACATTTATTCCCCTGCCGATCATTCCTCTGCCATTCAGATTCAATTGTTTTAAACAGAAGGTAACAGCCGCCGTCGCGCTGCGAAGGCGGAAGACGACGAAGAGGTTCATCTTTGTTACCTCCGTTTGCTTCTGTTCAAATTGACTTCCGGCTTTCGCTGCGGTTATTACTCCACTGCCGCATGCAGTATCCGCTTATTTACGAAATCAATACCCGCTGCTGGCTGAACGAACTTTCCGATCGGCTCGGAAGGCGCGCGACGCTCGCCGATGTGCCGGATTCGGAATTTGCACGCTGGCAGCGGCTCGGGTTCACCCATATCTGGCTCATGAGCGTCTGGACGACCGGTCCGCGGAGCCGCGCTGTTGCCCTGGCGACAGCTCAAATGCCGGGTCTGGATGAGGCCGGCTCGAAACCTATCGCGGCGGAGATTGGCGGGTCGCCTTATGCGATTGCCGAGTATCGGGTGTCGCCGGTGTTAGGGGGCGAATCCGGCCTGGCGGAATTTCGGCGGCGGCTTTGTGAGCGCGGGAT
Organism: uncultured Verrucomicrobiota bacterium; assembly: GCA_964520205.1. Classification (GTDB taxonomy): domain Bacteria; phylum Verrucomicrobiota; class Verrucomicrobiia; order Limisphaerales; family BOG-1460; genus CAZFOA01. Next base: position 5,279 of record CAZFOA010000213.1, on the reverse strand, counting down.
GAAACTGATCCTCGATTTTGTGCCGAACCACGTTGGGTTGGATCACAATTGGGTGATCGAACAGCCTGAGTTGTTCGTGCAAAGTCCCGTCGAGACGCCGGACACTTTTGCCCAGGAAACCAAGACTGGGAAGCGCTGGCTCGCGCATGGCCGGGACCCGAATTTCCCGCCCTGGAGCGACACCGTCCAGCTTGATTTCCGCCAGCGGGCCACTCATGCGGCCATGAAGGATTGCCTGCTTGCGATTGCCGATCGTTGCGACGGGGTGCGCTGCGACATGGCGATGCTGTTGTTGAGCGATGTGTTTGCCAGGACCTGGAGCCAGTTTCTTTTCCAGGAACCGGAATTGGCGAGCGGTGGTTCACCGGCGGAATTTTGGCCGGAGGCCATCGGTGCGGCCCGGCGAGCGCATCCCGGGTTTCTGTTTCTGGCCGAAGCTTATTGGGGTTTGGAAGACCGCTTGCAGGCGCTGGGTTTTGACTACACCTACGACAAGGCGATTTACGATGAATTGATCCGGCGCAATCCGGCGGGCGTGCAACAGCGTCTGGCGACAGCAACGCCGCAATTCATCGCGGGCGGCGCGCACTTTTTGGAGAACCACGATGAAGCGCGGATCGCCTCCATTCTTTCGCCCGCCGAACATCGCGCGGCGGCTTGGTTGATCCTGAGTTTGCCCGGGATGCGACTGCTGCATGACGGCCAACTGGAAGGCGCCCGCTTCCGAATCGGTGTCGAGTTTTTGCGCCGCTCTGTGGAAACGCCGGCGGTTGAGGTCGAGTGCTTTTACGAGCAGATGCTTCTTGCCCTGCAACGTTCCGCTGTCGGTCAGGGCCGGGCCACGCTCCTGAAACCGCGTGAAGCGTGGGCGGGGAATCCAACGGCGCAGCACGTGGTCCTGGTCCAATGGCAGGCCAAACCGCCGGAGTTTGACCTGGCGGTCGTCAATCTCGCGCAGCACCGCAGTCAATGTTACGCGTCCTTGAGCATCGAAGGCCTCGCCGGCCGGGGTTGGCAGGTGAACGATTGTCTGGGGACGGAGGCGTTCAGGCGTTCGGGCGGCGATTTGTCGGATCGGGGGATTTACCTGGATTTGCCCGGGCACGGGGTGCAATTGCTGCATTTCAAACCGGAGGGCTGAGGGAACGATTCAG
>CAZFOA010000213.1:0-4025 GCA_964520205.1 uncultured Verrucomicrobiota bacterium | reverse complement strand
CCCCGACCGTCCCCAACCGATCAGCAGCAGCGTTTCACTCGGATTGCCCCGGTCGGTTTAGTATATCTTCTACTGCAGATTTACGGCAAATGGCTCCTTTTCAAGGGATATGTTTGAGTGGATACTTTTGCCGGTTAAAATTATTTAATGAAATGATTGCAGAGTTGGTTGGTTTAGGTAAAAACTATCAAGATTTAACTTATTTTATCGAAGTGAAAGCGTGGCGATAACACGAGAGAACACGAGAACAGCGATGAGCAGTTTGGAAGCGAGACAAAATATCGGTCGAGACGCGTTAACCGGGTTGCCGGAGAAGCAGGGTTTATACGATCCGCAGTTCGAGCATGAAGCCTGCGGGGTGGGTTTCGTGGTCAATATCAAAGGCAAGAAGTCTCACGCGATTGTTGAACAGGCACTCCAGGTGCTTTTGAATCTGGACCATCGCGGCGCATGCGGCTGTGAGGCCAATACGGGCGATGGCGCGGGCATTCTCATCCAAACGCCCCATGGGTTTTTGAAGGAAGCGACGAAAGATGCGGGCTTCGCGCTGCCGTCACCGGGTCAGTATGGCGTGGGCATGGTGTTCCTGCCGCAGGATGCGTCGCAGCGGGCGGAGTGCGAAAAGCAGTTTGCCGGCATCATTGTGGAAGAAGGCCAGCGGGTTCTGGGCTGGCGCACTGTTCCGACCAGCAACATTTCGCTGGGCGCGACCGCCCGGGCCTCCGAGCCGTTCATGCGGCAGGTATTCATCGGGCGCGATGCCAGGCTGACGGACGATTTGGCATTCGAGCGGAAACTCTACATCATCCGCAAACGCGCCGAAAACGCGATCCGCTATTCGGGCAAGGTCAAGGGTGGCGAATATTTCTACCTGGCGAGCCTGTCTTACAAGACGGTGGTTTACAAGGGCATGTTGATGCCGGAGCAGGTGGCGCCTTACTATCCCGATCTCGTGCATCCGGCGATGGACAGTGCGCTGGCGCTGATTCATTCGCGCTTTTCGACGAACACATTTCCTAGCTGGAACCGCGCGCATCCTTACCGTTATCTCGCGCACAACGGGGAGATCAACACACTGCGCGGCAACATCAACTGGATGCATGCCGGCCAGGCCAACTTCGCCTCCCAACTGTTTGGTAAAGACGTCGGGAAGATTCTGCCCGTCATCAACACCGACGGCAGCGATTCGGCCATGTTCGACAACTGTCTGGAGATGCTGGTGATGACGGGGCGGGAGCTGCCGCACGCGATGATGATGATGATTCCGGAGCCATGGGAAAACCACGAGAGCATGAGCCCGGCGAAGCGCGCCTTTTACGAATATCATTCCTGTTTGATGGAACCCTGGGACGGCCCGGCTTCCATCGCCTTTACGGACGGCAAGAAAATTGGGGCGGTGCTGGACCGCAACGGGCTTCGACCCTCGCGCTATTACGTCACCAAGGACGACATGGTGATCATGGCATCGGAAGCGGGAGTGTTGCCGGTGGAGCCGGAGCGGGTGGCGCACAAAGGCCGCCTCCAGCCGGGGCGGATGTTTCTGGTTGATACCGAGCAGGGCCGCATCGTCGCCGACGAGGAGCTCAAGAACCGGTTTGCCGCCGAGCATCCTTACCAGCAATGGCTGGATCAATACCACGTGCTGCTCGAGAATCTGCCCGATCCGGGATTCCGCACCGAGCCGGGGCACCAGACGGTGCTGCAGCGCCAGCAGGCATTCGGTTACACATTTGAAGATTTGCGATTCATCGTCGGCCCGATGGCCAACGACGGTGTGCAGCCGCTCGGGTCGATGGGCACCGACACCCCTCTGGCGGTGCTCTCGAACAAGCCGCAGTTGGTTTACAACTATTTCAAACAACTGTTCGCCCAGGTCACAAACCCTCCCATCGACCCGATCCGCGAGGAAATCATCACGTCCACGGAGACGATGGTCGGTTCCCGGGGCAGTTTGCTCGAACCGACGCCGGAGAGCTGCGCTTTGATCAAGCTGAAGCAGCCCATTCTGACCAACGAGGAGCTGGAGAAACTCCGCCATGTGAATCGCCCGGGATTTCAGGCGGAGACATTGCCCATCCTATTCAAGGCGGCGGACGGCGCCCCTGGACTTGAACGCGCGCTCGAGCGCCTGTTCGCGGAGGCGGATCGCGCCATCGACCAGGGCGCGAATATCATCGTGCTTTCGGATCGCGGAATCAGCGTCGAGAATGCGCCGATTCCGGCGTTGCTGGCAGTGGCCGGCCTGCACCATCATTTGATTCGCACCGGTTCGCGCTCGCGGGTCGGCCTGGTGCTCGAATCGGGCGAACCGCGCGAGGTGCATCATTTCTCGTTGTTGATCGGTTACGGCTGCAGCGCCATCAATCCGTATATGGCTTTTGAGACGCTCGACGACCTGATCCACGAGGGCATGCTGGTCAACCTGGACCACAAGACCGCCGTCAAGAAATACATCATTGCCGCGAAAAAAGGCGTGGTCAAGACGATGGCCAAGATGGGCATCTCGACGATCCAAAGCTACCGCGGCGCGCAGGTTTTCGAAGCGGTCGGGCTCAACAGCGAAGTGGTGAACAAGTATTTCACCTGGACGCCGTCGCGGATCGAGGGCGTGGGGCTGGGCGTGCTTGCGGAGGAGGTCCTGAGGCGTCATCTCCATGCGTTTCCGGAGCGCCAGGTCGACGGCGTGGCGCTCGATCCCGGCGGCCAGTATCAATGGCGCAACGACGGTGAATTCCATCTGTTCAATCCGCAGTCGATCCATAAGCTGCAGATTTCCTGCCGGCTGGGCAGTTACAAGACGTTCCAGGAATACGCCGAATTGATCAACAACCAGGCCAAGAACCTTTGCACCCTGCGCGGTTTGTTGGAGTTCAAATGGGCCGAGAAGCCGATTCCGATCGAGGAAGTCGAGACGGTGGAGACAATTGTGAAACGGTTCAAGACCGGCGCCATGAGTTACGGCTCGATCAGCAAAGAAGCGCATGAGGCGCTGGCCATTGCCATGAACCGGATCGGCGGCAAGAGCAACACCGGCGAAGGGGGCGAAGACCCGGACCGGTATGTGCCGATGCCGAACGGCGATTCGAAGAACAGCGCCATCAAACAGGTCGCTTCCGGCCGGTTTGGTGTGACGAGCCAATACCTTGTCAATGCGCGGGAGCTGCAGATCAAGATGGCTCAGGGGGCGAAGCCGGGCGAGGGCGGTGAATTGCCGGGCCGCAAAGTGTCCCCGACCATTGCCAAGACCCGCGGCACCACGGCGGGCGTCGGCTTGATTTCGCCGCCGCCGCACCACGACATTTATTCCATCGAAGACCTGGCGGAGTTGATCCACGATTTGAAGAACTCGAACCGCAACGCGCGCATCAGTGTCAAGCTGGTGGCGGAAGTCGGTGTCGGCACGATTGCCGCCGGGGTGGCCAAAGCGCACGCCGACGTGGTGCTGATCAGCGGTCATGATGGCGGCACCGGCGCATCGCCGCTGTCCTCCATCAAGCATGCGGGTGCGCCGTGGGAACTGGGCGTGGCCGAGACGCACCAGACCCTCGTGTTGAACAATCTGCGCAGCCGCATTTATGTCGAGACGGACGGCCAGCTCAAGACCGGTCGCGACGTGGCCGTTGCGGCGTTGCTGGGCGCCGAGGAATTCGGTTTCGCCACGGCTCCGCTGGTGGTGCTCGGATGCATCATGATGCGGGTTTGCCATTTGAACACCTGCCCGGTGGGCGTGGCGACGCAGGATCCCCGCTTGCGCGAGCGGTTTGCGGGCAACCCGGATCACGTGGTCAATTTCATGCGGTTTGTGGCGCAGGAACTTCGCGAGACCATGGCGAAACTCGGGTTCCGCACCGTGAATGAAATGATTGGGCGCACGGACAAACTGGCGCCGTGGAAGGCGATCGAGCACTGGAAGGCAAAGGGACTGGATTTGACTCCGATCCTGCACCGGCCGGACGTGGGGCCGGAAGTGGGCCGCTACCGGCAGATTGACCAGGACCACGGCCTGGAGAAATCGCTCGACGTGA
>CAZFOA010000212.1:0-6120 GCA_964520205.1 uncultured Verrucomicrobiota bacterium | reverse complement strand
AAACGGAAGATTTCGTGGCAGGCGGCGGCCAAACGTCCGCCCCAGCGATTGTCCTCGCCGCAGAAGCGGAAGCCGGCGTCGAGGTTGGCCAGATCGTAAATCAATTCATCGAGCGGATATCTTTCATCCTCCAATGCGGCGGCGATGGCGAGTCCGTGGCCTTGGGAGAAGAAGCTGACGATGCGGCCGCGCGGGGTGGGTATTCCGGCGGCATTGACGAGGCCGAGCCGGCGCCAGAGCAGGGCGGTGCCGGAGGCCGCGGACAAGCGCCTGCACAGCGGGACGCGGGCGCAGGACGCACAGTCGCAGGGCAATACTTCGCGCACCTCGGGCCGCCACAGGGCCACGCCGTATCGGTCCACCGGCACCCGCAGCGACAGGTCCGCGAGGCTGACCAGGGCGACGATTTTGCGTTCCTGGGTGACGAAGCGCACGACGGGGGTTTTTTGGCGCGCGAGTTTTTGTTCCACGAGCGGCGCGATTCGTTCCTGCCAGACGTTCAACGGGGCCTGGCGGCCGTTCCAATCCGTCAATCGCCGGATCCATTTGGCGATGATGACCCGGCCTTCACCGAGGATTTCGGCGACGGTGATGGCGCGTCCGTAAATTTTTTCCGGTTCCGTCCCGGGCAAAACGCAGAGCGTCCCGGTGCCGGTCTTTTCCAGGGCGGCGGGCTCGGAGAGGATCGAGCGATATACGATTGGCGATTGACGATTTGCGCGTTCAGTCTCGTCGTCCGGCGCGTCATTCGCAGATCGTAAATCGTAAATGCGTATCTCCTTTAGCGGAATTTCTGTGGCTGGTGGCACCGGTTCCCATTCGCCCCGGCTGTTGAGCATTTCGGGGACGAGCTTGCGGACATGGCGCGCCCGCTCGGCGTCGGTTTTCAATCCGCACGGCACGTCGGGATATTTGAGCGATTCTTCGACCCCGAGAAGGATGGGGCGGGTGGTGAACAGCCGTTCCTGGACGCGGACGGCTTCGGTGAACGGATCGCGGCCGTGTTGGGCGGCGACGGCCATCAGGTTCAGCAAAGCGCTCCAGTCCACCGCGCCGCTGCGCGAGAGCTGGCACGGCCGGGCATCGAGGAGGCGCAGTTCATTGGCGGTAATCAGGGCATAACCGGTTTCATCCAGGCCGCGCCGGCCCGCGCGGCCGAACATCTGCAGAATTTCGTCGGGACGGAGCGGTTCCTCGACCGCGTCGCGGCGGTACGAATCGCCCGCCAGCGCGACGCTGCGGAGCGAGAAATTGATTCCGGCGGCCAGTCCCATGGTGGCTGTGACGACGCGAAGCTGTCCGGCTTTGGCGAGCGGTTCGATCACGCCGGCGCGGGCGGCATAGCTCAATCCGCTATGATGGTAAGCGATGCGGCATTTGAGCAATTTGGCCAGGGACTCGCCGACGATGACTTTTTGTTCCGCGTTGAGCAGCAGCGGATGGGGTGTGGGCAGTTGCCGGGCGAGGTCAGCGGCCAGGGCTTCGGCGGCCTGGCGGCGCGGAGCGAAGATGAGGATCGGCCCGAGGTCTTCGGCGAGCGATTTGGCGGCGAGCCGGGCCCAATAGCTGCGGATTTCGTTGGGCACATGGTAGTTCAACTGGCTGATATAAACTTCTTCGAGCGGCACGGGGCGGTGGTCATGGCGGATCAACACGGCCTGGCGGCCGAGGCGTTGCAGCCATTTGACGACGTCCTGCGGATTGCTCACGCTGCCGCTGAGGAGGAGCAACTGGGTTTGTGGCGGGGCCAGGGCGATGGCCAGTTCGTAATTCAACCCGCGGCCCGCGTCGCTGAGCATCTGGTATTCATCCACCACGAGCAGGGCGGGGCCGTCTCCCTGGATGAGCCGGTTTTTTTGGGTTTCCAGCGTGGCGACCAGGACCGGCGCCTGCAGGTTGTCGGCCACATCGCCGGTGGCGATCCCGACGTCCCAGCCCCGGCCGCGCCACTCGGCGAGCTTGTCATTTGCCAGGGCGCGGGTGGGCACCGTGTAGATGGCCTGCCCGCGATTTTTGCCCTGGTTGGACCAGAGCTCGAACACGAGCGTCTTGCCGGCTCCGGTGGGGGCCTGGACGACCACGTCCTGGCCTTCGCGCAAGGCGGCCACGGCCTGTTGCTGCCAGAGGTCGGGGACGGCGACCTGGTTCAGCGCCGGGTGTTCGAACAACGGTGAGGCGGACGTTGACACGCAGGGAAGGTAGCCACATTTCGGGAAATCGACACATTGAATTTCGCGCGAGGGGTTTGCGGTGCCCGGCTTTTGCGGTGGGCAGAGCATTAACAGGTTTGACTTGAACCAATGACGCCCGTAGATTGCTGCCACATGTTAGCTGCTGCATCCAAAGTGGCCACGGCTCCCGCCAGCGATTTGATCCACTCGGAATTGGCCATTTCCTGGAAGCAGATTATGGAACCTGTGGAGCCATTTTTGGGGGTGGTGCAGACGCGGTTGGCGGCCCAGGTGAATGAGTTTGACGCGGCGATTGGTCCCTACGCCGAATACGCGCTGAACGGCAACGGCAAGCATTTGCGGCCGGCGCTGGTGGCTTTGACGGCGAACGCGCTGGGGGCGCCCAATGATGCGCACGTTTCGGTGGCGGTGATTATTGAGATGGTGCATCTGGCCACGCTGGCGCACGACGACGTCATGGATGAGAGCGAAGTTCGCCGCGGGCGGCCGACGCTGGCGGCGCGTTGGGGGAACGAAATCGCGGTGCTTTTTGGAGACTGTCTTTTTGCCCAGGCGTTGAAATTGGCCGCCAGTTTTCCCACGCCGGAGATTTGCCGCGCGGTGGCGATGGCGACCCAAACGGTCTGCGCGGGCGAAATTCTGCAGACGCGGCACCGGAGGGACTTTCAATTCTCCCGCGCCGAGTATTTTCGGGTATTGGAGATGAAGACGGCGGAGTTGTTCGCGTTATCCAGCGAACTGGCGGCCTGTCTGGGCGGGGCCTCGCCCGGCGAGCGCGCCGCGTTGCGGCAGTTCGGCCTCGCTTTCGGCACCGCCTACCAGGTTTATGACGACTGCGTGGATTTATTTGGCTCGGAATCCGCCGCCGGGAAGTCGCTCGGAACGGATTTGGCCAAAGGCAAGCTGACGTTGCCGGTGTTGTTGTTTTTGGAGCGTGCGACCGCGGCGGAGCGCGCGCGGCTCGAGTCGCTGGTGCGGAACTGGCAGCCCGGCGCGCTGGTTCAAGTCGGCGCCTGGCTTGCCCAGCACGACACGCTCGCTCCTTCCGTGGAGATCATTCATCAATACCTGGAAAAGGCCCGCCAAAGGTTGCGCGCGCTGCCCGAGTCGCCCGGGCGCGCCGGTTTGTTCGGCCTGACGGAATATCTGGCGCGGCAAACCGACGTTCTGGCCCTATACGCCTGAGAACGGCCTATGATGATTATGACCGATCCGGCAGCCGGAAAGGGAAAGAAACCTTTGTCTGAGGAGCCAGCCGGGACGTTGCCGGCGCCGGCGGCCATTGGGGAAGCGGAGTTGGTGAAGCGCGCCCGGCGCGGGGATTTGCCGGCGTATGATGAACTGGTGCGCCTGTACCAGGAGCGAATTTACGCCACGATCTACCACATGACGGCGAATCACGAGGACGCCAACGATCTGGCGCAAGAGGCTTTTATCAAGGCATTTCACGCGCTCAAGTCGTTCAAGGGCGGATCGAGTTTTTACACCTGGGTTTATCGGATCGCGGTCAACAAGACGATCAACTTTCTCAAACAACGCCGGAACCGGTCGCATATGAGCCTGAACGACCTGGATTTCAATGCCGAGCACGACCCCGATCTGGTCGCGTTGATATCCGACAAGACGCCGCGCCGGGAGGCGAATTTGAGCGAATTGCAGGAAAAATTGAACGAGGCGCTGCAGAAGCTGTCGGAACCTCATAGATTGGTAGTGACCTTGCACGATGTGCAGGGGCTGTCACATGAAGAAATTGCGAAAATCGTGGGCTGCAACATCGGGACGGTGCGATCCCGATTATTCTATGCGCGGCAGCAGATGCAGGCGTATCTTTCGGATTATCTGAAATAGTATGAATGCGGGTCCTCAAAACTTCGATCGGTTGCGCCGGATGCTGGCGCTAAAACGGCACGAGCAGCCACCACCGGGTTATTTCCACGGCTTTTCCGCCGAGGTCATTTCGCGAATCAAAGCGGGGGAGCGCGGCGAGCCCGATTCGATCTTTGGACGGCTGTTTGGGGAATCGTCCTGGCTGCAGCGACTCCGGGACGTTCTGGAAGCCAGGCCCGCTTACGCCGGCGCATTTGGTGCGGCGGTTTGCGCGCTGCTGATTTCAGGAATTGTTTACTCGGAAAACGGGGTGCCGGCGACCATCACTCCCGTCATGGCCAGCGAAACTTCTTCGCTGTTCGACAGTCCGGCCTCACTGGCGATGAACGGCCCGGTGGATCGCGTGTCGTCCGTGTCCAGCACCAACCCGGTTGCGTCTTCCGCCAGTTCGCTGTTTGATCAATTTGAACTCAAGGTGCAACCGGTGAATCTGGTATTGCCCGCCGGCAACTGAGTTCGAAGCAGTTAATAGCCTGTTCAAGGGCGCATTCCGTTGTGGGGGCCGATGTGGTGAGCCTCGAATCTCTTCGATAACCGCAATGAATTCAGAGCCTCCTCGCGTCGGCTCCTGCGTTTTATCGGACGGTCAATCCTCGCGCTGGAAGACCAAACCCAAACCCTGGCTGGGAATGACTGCCAGCCGGTCCGACTGCAGTTCAACCGTGGCTTCCTGTGGATTTCCGTCGAGGGAATAGTTTAGGTCGTATTTTCCGCTGGAATTCCTCCATTGACCCTCGAGGGTCTGCATTTGCGTTGTCGGCGGCGTGCCGGGCACAATCTTCACAAGCGGATAGTTCTTGATGATGATCCGCTGATCGATCATCGCCACCATGGTTGTTCCGGCGAATCCTGCGCCGATGAATTTTTTCAGCCGGGACATTTCGCCGGAGGAGATGTTCGGCTTCATGCGGCGGAGCAGGGCCATGGTGCCGTTGGCATTAAAGTTCCAACGGCCGAGAATCTGTTCCGAATCAAATTTGGGCGACACGCCGTTGGTGAGGTACGATCCCAAATCCTGGAGGTTGGGTTGCAGCACGGCCCAAATGGTATCGAGCAAAGAGGGATTGTTCAGGATGGATTGAAGGGACGGGTATTTCAGGAGGTCCAGGATCGGCGTTTGCGTTCGCTGCCATGCCTCGGTGAATTGTTTGTCATTGAGGATACTTTGAAAATCAGGGGTCTCCGCCAGGCTGAGGAACGCCGGGTACCGATACAACCGCGCCTCCAGCAGCGGAGTTTGGCGCAAAATGCCGGCAAGATCGGCGGTGTCGTAGTAATACGCCGGCATCCGGTCGATCGCCCGGCCCACCCTGGCCATGCCGGTGCTTTCGAGGTCTGTGGCGAGCTGGTTCAGCAGCCGGATGCCCTTGGGCTCGCCGTCGGAGGCGGCGAGCTGGACGGTCCAATAACCGGCAATGTAGATGGCAAAGGAAATCAAAACCAGGTAAGCCGCCCCGTTTGCCAGGCCGAGGCACAATCCCAGCCGATGGTTCAGACGCTTCCACAGCAACCGCCGCAGATCGTCAGCTTTATATTTGTAGTAAATCTCCACCTTTTTATGCACGATCAACCCCGCAAGTTTGAAAAGGAGCAACACCGCGACAAACACAATGACCGGCGGGACCAGCCAAAGCAACGGGGTATGCCGGACTTTGAGGGCGACCAGCCCGGGCAGCACCAGGTGCGCCAGGGGCGTCGCCAAAAATGCGCCCAGCACAATTCCCACAAAAGAAAACGCGACGCGAATCGCCCCTTGCCGCAAACCCAGCGCGGCCACCGAAGCCACCAGCAACACCGCCAGAATCCAAATTGTCATGGCTAAAATATAGGGTTGTTCCGAGCCAAACGCACGATGAAAATTCGGCTGCGCCTTCAGCCGTAACCATGCAGTTGGAATTGGGGAGCACACGCGCCCTCGCGTGTTCCGTCCGGCGCCCTCGCCGGTCGGAGGAGGGCGCTATGCAACCACTAAACCGTGATCCGTTCGAACGCTCTCCTTGGTCGGCGAGGGCGCCAACCACAGCACGCGAGGGCGCGTGCG
>CAZFOA010000211.1:0-6122 GCA_964520205.1 uncultured Verrucomicrobiota bacterium | reverse complement strand
CCAAAAACGGACCGGTCGGAAATTATTGATGAGACAGGCGGAAGAACTGGGTGCCGGACGGCGGCGAAATCGTAACGCTCCGGGTTGTCCCGTTGTCGGAAACCGGGAGGCCGCTATCGGACCAAGTCAGCACACCCAGATTGGAGTTCGTCTGCAACATCCAACCCAAGGATGGGGATGGCCAACTGATTGTCACCGTCACCGGATCGATCCGCTGGATGGTCAGCATCGGCGGGTTCAAGGTTTGCGCCGGTTGAATCTGGTAGCTGAAGTTTGGGCCGAGGAAAAAAAGATTCGTGTCAAAATTGAAAAAGGCGCCCGATGAATTGATCTCTTCACCGACATAGTGGGTGAGGTCCGGCGCGACCTGGAATTGCCCGTTTGGGGCTGAACCCTGGGTGGAGCTGGCTTGAAAGACGACGGAATTGCCGGCTGCCAGCGGTCCGTCTTGCAAGGTAATGGAGTAGGGTTGTCCTGCCGCCAGAGTCAGGGTGATATTGGTATAAACCATCTGCAGGCTTGAGGTGCCGGGCGCCAACTCGTAACTCGCCAGGACCGAGTTGGTCGAAGACCAGATGCTGATCACCGGGTCCACCTCCCCCATGTACAGGTAACCGACACGCGTCACAATCAGATTGGTCGACGGCACAAATGAGAATCCGGCGCCGCCGGTGTTGTATCCCACAGCTGTGTAACCGGACACGGCAACGGCATCGGTATCCGCCAGTGCCCGCGGAGCGAACCCGACCGCGCCCAGCACGAAGAACGCCGGCATCAGAATCAATGATTGGATCGCTTTCACATTCATTCTTGGATGAGAACTTTTAGCCGGCCAGACGATCCGCGGCCATTGTCGAATCCTGCGCCTCGACCACCTTGCGCATTTTTGTCACCGCCGCTTTCAAACTGCGCTGACCGAACAGCGCCGTTCCGCTGATGAAAGTGTCCGCGCCGACGCGGGCGCACTCCGCGGCGGTCTTGAAGTCAATGCCGCCATCCACGCCGAGATGAAAAGCGAGGTTCTTTTCATGGCGCCACGCCGCCGCCTGCTGAATTTTCGGCAGCGTTTCGTGGATGAACTCCTGTCCGCCAAAGCCCGGATTCACCGTCATGATGAGCAACGAGTCGATCTGGTCCAGATAGGGTTGAACCATCGAGATGGCGGTGGGCGGATTGATGGCCAGCCCGGTCTTTTTGCCGAGCGATTTTATTTTCCAGAGCAGCGAGCCGACCCGCTCTCCGAGTTCAACGTGAATGTTGATTTGATCGGCGCCCGCCTCGACAAAGGATTCCAGCAACACTTCCGGCCGGGAGCACATCAGATGCGCGTCAAAAAACATTCTTGTGAGCGGTCGAATCGCCCGGACTACTTTCGGTCCAAAAGAAATGTTGGGGACGAAATGCCCGTCCATAATGTCCAGGTGCAGCCAATCCGCGCCCGAATGTCCCACGCGTTTCGCTTCCCGCGCAAAGCGGCCAAAATCCCCGGCCAGTAACGACGGCGCAATGATCATGGCCAAAGCCTAACGGAAAGACGCCTTCGGATGGAAGATGGAAAAGGCCGTTTGCCTGGAGTCATGGAGTAATAAAAAACAACCATCGCTCTAACTTTCACGCCGTGACTCGTCCTCACGCCCGGGCACACCCCGCTCCGCCCGCGCTCACACCGCTGCGGGTGCCGGCGAGCCCAGCCCGGGCAATTTCGGCGGAGCCGGCTTGCCGGGTACTTCCGGCAGCGGCGTGCCCGCCGGGGCGCCCTGCGGAGGGTCAACGTGCGGTGTGGGCGCCGGCGGCGTAAATTTGCCGGTGCGCACAATCTCCGCAACCTGCAGCCCGTCCAGCGTTTCGAATTCGAGCAGCGACTTCGCGATCAACTCCAGTTTGTCGAGATTGGAGGTAATGATGTCTTTGGCGACCTTGTATTGCTCGTCGATGATCCGCTTCACTTCGCCGTCAATCTCCTGCGCGGTGAATTCACTGTAAATCTTCGCGCGGCCCATTTCGCGTCCGAGGAAAATATATTCGTCGTCGTCGCCGTATTGGACCATGCCCAGCTTGTCGCTCATGCCCCACTGGGTGACCATCGAACGGACCATGTTGGTCGCCTGTTGAATGTCGCCGGATGCGCCGGTGGAAATGTCTCCGGAAACGATCTCCTCGGCAATGCGCCCGGCCATCATGACCGCCAGCATGTCCAGCATTTCCTTGCGCCGGCGGCTGAGGATGTCCGTTTTTGGCAGCGACATCGTCGAGCCCAGCGACTGGCCGCGAGGGATGATGGTGACCTTGTGCAGCGGATGCGTGTGTTCGAGCATCACGTTGACGAGGGCGTGTCCGGCTTCGTGCCACGCGGTGAATTTCTTGTCTTCGGCCGTCATGGCCAGGCTGCGCCGCTCGCGGCCCCAGCGCACTTTGTCGCGCGCTTCCTCCAATTCTTCCATGCCGACCGCCTTTTTGTTCGTGCTCGCCGCCAGCAAGGCGGCTTCGTTGAGCAGGTTCGCCAGTTCGGCGCCGGAATAGCCCGGCGTGCCGCGCGCGATCACGGACAAATCGACCGCCGGACCGAGTTTCACGTTTTTGGCATGCACCTTCAAAATGGCTTCGCGGCCGCGGACATCCGGAAGATTCACCGTGACCTGGCGATCGAAACGGCCCGGGCGCAACAGCGCCGGATCGAGCACATCCGGGCGATTGGTCGCCGCGATGATGATAATCCCTTCCTGGGTGTCGAAGCCGTCCATCTCCACCAGCAAGGCGTTCAGCGTTTGCTCGCGTTCATCGTTGCCACCACCGAGGCCGTGGCCGCGACTCCGTCCCACCGCGTCGATTTCGTCGATGAACACCAGGCAGGGCGTATTTTTGCGCGCTTGCTCGAACATGTCGCGCACGCGGCTGGCGCCGACGCCAACAAACATTTCCACAAAATCCGAGCCGCTGATGCTGAAGAAAGCCGCGTCGGCCTCGCCGGCAATCGCCTTGGCGAGCAGGGTTTTGCCGGTGCCGGGAGGTCCCACCATGAGAACGCCCTTGGGAATGCGCCCGCCCAGCCGTTGGAACTTCTTGGGGTCTTTGAGGAACTCGACCAGCTCGGAGACTTCTTCGATGGCCTCGTCAATTCCGGCCACATCTTTAAAGGTGGTCTTGTTTCGTTCTTTGGCCAGCAAACGCGCCTTGCTCTTGCCGAAACTAAGCGCTCCCTTCCCGGCCATCTTGATCTGCCGGATGAAAATAAACCAGATTACCGCGGCAATGAGGAGGATCGGCACCACGCTCCAGATGACACTCAGGAGGACTTGATTGGGCTCGTGCAATTCAAATGTGGGCAGCGCCTTGAGTTTGTTGCCGAGTTCCTCCGTCAGCAGCGTCTTGGTTCGAAAAGGCACCGGCGGTTCGTTCTTCAGAACATTTCCCTTGTCGTCGGTTTTGTAGTAGGAGCCCTCGATTGTGGCCACTCCCGGTGACTGCGGGTTGTAATTCAATGAAACCGAGGCAACCAGATTGGAAGCGACCTTCTCCTCAAAATCATGCGGCAGCAGCGCGGCCGGCTGAGTCTCCATCTTGCTCTTGAAGGTCACCAGCATGGTAATGCCGGCGATGATGGCGATCCAAACAATCCAGGTGCGAGGCGGAACTTTGAATTCGCCCCCCTTTTTGGGACTCCGTTCGTCGTCGTTATGTTTATTCTCGTCTGCCATAGTAAAATCGGTTCGCGCCAAGTTAGCATGGCGGCCATTCCCCCGCAACCGCTGGAATTAAAGCCGCTTCCAGCGCCAATGCAAGCGGCGAATCGTTCCCTTTGTTAGCTTGAACCGTTCCGAAATCCGCAGTCCTTCCACCCAAACCAATTCGCCCTCCTCAGTCGTAACCACCACAAGCTTATGGCGTTGCTCACGCGCAATCTTCTGGTTCGTGAAAAAATCCTGCAGTTTAACCCGTGAATCCATTCCAATCGGCTGAAAACGATCTCCCGGATGCCAGTGACGCACTATAATTTTTGAACCCACTTGATCCGCGTCGAATAACTCCCGGCCAGCCACGGTTTTCGGAGGCAATGGCGTGCGGCGCGATTCAATCCGCCAGCGGATTCGAACGCCGTCAAAAACGATTTCCTCGGCCCGCTCATTCAGGTCCGCCGCGAACATCGCCGATGCCGGCTGCGCCGATTTCTCCCGTACGGACTGCAGTTCGCCCTGCGAAGTGAGAACCGCGGATACCTCGGGCGACACGCTGACTTTGCGATTCGGGAAAGTCCGCAACCGCTCCACCAGATCGTAGTCCCCCGCAATACCCCGCCGCAATAATTGGATCTGAATGCAACGTCGTTGAACCGCCACGGGCAAATCCAAAAAACCGGCTCGCCCGGCAGACTTCGACAGCCATTGCGCGGCGACCCGGCCGGCCAATTCCGCCTCGGCGCCGGTGATGTCCATGAACCGCAAAATGGTCCGGTCGAGCGCGGGCTGGTATTTCCGGCGGAGCAGCGGCAGCAATTCGTGGCGAATGCGGTTGCGTTGAATGTCCGGCGATGAGTTGCTCGCGTCTTCACGGAAGCGAATCTTCCGCGCCAACGCGTGATCGCGCAGGGCAGCTTTCGGTTGATCGAGCAAGGGCCTCACCAGTTCCAGCCGCGGATCGACGGGCGACGGATTCCGCCATTTCATGCCCGCCAGACCTTCGCCGCCGCCGCCGCGAAAAAGCCGCAGAAAGAAAAGTTCGATCTGATCGTCCGCGTGATGCGCCAGGAGGATCGTGCGGAGCTTCAATCGGACCGCCGTTCGGGCCAGGAAATCATGACGGAGTTTGCGCGCGGCCATTTCGAGGGAAAGTTTATGGGTGCGGGCGAACTGCCTGACGTTTGCGCGTTTGGCGAGACATGGCAAACCCAGGTTCTTCGCGGCTTGCCGCACCAGCCGCTCGTCCGCATCGCTGCTCCGGCCGCGCAATTGATGATTCAGGTGGGCCACCGTTAATTTCCAGCCGTGCCTGGGCGCGAGAGTGTGCAGCAGGTCCAAAAGCACCATCGAATCCACTCCGCCGGAAACCGCGACCAAAACCGGCTGCCCGCGGCGCAGGAGTCCGCGCCCGCCGATGGATGCTTCAACTCGCTCCAGCAGATGACTCACCCGGCCATGCTAATGCATCGCGAATCCGGAGCAAGGCGATTGGCAGCCTGCGGGCGCATCCGGGTGCGCTCCACATTAGCCGAGTTTCAAAAAATGTATTGCGAAGTATTCCTCTGAGCGTAGGCTCGGAAACGTGACACGGGTTCGGCCAAAGGCTCTTGGACGAGGACGAGGATCACGAGGATCAAAAACGCCAAACGGAAAGGGGTCAGTCCGGGCGAACGGGGAAATATGTCAGTCCACCCGGACTGACCCTTTCACGGTCAACGCTCAGGCACGCCGGTGCTATGGTGTCCAATTGCCAACTGAAGCGTCCATCCGGCGTTGCCTGCAGCGTCTGTTGTTTTGTTAGGCATCATGTCTCGCTCCGTTTTTCCACGATTTGTGAAACTCGCTTAGAACGGCCCATAGCCAAAGCACTATCATAGAAACCCAAAACCAGAGTGGCATCGTCTCTCGCGCAAAGGCGTCTCCTTGATGTGAATGGCGAACGAGGATATCAACCGCAGCCGCCAAGATAACAACGAAGCCGACACCATGTCGGGCGCTAACCCAAGGTCGGGATGAAAAGTAAGCTGCCAGAACAATCAAAGCTACTCCGAAGAACATCAACCATGTAATGCCAAGCAACATGAGAGCGATACCAACTGTCATCAGCGCCGCATAGATTATCAGCCTAAGGTTCGGGTTTCTCATAGGCATCATGTGTGTCCTCCGGCAGCAATCCCCAACACAAATACGAGTCCTTCGCCTAATGGCCGCAATATCACCAACCCAATGACCATTGGAATCACGACGCTAACAGCTCTCCTCCACCCGCAATACCAAAGTGCAATGCCCCATGCTGGCCAAGTCAAAAGCAAACCCAAAACAGCAATCTGTTTTAAGGCTATGTGAGGCTGTCTGTCATCTGAGGATACCAGCACATCGTAAATCACACGAGCAATGACGGCTTGAGCAATACAACCGACAACGACGAGAGCATAGCGATATGTTTTG
>CAZFOA010000210.1:0-6230 GCA_964520205.1 uncultured Verrucomicrobiota bacterium | reverse complement strand
TCCCCGCCTCGAATTTCGAGGCGGGACGCGCCGCCGTTTGGCGATTGAAAAATGTCCCGCGAAAGGATGGCCGCGCATGAAGTGTTTCGCGGACAAACGGTGCCGGAATCACCAGGTCCCGTCCACCAGCAAGGCGGTGATATTCTTGGCCAGATCGCCGGTCAACTGCGGCGCCGCCTGGCGTTCGGCGCTCGTCAAGTCGGACCCGACCCGGACCAGCGTGTATCCCGTCACCTTCCGGTCGAAGAGAATCTTGCCGGTGCCGAGGTCGCGCGCAGTCACCTGCGCGGTCAAGGTGATGCGATAATCCAGCACGGTCAAAACGTCGGACGGAAGAAAACTCAGTTCATGGCGCTCGTAGCGGGTGATCACTCCGCTGATGACAATATCCGGCCGGGCGTCGGTGGAGAGGTGATAGGTACCGTCACGTTGCAATTCGCCGCGCAGGGCTGTGGTGAGCGCATCGCCCAGGCGCGGCTCGAGCGTCCGGTTGGAAAAGGAATCGATCTGAACGGATTTCTCCCCCGCCCTGACGCCATTGGTCGGCCCCAATCCATATCCGGCGCATCCGGTCAAAGCCAGGAGCACCAGGCCCGCCGCCAGCGGTCGAAGGGTTCGCATGACTATTTGCCGGCGGATTGCAGCCGCTTCTTGATCGTCTCGATCCGCTCGCGCGCCCGGGCGGCATACGGCGAGGCGGGATCGCGGAGCAGCACTTCATTGTAATAGATCAGAGCCCCGTTCCATCTCCGGTTTTTTTCGTAGTATTTCGCGATCTCGAAATTGCCGCGGGCCTGTTCGATCCGGAGGCTGAGGATGACTTTTTGTGCCTGCGCCACGCGCGCGTCATCCGGATACAGCGTCATGAAATCCGTGAACGTGGCAATCGCCTGGCCGGCTGTGCTTTGATCGTACTCGGCGGTCTGCGCCTGCAGATCATAGGCTTGGGCCGCTTTGAAAACGGCATTCGCCGCGATTTGGGGGCGATCATTGTAACGGTCCGCCGCGCGTTCATACGCCTTCACCGCGTCGGGATAATTCGACTGTTTCTCCCGCGCCGCACCGATTTTCATCTGGGCTTGCGGAGCCACGTCGCTGTAAGGGCCGTTCTTGACAATTTTTTCGAACAAATCCGCCGTTTTGTCCATGGACGGGAAAATGGGGATGTAGGTAAAGAGCCGGAACCATTCACCGGCGAGAAAACGATTGGCGATTTCGTATTGGCGTCTGAGCACCTCTTCGTAGTTGACGGCGCGGGGATATTTTTCGAGCAGCTTCTGGTATTCTTTGAATGCCCGCTCATCGAGTCCCCGGGTTTCATAGCAGCGGCCGACGATATACTGCGATTGCGGCGCGTAATCGGAGAGCGGCCACGCCTTGGTCACGCGCCGCGCCGCCTTGAGTGCCAGACCATAGTCTTTCTTGTCGAACGCGTCCTGCGCGACAATCAACTGGTCCTTGGCGCGCGCGCGCCTCCAGTTGCCTTCGCCCCCGACGGGTTCATACGTCCAACCCTCGCCCGGCGTGTAAATCAGCGGCGCGGGTGAACGATACGGCAGCGCCAGCAGGCAGGCGGCGATTAAAAGCAGACGGATCGACCGGCGGTTCATGGGGCGATGGTAATTGCCTGAAATCTCCAAGGCAAGGCTGGAAGCGGCGCGGACTCGGCGCTCGCGGAAGTGAACTGTCGACCCACGGCGGGTCCGGAGTCCGGCCCGGCCCGGCGAACCCTTTTCTAACCCTTGTAAACCACCAACACGCCGTACTCGGTCATCAGCTTCTGGGTGCCGATGTCCAGAAACGTGTAATTGATGCTGTTGATGTTGATGATGTTCGTTTCACCCACTTTGACCAGGAATTGGCTCACAATCTCGTCGAAGCGATCGTGGCCGACTTCGACACAATCCGTGTGGCGGATCGTTTTAATGCGGATTTTCTTGTCCGATTCCCTGGCGGCAACTTCCAACGGCACCAACGGCTTGGCGATCAGACTCTCGGAGGGCCGGGCATGCACCGGAACTTTGAGATGCATCTCCACTTTCGCGGCGGCGGAAGTGGCAATCGGGTTGACGACCGCGGCGCCGGCAGACGCCGGGATGTGCCCGGTGGTGTCCATCGTCCGCGTTCCTTGCGTGCCCGGTTGGGGAATGAGGATCGTTTCGCCGCAGGAAGGGCAATCAATTTCGCTGCCGGATCCGGAACTGTCCACCTCGAGTTCTTGTTCGCACTTGGGGCAATTGAAAATGATATCCATAAAAGAGCGCGTCGTGTCGATCGCGACGCCAGACTACTGGGCCGCTCCGATGAAGGCCAGAAGAAATTTGTAATCCCGACCGAACCAAATTGTCGCGGGATTTTGTTGCGGCGGGCGCAAATTCTGCGTGCGTTTGACGCCGCCCTTTCCTATCTTCGCCGCCGCAGTTATGGCAACCATCAACCCGTTTCCCGCGTTGCGCCCCCGGCCCGAACTGGCCGGGCGCATCTGCGAGCTGCCCTACGATGTCATGTCCTCGGCGGAAGCCCGCCAGATCGCGGCCGGCAATCCGCTCAGTTTCCTGCACGTCAGCAAACCTGAAATTGATCTGCCGCCTTTGACCGACATCCACGCTCCGGAGGTTTACGCGAAGGGCAAGGAGAATTTCGACCGGCTGATCGCGCAGGGCGCCCTGCGGCAGGATGCGCATCCGTGTTTTTATCTCTACCGGCAGACCATGGGCCTGCACCGCCAGACCGGTCTCGTTGCCGTTGCCAGTTGCCAGGAATACCTGGATGGCGTGATCAAGAAGCACGAACTCACCCGGCCCGACAAGGAAGACGACCGGGTGCGGCATATGGAAGCCTTGAATTCCCAGACGGGTCCGGTGTTTATGACCTATTTGGCGACGCGATCGGTGGATGATTTCGTCGGGCAAAGAACCACCGGATCGCCGGAGATCGATTTCACGGCCGGCGACGGCGTGCGGCACAGTTCCTGGACCATCGATGATCAAACCGGCATCGACTTCATCAAATCGGAGTTCGCCGGGGTCCCGTCTTTGTATATCGCCGACGGCCACCACCGCAGCGCCGCCGCGGCGCGCGTTTATCAAGCCCGCAAGGGCGCCGGCCAAAGCGCTTCCTTCCTCAGCGTCCTCTTTCCGCACAACCAACTGCAGATACTGCCCTACAACCGGGTGTTGAAAGATCTGAACGGCCTTTCGCCGGAGCAATTGCTCGATAAACTGGACGGGGTGTTCGTCATCCAAGCCGGCGCCAAAGCCTGCCCGAGCCGCCAACATGAACTCGGCCTTTATTTGCGCGGCAAATGGCACACGCTGAACTTCCGCCCGTCCTGCCTGGGCGGGACCGCCGCCACCGAGCCGATCGGGAAGCTGGACATGACGTTGCTCCAAAAATTCGTGTTGGATCCGATATTCGGCATCGACGATCCGCGCGTCAGCCAGCGCATCCATTTCGTGGGCGGCATTCGCGGCAACGCCGAGTTGGAAAAATTGGTGAACGACGGCGATTACGCCTGCGCGTTTTCAATGTTTCCGACCCGCATCGGGGAGTTGATGGCCATCGCCGACGCCGGCGCGGTGATGCCTCCCAAGAGCACCTGGTTCGAGCCCAAGCTTCGCGATGCGATGTTTTGCCACATGTTGTAGAGCGATGCCGCTTCGGCTCCCCGAGGATTTCATGGTTTCCATCTTCTCAAGAGGCAGCAGACAACCTACACTGCGGCATGCGCCAGACGCCTTCCATGCCTGACAAACCGAAACCGGTTCCCGCGGACGGACGGGACACGGATCGGATAATCCATTGACATGAACCGCGCGTGGCTGACCCGATATGCCTGGATCTCGATCGTTGCCGCGATATTGACGATCGCGCTCAAAGGCGCGGCTTACTTCATCACCGGCTCGGTGGGTTTGCTTTCGGACGCGATTGAATCAGTCGTGAATTTGATTGGCGGGATCATGGCCCTGGCGATGCTGACCGTGGCCGCGCGGCCCGCCGACGAAGATCACGCTTACGGCCACAGCAAGGCGGAGTATTTCTCCAGCGGTGTCGAAGGCGGGTTGATTCTCGTGGCAGCCGTCAGCATCGCGGCCGCGTCGGTGCCGCGGTTGATCGCGCCCAAACCCTTCACGGCAATTGGGGTCGGCCTGGTGGTCTCGTCCGCAGCGTCAGTCATCAACCTGGCGGTTGCGCTGCTCTTGCTGCGGGTGGGACGGAAACACAACTCCATCACACTCGAAGCCAACGCGCACCATCTGATGACGGATGTGTGGACTTCGGTCGGCGTGCTGATCGGGGTGGGATTGGTCGCGGTGACGGATTGGCAGCGGCTCGATCCGGTGGTGGCACTCATCGTGGCGGCCAACATCGTTTGGACGGGCACGAACATTGTGCGGCGATCCATCAGCGGACTCATGGATACGATGCTGTCCCCGAAAGATCTGGCCGCCGTCCGCAAGGTGCTGGACCGTTATGCCGCGGACGGAATGCAGTTCCACGCGTTGCGCACGCGTCAGGCCGGCGCAAGAAAATTTGTCTCCGTGCACGTCCTGGTTCCCGGCGACTGGACGGTGCAGCGCGGCCACGAACTCCTGGAACGCATCGAAGGCGACATCCGGGCCGCCCTGCCGGACAGCACGGCCTTCACCCACCTCGAGTCGCTCGACGATCCGGCGTCCTGGGACGATCAAACGTTGGAACGCGGCGATGCGCCGAAAACGGCGTCGGATTTTTGAAGCGGATTGACTGAAACCGCAGAACACTTTGCTGGTTCCGACAGCGGTTCGTTTTCGTCCCTCATTTTCCACTTGGCCTTTTCACGGCTTGCCTGTTAATTGCCGGTGATGAAAATTGTCTTAGCTTACTCCGGCGGTCTTGATACTTCGGTGTTGCTTTCCTGGATTCGGGAGAATTACCAGGCCGAGATGATCGCGTTCTGCGCAAACATCGGCCAGGAAGAAGAACTCAAAGGCTTGGAGCAAAAGGCCAGGAAGACCGGCGCTTCCAAAATTTACATTGTTGATTTGCAGGAGGAATTCGCCCGCGACTTCATCTTCCCCATGATCCAGGCCGGCGCCGTCTATGAAGGCCAGTACTTCCTGGGCACCAGCATTGCCCGGCCGCTCATCGCCAAGGGCATGATTGAAGTGGCCCGCAGGGAAAAGGCGGACGCCATCGCCCACGGCGCCACGGGCAAAGGGAACGACCAGGTGCGGTTCGAGTTGACGGCCGCCGCGCTCGCGCCCGACTTGCAAGTGATCGCACCGTGGCGGGACGCCCTGTTCCGCGACCAGTTCCCCGGCCGGGCGCAAATGATCGAATATTGCGCCAAAAAAGGCATCCCGGTCCAGGCCACCGCCAAGAAACCGTATTCGATGGACCGGAATCTCCTGCACATTTCCTTCGAGGCGGGCATTCTGGAGGATCCGTGGATGGATGCCTTCGCGCCGGCCAACAAGGACATGTTCATGTTGAGCGTCGCGCCCGAGGACGCGCCGAACAAGGCGGAACATGTCACACTGGATTTTGAACAGGGCAATTGCGTCGCCGTGAACGGCAGGAAACTTTCACCGCTCGGCGTCATGCGCGCGCTCAACAAACTGGGCGGCAAACACGGCGTGGGCCGCGTGGACATGGTCGAGAACCGTTACGTGGGCATGAAATCACGCGGCGTGTACGAGACACCTGGCGGCGCCATCCTGCACTTCGCGCATCGGCAGATGGAAACGCTCACGATGGATCGCGAAGTGATGCATCTGCGGGATTCGTTGATGCCGCGGTACGCGGAGTTGGTTTACAACGGCTACTGGTTTTCGCCGGAGCGGCTGGCGTTGCAGGCGTTCGTGACCGAGAGCCAGAAGAACGTGACCGGCACCGTGCGCCTGAAGCTTTACAAGGGCAATCTCATGGTCGCCGGCCGCAAATCGCCGGTGAGCTTGTACAACCCGCACATCGCCACGATGGAAGCGGATCCAACGAAAGCCTACAACCAGGACGACGCCACCGGCTTCATCAAGCTGAACGCCCTGCGCCTGAAAGTCGCGGCGAAGGTTCAGAAGAAGAAGTGAAGGCCGGCAAACTTGAGCCGCCCTGTTGGGATTCGGGGAGGTTCTGCAGTCGCGAATCGGGTTTTATTCCTCAAACAACGCCTGCGCGAACTGCTTCGCGTCGAAGGGCTGCAAATCGTCGGGCTGCTCGCCGAGGCCGATGAATTTGATGGGCAGGCCGAG
>CAZFOA010000209.1:0-6363 GCA_964520205.1 uncultured Verrucomicrobiota bacterium | reverse complement strand
AGAAATTTGAGTCTCGTCACCTCGACTCCTACAAGAAAGTAGAAATTTCAACAGGATGATAGGGACCGGCAGCGATTTGTGGAGACACTCGGGGAAGCCTGTGTCCGCAGTGGATGAAGAGCTTGAAAGAGGACGGCGAGAAATAGCGACAGGCCAGGCATGATTGAATGCCATGATGCACGGCCTGACCCCTGCTTGAATCCAGTCGCCGAACGAGAGTTTTTGAACGGGCGGTTAGCCCTCCGCCGAGTAGTCGAAAACCGTGTTCTCCCAGAAAAACACGTGATCCCCGACGCGGGTCACTACTTTGATGTCGCCATCTTGCGAGGCGACAATGGCGACCGAGGGCGCGCTGCGGTAGCAGAACTCGAACGCGGACCGATGCCGGGTGCCGAAAGATTCCACGGGGATTTCGGTGGCCTGCGCCGCGTGACGGTCGTGGCAGCGAAACACCTTGTAACCCACGGCCGGCGGAAGCTGGACCACGGTGCCGAACCCGAGCAGTTCAAACTTGCGCGTCATGAGGACCGCGCCATCCACCGCCGTCAGCCGGACCAGTGCATCGAGCGCGTCCCGCAACCCGCTTTCCACGTCCTCCTTTTGGAATTGATCGTGCAGGATCGATCGTCCGCACAGGTAGTTCCAAACGGTGTCGTCCTGGCACCGATATTTGACGGTGGTTTGGGGGCCGCTCTGGTACGAGGCCGCCTCGGGGACGATGAGGATGCAGCCGCCATGCTGGAGTTGCTGCATGCGCTCGATGATTTCCTGGAGCGCAAACAAATAGCCGGTGGACCGGAAATCCCGTTCCAGCGTAATCGTGTCCTCCTGCTGCCTGCCCGTCGCCGCCTTCACTTCACGGCAAAGCAGCAGGCTGGTTTCCTTGAAGAAATCGTAAATGCACCCCGAGTGGATCAGCCCGCGTTCCGGGAACGAAAGCCGGCCGTCCTTGTAAGAGCATTGCACCCGGCCGTGCAAGGTGATCTTCAGCTCGCCGGGTCCAAACGCCCGGATGCGCAATTCGACGAGGCGCGTGACGATGACCGAGGGACGCCAGCCCACGTCCACCAGGCCCCACAAAAAGAGTTCGCCGGTCAGCTCGTGATAGCCGGCCAGAATGATCGTCTTCTCCGGATTGCAGGCGGGAGCCAGCCGGACCAGTTCATTCACGGTCAGCTTTCGCGGCTCGTCGAAGCGAATCAGGTTGAAAGCCTTCGTGAATTTGCTGAATCCAAATGCAGCTTCCGGCAAGTCGGACGGAGAGCACAGCGCCAGGTCAAAGTGCGTGATGCGTTCTTCGTCCCGCCGGAGGCTGGCAAAGAAGCAACGGTTCATCAATTCCGTGAGCACCGGCAGAGGCGGACGCGGGGTCGGCTGGTAGCCCTGGACGGAGGGCACGTCTGTCCATTCTCCATACACCAGATCAGCGATCGCTTTGGGAAAATCGAAGCTCACGATGAAGCCGTAACGATATTGCCGAACAATTCCATGTCCGCAATGAACGACAGCCAGAACAATGCCAAAGCGGCGGCGCCCGAACCGGATGCTCGCAACGCAAGTGGTTCGGACCGGCACAGATCGGCGGCGGGCCGCTCGCGGATCCGGAGATTTTCCGGCGAGGATGATGAAAGGTAATGTATCAGTTTGGTGGGGCGAGCCTACTGACGAGCCGCCTTCGTTACGCTTCGGCGAGCCGGGGCCGGCTCGCGCCTTCGCGGCGACGAAGCCGCTCCGGCGGCGCAGGCGCGAGGACGCTGACCCCACCAAACTGATAGAGCACCTCAAAATCATTCGCCTTGACAGGGGTTGCGTTCGGGCGCTGAATCGGAAGCGGATGAATTGTGTGATCGCAATTCTACTTCGTAACACTTCCTGGTCGTGCTATTGACTGCCGCGTCTTGATGTCCTCCCGAAATCTGAGTTCAGCCGGTTCCGACATGCCAGCATTTCCGGGTGTGTGCGTATTACCGGGGCGACGATCCGATGCTCGCCGGCAGGCGCGCGGCTCGTGTCCGCTTCGAGGTTGGGCGGCAGGCGTCATCCGTGCTTTTGCGAGAGCGGGTTGGCTCGGGATGTTCTGGTGGGCCTGCGGAGCCGCGGCCCACTCCGGCGACGCGATGCCCAGTTACAATACGCGGGTGTGGACGACGGACCAGGGGCTGCCTGGCAGCCGCGTCAATGTCGTCATTCAGTCGCGCGACGGTTATTTATGGTTGGGGACCCGCAGTGGGCTGGCGCGGTTTGACGGTGTGCGATTCACGGTTTTCGACGGCGGCAACACGCCGGAGATGACGAGCTCGCATGTGACCTGTTTGTTTGAAGATTCGGCCGGGACGATCTGGATCGGGCATGAAACGGGAGAACTGACCTGTTTCCGGGCCGGCAAATTCCAGGCGGTTCCGGTCAAGGCCTCATGGCAGGGGGGGATGCTATTTGGCATCGGCGCCGACTCCGCGGGAGACGTCTGGCTGATAGACGAGGCCGGTGAAATGGCGCGCGTGAAGGATGGTTTCGTGATTCCCGCGCCACAAGGCAAGGTTGTGCATCTGCTCGCCCTGGCGGCGAAGCCCGGCGGGGGCCTCTGGATTCAACGGGACAACGAGGTGTCGGAGCTGGAAGCCGGCCGATTGCGGCCAATAGAATTCGATGAAACCCCGGGCGATCATTACATCAAGGGAATCGGGGCCGCCCAGGACGGGGGGCTCTGGGTTTTGACGGCGACTCGAATCCTGAAGTGGAAAAGCGGGCGGTGGGCGGAGGATTTGAGACCGGCGCCGTGGGGAGATACGCCGGTTCACAGCTTGATGGAAACGAAGCAAGGGCACCTGGCGGCGGCGACTTCCGATCACGGACTCTATCTCATTTTTCGCGGGCACGGGTCTTTGCAGTTGTGCCATACCAACGGATTTCCGGAAGACTGGATCACGTCTCTTTGCGAAGACCGCGAAGGCAATTTGTGGGCGGGAACGGGCAACAGCGGCCTGGCCATGTTGCGCGCTGGAAATATTTCCACCCTGGGGCCGCCCGATCTCTGGCAGGGGCGCGCAGTCCTTTCCGTCGCCAGCGGTTCTGATGGCGCGTTGTGGGTGGGCACCGAAGGCGCCGGTTTGTACCGTTTTCACGATGGCATTTGGACCAACTTTGATGAAAGTGCCGGCCTGCGGCACCGCTATGTCTGGTCGGTTCTGCCGGACGTGCAAGGCCGGACCTGGGCCGGGACCTGGGGTGGCAGTTTAATGGGGTGGAACGGGTCCCGATTCGAAGTGCTGCCGGATTTAAAGAATTTTGACGCGCCGATACCCGCGCTGTCGGCCTTGCCCAAGGGAGGATTGCTCATCGGCACCGGCATTGGTTTGATGCGATATGAGGCGGGCCGGATCACGTGGCTGGCCCGCGAGCCGGAGGTTGCGTTGCCGGACGTGCGCGCGGTGATCGAAGCGCCGGATGGCACGCGGTGGTTGGGTCTGTCTGGCGGCGGACTGGTTCGAATCCAGCCGGGATCGCTGCGCCAGTTTCGCCGCAGCGACGGGCTGTCGAGTGATTTCGTGCAATGTCTCCACCTCGACAACGACGGGACACTTTGGATTGGAACCTTGGGAGGGCTGAACCGGTTCAAGGATGGCCGCTTCGTTGTGATCACGAGGAAACAGGGATTGGCGAACGACACAATTTGCGATCTCGAAGACGATGGCCGGGGCTACTACTGGATCAGTTCCCATGGCGGCATCCTGAGAGTGGACAAAGCCGAACTCAACCGTTGCGCGGACGGCCAAATAAACCGGTTTCAATGCCTGACGTATGGGCTGAGTGACGGTTTGCCAACGCTGGAATGTTCGGGTGGATTCCAGCCCGCCGCCTGCCGGACGGGGGACGGGAGGCTGTGGTTTCCGACGAGCAAAGGACTGGTGGCTGTGGATCCGGGCAAGGTCACGACCAACACATTGGTTCCTCCGGTGGTCATCGAGCGGTTGCTCGTCGATGACCAGGCGATGGACGCAAACACCGCGCCCGCATCGCAGTTTCAAATAGCGCCGGGCCGGCACCGGGTTGAATTCCAGTTTACCGGCCTGAGTTTTGTCGCGCCGGAAAAAGTGCGCTTCAAGTACCGTCTGACCGGGTTGGATCCGGACTGGGTGGACGCCGGCATGGATCGAACCGCTGACTTGGGCTATGTTCCGCCGGGCAACTACACGTTTCAGGTCATTGCATGCAACAATGATGGGGTATGGAACGAGGAAGGGGCGGTGCTGGCGTTCACGCTGCTGCCGCATTTCTGGCACACATGGTGGTTCCGCGCGCTGGCAGGCGGCCTGATTATCGCCGCCAGCGGGGGCGCGGTGTGGCTTGATGCGCGCCGCCGCATGCGCCGCAAGCTCGAACAGATCGAGCGCCAGAGAGCCGTCGAGAATGAACGCGCCCGCATCGCCAATGACATTCATGATGATTTGGGAGCCAGCTTGACCCGGATCACCATGCTCAGTGAATCGGCCCGGAATGGCATGCACAACTCGCGGCAGATTTCCGGTTGCCTGGATCAGATCCACGACACCGCGCGCGAGTTGACCCGGGCGATGGGGGAGGTCGTCTGGGCCATCAATCCACGGCACGATACCCTGGAGAGCCTGGCGGTGTACCTCGAGCAGTATGGACAGAATTTTCTGAAAGCCGCCGGCATTCGTTGCCAGATCGATCTCCCGCTGGAATTACCGGCGCGGGTGCTGACTGCCGATGTGCGGCACAACTTATTTTTGGCTTTCAAGGAGGCGCTGCACAACGCGGTCAAGCACGCTGGCGCGTCGGAGGTGCGGATTTCCCTGAAGCTGGAACCGGCCTCGTTCGCCTTGACCATCGAGGACAACGGAAGCGGATTCGTCCCGGGAACGGCGCCGGACCGACCGCCGGCGGGTTCGGACCGGCGGGTGACCGGAAACGGATTGGCAAACATGCGCCGGCGATTCACCGACATCAGCGGGCGCTGCGAAATTCAGAGCGCGCAGGGGCAGGGAACCAAAGTGAAATTTGTTGTCATGCTTGAGCAGCCGCCTGGACAAACCAACCGGCGCGAGGTGATTTCGCCATGAACCGCTCCGCATCCTCCGCCGGCAACGGCAATGCCGGCGCGCGCCAGGGTCCGGCAGCCACCTCGGCGTGGCTCAAATCAGGCCTCGGTCCGGCCCGTCGAAATATAATCAAAACTGGGGACTCCCGACAGCTTCGGGGTTATGGTAAAAGACGACCACCAGAATGAGCATCACGGTTTCCATCATTGAAGACGACGCGCCGGTCCGGCAAATCCTGACGGATTGGATCAACCACGCGAAAGGATTCCGCTGTCTGAGCGCGTGTGACAGCGCCGAAAGCGCCCTCGAGCGGTTGCCGCACGACCAACCGGGCATTCTGCTGGTGGATATCAACCTGCCCGGATTGAGCGGCATCGAGTGTGTGCGCCGGCTCAAGCCGATGATTCCTTCCACCCAGTTTCTGATGCTGACGGTTTACGCGGACAGCGATCACATTTTCGACGCATTGTCCGCCGGCGCGAGCGGCTATCTGCTTAAGGAAACCGGATACGGAGAGCTGATCGCTTCACTCCAACTGGTGCATGAAGGCGGATCCCCCATGACCAGCCACATTGCGCGAAAAATGGTGCAGTCGTTTCATCAGCCTCAGCCGGAAACTCACGAAAATCATGGGCTTACCCCGCGCGAACGGGCCATCCTCGAGCTGTTGGCCCGCGGCGATTACTACAAGGAAATTGCCAATTCTCTCTCCATCAGCGTCCACACGGTTTGCACCCATATCCGTCGCATTTACGAGAAACTTCATGTCCGATCCCGCGCGCAGGCCGTCGCCAAATACACCCACTCCACTCTGCGCTGACTCCCAGTGAACATCAACGGTAGTTAATTTTAGGTATGGGGGTAGCTAACTTTGGCTACTAGGCAAGGTTTCATTCGAGGATATGATTTCGATTATGTGGATGGCAAATATCGTGCTAATCCCATCCGTGCGGATGGCAGCATTGAAATCATCCCTACGACTCCTGCGAGATTCTTCCTTCGTGGGAGCCGGCAATTCCCAACATCCCCTTGTCTCTCCAGGGAGGAAGAAAGCACAACAACTACTAACATGAAATCAGTATCGAAGATCGGACTACTCGCGATCGTAGGTGCGGCGGCCTCCCTGCCATTTGCAGCGGATGCTTACGTGTGGACCTCCTGCAGCCAGTGGGGGACCTATTCGAGCGGCGGCTACGAGTTCTATTGTGACGAATGGGGCAGCACCGCCTCTGAGTGTTGCAATCTGAACAGCGTCACCTCATGGAACGTGGTCAGCTCGGTTCCCACGGGCGGCGGCGTCAAG